>DASWCJ010000276.1:0-24924 GCA_036390155.1 Anaeromyxobacter sp.
ACGACCTGCCCGGTGACGTCCGCGAGGTCGTCCGTCAGGGCGGCGAGCACCCACCCGGCGGACGGCGCGATGGTGCAGGTGGCCGAGTCGCCGTACGCGACGGTGGCGGGGCAGGAGATCGTGCCGCTGCCCGAGCTCGAGACGGTGATGGCGTACGTGTCCGCCGCGAAGCTCGCGGCGATCGTGTGCGCGGCCGTGACGTTCGTGAAGCCGTAGCTCGTCACCGGACCGACCGAGGCGCCGTCCACCACGACGTCGGCGACGTGGTGGCCAGTCGCCGGCGCGATCGCGAACGAGCGCGAGCCCCCGTAGCTCACGATCTGCACGCCGGACGGCGCGATCGTCCCGCCGGCGCCCGCAGAGGCGCCGATCTCGAACGTGTCCACGGCGAAGGTCACGGCGACCGTGTGCGACGCCTGGACGTTCGTGAACGTGTAGGTCGCGGTCGTCCCGACCGAGGCGGCATCCACGGCGACGTCGGCGACGTGCTGGCCCGTGGCGGGAGTGAACGTGAACGTGGCCGTGCCTCCGGGCCCGACCGTCTGGACCCCGGCGGGATCGACCGCGCCCCCCGCGCTGGAAGACGGGACGAGCGCGTAGCCGGGGAAGCAGGCCCCGGTCCCGAGGCAGAACGGGACCGTGGAGTCCTTGTTCGCGCACTGCGCGTCGGTGGAGCACGGCGAGCAGGTGCTCGTCGCCTGGCTGCAGACGGGGCTCGTCCCGCTGCACTGCGAGTCGGTGCGGCATGCCACGCACGCGCCAGAGGAGTCGCAGTACGGGGTCGCGCCGCTCTTCGCGGTGCAGGCGGCGTCGCTCGCGCACGCCGTGCATTCGTGGCTCGTCCCGTCGCAGATCGGCGCCGTGCTGGAACACTGCGTGCTCGCGGTGCACTGGTTCGAGAGGTTGAACGCGACGGGCGTCGGCGCGTTCGGGGTCGTCGCGGCCACCGCGTAGCTGCCGGAGATCCCGTTCGCCGTGGCCGTGACCGCCGCGACCCCCGAGGCGTTGGTGACCGCGGTCCCGGCCGACAGCGCCGCGGTCGCGCCCGTCGCGGGCGCCTGGAACGTGACGGTGAGGCCGCTCGCGGCCGTCCCGGTCCCGTCGAGGACGAGGGCCTGGAGCGGCAAGATGAACGCCGTCCCGACCGTCGCCGCCTGCGGGCTGCCGCTCTGGACCTGGATGGAGTACCCGGCGTCGTTCGTGAGGGTGAACGTCGCGGGGGTCGCTGCGGGGGTCGCCGGGGGAGCGGAGGCGGTGACCGTGTACACCCCGCCCGTGCCGTTCGCGGTCGCGGTGACGCTGGCGAGCCCCGAGGCGTTGGTGACCGCGGTCCCGGCCGACAGCGTCGCGGTCGCGCCGCTCGCCGCGGGCTGCACGGTGAAGGTGACCGTCACTCCGGAGAGGGAGTTGCCCGCGGCGTCGGCGACGACGGCGACCAGCGCGCTGCCGAAGGCGCTGCTCGTCAGCGTGACCTGCGGCGACCCGCTCACCACGTACACGGCCGCGGGGCCGCTCGTCACGTTCTGGAGCTGGAAGGTCGCGGGGGTCGCGACCCCGCCGACCGAGGCAGTCACCGTATACGCGCCGACCGTCGCGTCTGCGGCGGCGGTGACGCTCGCCATCCCCGACGAGTCCGTCACGGCGGTCACGGTGGACCCGCTCGAGGCGCCGCTCGTCAGCGTCGCGGCGGCGCCGCCGACGGGCACCACGGTGAACGTCACGGTGACGCCGGGGACGGCGTTCCCGGCGGCGTCGCGCACGATCGCGAGCAGCGGCGACGCGAACGGCGTGCCGATGGGGGCGACCTGCGGGTCGGTCGCCGAGCCCCCGTTGACGTAGGTGATGGACGCGGGCGGCCCGACGTTGGTGAGCGTGAACGTCGCCGGACCCACGCCGCCGACCGTGGCCTGGACCGTGTAGGTCCCCGGGATCGCGTTGGCGGTCGCGGAGACCTGCGCGATCCCCGCGCTCGTCGTCACCGCCGTCGAGGCGGTCGTCGCGGAGGCGCCGCCGGACGCGGGGACCGCCGTGAAGGTGACGGTCGCGCCGGGGACCGGCGTCCCGCTCGCGTCGGTGACGAGCACCGCGAGCGGGCTCGCGAAGGCGGTCGAGATGGGCGCGAGCTGGCCGCTGCCGCCGTACGCGTAGACCGCGGCGGGGGCCGCCGGGACGGGCGGCGCGGCGAAGCTGGCGGCGATGGTCGGGTCGGAGGCCGGGATCGTGAGCGTGCAGCTCGTCGGCGCCGGGGTCCCGGTGCAGGAGGCGGGGACGTTGCCGCTCCAGCCGGCGAAGGCCGCCCCGGCGACCGGGGACGCGTTCAGGATCACCTGGGTCCCGCTGACGAACGTGGCCGAGGTCGCGCTGCACGAGGTCCCGCAGGAGATCCCCGCGGGCGCGGAGGTCACCGTGCCGTAGGCGGTCCCATTCTTGTTCAAGGTGAGCGTGCGCGGAGTCCCGATCGGGAGCGAGACGCTGGAGCTGTTGTTCGCGAGGTTCGGATCGGTGATCCCGCTCGGCGCCGACGCCGTCGCGGTGTTGATCATCGTCCCGGAGCTGGCGGAGACGGTCCCGTACACCTTGATCGTGATCTGCCCGCCGCCGCTCGTGCCGTTGTCGTACCCGAGGCGCGGGCTGAGGGAGATGCTGTGCCCAGTGCCGGTGTAGCCCGCCTGCCCGCCCTGATCCCGGCACTTCGTGACGCCGCCAGCAGTCGCGACGCCGGATCCGTCGTTCGTGACGCTGCAGATCCACTTGAAGTTGACGCCGGCGAGCTGCGCGGGGATCGCGTCCGTGAGGGTGAAGCTCTTGCCCAGGGAGCTGCGAATCTGGTCGGTCCGGCTGCTGTTCGTGACGGTGATCGTGTAGAGCGGCGTGGGGGGCACGGCCGTATCGCTGAACACGTCGCCCAGCTTGACCGAGGTGACGCTCGCGGTCTTCACGACCACGATGTCCGCCGTTTTCGCGCTCGACCCGAGGACCGAGGTCGTGACCTTCGCGCCGAGCAGGGTCGGGTTCCCGATCGCGCTGATCGCGTAGTTTCCGTTGACGATCGAGCCGGTCGCGGACGACGAGACGTTCACGGTCACGGTGAACGAGCCGGACGAGCCCGCCGCGAGCGTCCCGAGGGGGCAGGAGACGGTGCCCGCGGCGTTCGCGGCGGGCGTGGTGCAGCCGGCGATGCCGCCCACCGACGCGAAGGTGGTCTGCGGAGGCGTCACCAGGTTGATCTGGGCGCCGAGGGCCTGGCTCGTCCCGCCGTTCGCGTATCGGATCGTGTAGGTGAGGGTCCCGCCCGCCGCGACGGACTGCGCCGCGCTCGCGGAGACGTACGGGCCGGGGATCGACGCGCCGAAGCCGTCCACGTAGATGCGCCCGAAATGGCCGCCCAGCTCGCAGCCCGACGCCACGATGGTGAGCTGCACGACGTCGCCCACGGCAAGCGCGCCGCTCGCCGGCGAGATGTCGACGAGCTGCCAGTCGAGCCACTGCGTCGCGTTCCCGGTCGCGACGCTCGTCGTGGTGTGCCAGGGGACCCCGACCTGCCCGGCGACGTTGAAGCCGCTGAAGAGCGTCGTGCCCCGCGTCTGGTTCGACAGCTCGACGTAGAAGAACGGCTGCTGGTTGAAGGCGTGCGCCGGGTTCTCGAGCACCGGCGCGATCGCGAAGCGGACGTGGATCTGCCCGTCCACCGGGTCGACGTCGCCGAGGCTCGTCGTCATCGACTGGCGGAGGACGTTGGCGTTCCGGTTCTTTCCGTTCGTGGTCGCGTCGCGGTAGTTCACGCGGGCGGCGCGCTGGCCGTAGGCCGGGAACCGGAACGACTGGCCGGCGCCCAGGTCGGGATCGACCTGCGAGAGCGCCGCGCCCCCGACGACGTAGGTCTCGTTCGCGGCCGTGCCGAGGCCGGAGAGGTTCAGCGCCGAGAAGGACGACGGCGGAGCGCTCGCGGTGCCGCTCACCCCCGTCGCGTTCAGGTAGTTGAGCAGCGTCCAGCCGGAGGGCGGCGTCGCGCCGATCGCGTCGAGCTCGAAGTCGCCGTTCGCGAGCAACGCGTCCCGGTGGTCGGCGACCTGGGGCGCCGACGGGCGGCCGCAGGCGGCGAGTGCTGCGGCGAGGCCGAGCGCGACGCGGAGGGGCGTGAACGGGCGGGTCATGGGTGGTCCTCTCGCAACCCCCAGGCCAAAGGGTGACCCGGGCTGCGCGGACCTCCCGCCTCTCAAGCCCTCGGAATAAGGAGCGTTACGGGCGACCTGCGGCCGCGGGACGCCGAGGGGTCGAGTTGACCCAGGGTCACCGCGTCCCGTCCCCTCTGCGTCAACGTCACTTGGAGTTAGGCACGCGTCGCCGACCCGGCCCCGCCGATCGGCTCACCGACGCGGACGCGGACGCCTGGCGCGAGGCGCGGGTCGAGCCGCGCGCGGCCGGGCTCGAGCGCGAGGATGACCGTCGAGCCCATCTCGAAGCACCCGAGCTCCTGCCCCTTCTCGACCGGGAGCGGCGTGCCGTAGTCGTGCCGGCGCGGCGCGGCGCCCGGGAGGTTCGTGTGCGGGACGGTCGGGTCGTAGAAGGCGTGGACGCGGCCGACGACGGTGGCGCCGACCGCCACGACGGCGCAGCGGCCGAGCGGCGTGTCGAGCACCGTGACGAGCCGCTCGTTCACCGCGAAGAGCCCGGGGACGTTCTTCACCGAGGCGGGGTTCACCGGCCAGAGGCGGCCCGGGACGTAGCGCCACCCCAGGATCTTCCCGCCCACCGGGAAGTGGATCCGGTGGTAGTCGCGCGGCGACAGGTAGATCGTCGCGAAGGTCCCGCCCGCGAGCCGCGAGGCGAGGGCGTCGTCGGCGAGGAGCGCGGCGAGGGAGTACTCGATCCCCTTCGCCTGGACGAGCCGCCCGCTCGCGGAGAGCCCGACCTCGCTCACCGTCCCGTCCACGGGCGAGACGAGCACGTCGTCGCCCGGCGCGATCGGCCGGAGCCCGGGGCGGAGCGGGCGCGCGAAGAACTCGCCGAAGGTCCGGTAGACCTCGAGGTCCGGGCTCTCGCCGAGGTCGATGCCGTAGCGCCGGGCGAACGCGCGCATCGCGGCGTGCCGCACCGGCGCGGGCGCGTGCCAGCGGGTGAGCGCGCCGGCGACGCGGGAGAGCACGTTCTTCGGGACGAGCCGCATCGCGGAGATGAAGAGCCGGTCTCGCACGGCGGGGAGTGTACCCGGGCGCCGCGGTTCCACGCGACTTTCCGCCGCGCCAGCGGCGCATCGAGTCCGCTGCGGCGCGCCGCCCCGCTTCGCGGTATCAATGGGCCCGTCAGCGGCCGGGACGCACCTCGGATGCCCGCACCCAAGCACCTCCGCCCGAAGGCCAGCCTGCTCGTCCGCAACGCGACCGTCGCGCGCTGCGATCGCGGCGCGTCCGACGCGAGCATCCTGCCGGGCGGCGCCGTCGCGGTGGACGAGCGCCGGATCGTCTGGGTCGGCCCTGATCGCGACCTCGACGCAGCGGTGGACCACGAGGACGCGAAGGTCGTCGACGCGCGGGGCGCGCTCGTGACGCCGGGCCTGGTCGACTCGCACACCCACCTCGTCTTCGCCGGCGAGCGCGCGGGCGAGTTCGCCCTCCGCGCGTCGGGCCGGAGCTATCTCGACACCGCGCTCTCCGGCGGCGGCATCGGCGTGACGACCCGCGCCACGCAGGCGGCACCCGACGCGGCGCTCGTCGAGACCGCGGCCGCGCGCGCGCGTCGCCTGCTCGCCCAGGGCGTGACGACGATCGAGGTGAAGAGCGGGTACGGGCTCACCGCCGAGACCGAGCTCCGCTTGCTCCGGATCATCCACGAGCTCGGACACCTCCTCTGGCGCGAGGTGACGATCGTCCCGACCTTCCTCGCCCACGCGGTCCCGCCCGAGCGGCAGGAGGATCGCGACGCGTTCGTCGGCGAGCTCTGCGAGAAGCTCGTGCCGCGGGTCGCGCGCGAGAAGCTGGCTGCGTCCTGCGACGTCTTCCTCGAAGAGGGCGCGTTCACGGAGCCCGAGGCGCGGCGCATCCTCGAGGCGGCCCGCACGCGCGGGCTCGTGGCGCGCCTCCACGTCGACCAGCTGAAGACCTCGGGGGGCACGAGGCTCGCGGCGGAGCTCGGCTGCGCCTCCGCCGACCACCTCGAGTGGGTGGACGACGCCGGGATCGAGGCGCTCGCGAAGGGGGGCGTCGTCGCCGGCCTCCTGCCGCTCTCGACGCTCGCGCTCGGCGGCGAGCGGTGGGCGCCGGCGCGCAAGCTCCTCCAGGCGGGCGTGCCCCTCGCGCTCGCGTCCAACATCAACCCGGGCAGCGCGATGAGCGAGAACGTCGGGCTCGTGCTCTCGCTCGCATGCATGAAGCTCGGCCTCTCGCCCGCGGAGGCGCTCGTGGCCTACACCGCGGGCGGCGCGCGCTCGCTGCGGCGCGGGGACGTCGGCCGCATCGCCCCGGGATGCGAGGCGGATCTCGTGGTGTGGGGCTGCTCGTCGGTCGAGCACCTCGCCTGGCACATGGCGGTGAACCACGCCCTGACCGTCGTGAAGCGCGGCCGGATCGTGCACCAGGCGTTGCCGGGAGCCGCGGTCGACTGTAGGTAGAGGCCGTGCGCGTCGGCCTCGTCTCGGACACCCACGGGCTCGTCGATCCGCTCCTCTTCGAGGCGCTCGAGGGCTGCGCCCTCGTCCTGCATGCGGGGGACGTCGTGGGCGAGGACGTGCTCGTCGAGCTCGGCGCCATCGCGCCGGTCACCGCGGTCCGCGGAAACTGCGACGCGGGGACCTCGCTCGGGCGGCTCCCGGAGCTCGAGAGGGTGGCGCTCGGCGCCCTCACCGCCCTCGTCGTCCACGACGCGGGCCGGCCGGAGCACCGCCCGAAGCCGCTCGCCGCGGCGATCGCGAAGGCCCGGCCCGACCTCGTGGTGAGCGGCCACTCGCACCGCCCGGTCGCGGCGGTGGTCGGGGGGACGCTCTTCGTGAACCCGGGCTCTGCCGGACCGCGGCGGTTCACGCTCCCGCGCTGCGCGGCCGTGCTCGAGGTGTCGGGCCGGCGGGTGCAGGTGTCGTGGCTCGACCTCGCCGGGCGCGGCGGGCTCGCGCCGCTGCGCGAGCCGTTCCAGGCGACGCTGTGACGAAGGGTCCCTTCCCTCCCCCGGGCCGGACGCTCCGGGCCATCGGCTTCGACGACGCGCCGTTCGTGCGGCGGCGGCGTGGCGACGTGGGGGTGGCCGGCGTGGTCTGCGCGGACACGCGGTTCGAAGGGCTCGTCTGGGGGCGCCTCCGGCAGGACGGGTGGAACGCGACCGCGGCGATCTCGCGGCTGCTCGTCGGCGGGAAGTTCCTCCCCCAGCTCCACCTCGTGCTCCTCGACGGGCTCTCGTTCGGGGGCCTGAACCTCGTCGACCTCCCGGCGCTCGCGGCGACGCTCCGGAGGCCGTGCGTGGCCGTGATGCGCCGGCCCCCGGACCTCGCCGCGATGGGGCGCGCGATCCGACGGCTCCCGAGCGCGGAGCGGCGGCTCGCCCTGCTGCAGGCGGCGGGGGCGGTGCACACGGTCGGGCGGTTCACCTTCCAGGTCGCGGGGGCAGCGCCCGCCGCGGTGGCGGACGCGCTCGCACGGCTGACCGATCGGGGCGAGGTGCCGGAGGCGCTCCGGCTCGCGCACCTCGTCGGGGCGGCGGTCCGGCGCGGTGAGAGCGGGCGCCGGGCGTGAGAGGGGGCTAGAATCCGCTTCGATGTGCCGCCTCTTCGGCCAGCACGCCCACGCTGGCTTCGACCCTTCGATCCCCCTCTGCTCGGAGCACAACGCGCTCCGGTTCCAGTCGCACAAGCACCCGCACGGCTGGGGCGTCGCCTGGTACGAGAACGGACGCCCGGTGCTCCGCCGGGGGCTCCTCCCTGCGCACGAGGACGACGCGTTCGTCCACGCCGCGGCCGCGGCACGCTCGACGGTGGTCCTCGCGCACGTGCGCGACGCGTCGATCGGGGCGATCACGGCCGAGAACACCCACCCGTTTCACCACGGGCGCTGGCTCTTCGCCCACAACGGGACGGTCGCCCGCTGGAAGAAGGTCGAGGCGGTGCGCGACGCGATCCTCGCCGAGGTCGATCCCGACCTCCGGCGCGAGGTGCGCGGCGAGACCGACAGCGAGCGGGTGTTCTACCTGTTCCTCTCGCGCCTGAGGGCGCGCGCCTCGCTGCACGACGCGGCGCTGGAACAGGTCCGCCGGGCGCTCGCGGACGCGACCGAGGCGGTGACGCGCATCGCCGACCCGCACGCGGAGAGCCCGACGACGCTCAACCTCCTCGTCTCGGACGGCCGGCTCCTCGCGGCGACGCGGCTCGGGAAGCCGCTCCACCTCTCCACCGACGCCGGGCCGCGGCACTCGTTCGTGGTCGCGAGCGAGCAGATCGGCCAGGCGCCGTGGGAGGAGATCCCCGAGGGCGGGTTCGTCGGGACGGAGGACGGGCGCGGCGTGGTGCGGCGCTGACGAGCCCGACCGCGCCCGCCAGCTATTCCAGGCCCGCGATCGGGAAGTCGCGAGGATAGCGGACCTCGTACCGCAGCTCGACGACCTTCTCCTCGCGCGCGCCGAGCGATAGCTCCCAGATCTTCACGCCCGGGCGCTCGGGATCTTCGCGGGTCCAGCCGGTGGAGCCGTCCAGGAGCTTCACCTGGATCTTCTCGTCCCGGGAGACCGGCACGAGGTCGAGGAGCCTCACCGCGACCGGGTTCGCGTACCGGTTCTTCACGCCGATGCGGACGCGGTACCGGTAGACCTCGTCCTTGGTGACGAGGCCCGCCGACTCGCGGCGCCGCTCGATCACCTTGCGATCGACCTCGATCCGGCCGTCCGCGCCGAAGGCGAGCTCGAGCTCGCCGCCGGGCGGCGTCGCCGGGAGCGCGGTGCGCCCGGCGAACTCTTCGCCGACGTAGACGCCGACCGCGCCAGGAAGGAGCGGGAAGCCCGTCTCGTTCACGGCCTTCGCGGTGAGGAAGGCGGCGCCCTCGACCCGCGGCGCCGAGATGCGGACGATCTGCGCCTTCATCGGGAAGCGCGCGAGCGGGACCTTGCGGGCCTGGCCCGAGCCGTCCACCGTCTCGCGGCGCGAGGTCGAGAACGAGGCGGAGAGGAGCCCCTGCTCGACCGTCGCGGACGCGGCGTCCATCGCGACGACCTGCTCCTCCGGCTCCTCCGCGATCGCCTTTCGCTTCGCCTCCAGCTGCGGGGCGGGGGCGGCCTGGGCCGCCGCACGGCCGGGCGCGGCCCTGTACGGCATCGGGCGGGGCGGCTCGTAGCGGGTGAGATACCGCGGGTCGAGCGTCGGGACGTAGAGGCCGCGGGCGGGCTGCGCGGTGGAGACCGACAGGGCCACCTCCTTCCAGTCCTCGCCGGTCCGCTGCCAGACGGAGCCCTGGAACGCGAGCTCCATCGTCCCGGCGTCCGGGAGGAGCCGCGCGTCCCAGACCGGCTGCCAGCCGGCCGCGCCGACCGCGTACGAGAGCGCGACGTCGAAGCTCCCCGCCCGCTCCGCCTCGACCTCGATCGTGACCGTCTTGGTCGTGGTCCCGCGCTTCGCCTGCACCTTGTCGAGGTCGGCGCGCGCCTGGGCGATCCTGCGCGCCTGCTCGCGCCGGCCTGCCTCCGCCTTGCGGATCTCCTGGGTCGCGCTGGCGGTCTCCGAGGCGACGAAGCCGACGAGCTCGGCCCACTCCTTCGCCGGCACCCCGCGAACCGCGAGGTTCTTCGCGCGCTCCTCCGAGTAGGTCGAGCGGAGCGATCGCACGAACTCGAGCCGGGCCTTCTCCGCCTGGACGCGGTCGTCGAGGGCGCGATCCTCGTCCTGCAGCTTCTCGAGCCGCTCCTCCGCGGCGAGCGCCTCGGCCGCGGCCGCCTCCTGCGCGGTGACGCGCTCGACCGTGACGCCGAAGACGCGCGCCTTCGCGCTGCCCTTCCCCTCGACGCGGAGCGAGTCGTCGTCGATCGAGTCGGGGAGGCCGTCGAGGAGGATTCGGACCGGGCCCGCAGGGAGCTCGACCTGGGCGCCGCGGGTGACGCGGGCGCCCGTCCGGTAGACGGTGACCGCGTCGATTCGCGACGGCGCCTTCACCGCGGCGGGTGCGGCGAGGGTGAGGATCGGGAGGAGGAGGGAGCCGAGGACGAGTGCGCGCATGGAAGGGGTTCTCCTTTCCGCGAGGAACGCACGAACGCGGAAAGGGATCTACGGGGACTACTTGGACTTGGACTTGGACTTGGACTTGGACGTGGACGTGGACCTCGACCTCGACCTCGACCGCGGCGCGAGCTTCCCCGCCAGCTCCGCGGCCCGATCTCCCGTCCCGACGATCTCGACGTGCCGCACCTCCGGCCTCCTCGCGTCGTGCGCGAGCGTGACGGTCAGCCGCTCGTCCGGGAGCGCCGCGGGGATCCGGTCCGCCCACTCGACGAGCAGCGCGCCCTCCCCGCCCACCAGGTCGCCGAAGCCCGTCCCGTACAGGTCGTCCACGTCGGCGATCCGGTACAGATCCGCGTGGTGCACCGGGATCCGTCCGGCGTAGGTCGCCACGATCGCGAAGCTCGGCGACGAGACCTCCGACTCGGGGACGCCCGCCCCGGCGCAGGCGCCGCGCACGAGCTGGGTCTTCCCCGCGCCGAGGTCGCCCACGAGCGCCACGACGTCGCCGGGCGCGAGGAGCCGGCCGAGCCGCGTTCCGAGCCCGTGGGTCGCCCGTGCGGACGACGTGACGAGCCGGACTCGCCGCTCCTTCACCGGCCCCACTCCGCCCAGACCGCGCCGAGGAGGTCGCCGACGTCCGCGGCGACGAGGCCGCGCTCGCCGTGCCGCGCGGCGGCGAGGTCGCCCGCCCGGCCGTGCACCCACGCGCCGACGCGCCCGGCGGCCTCCGGCGGCAGCCCACCCGCGAGGAGCGCGCCGCAGAGCCCGGTGAGCACGTCGCCGCTCCCGCCCGTCGCGAGCCCCGGGTTGCCGGTCGGGATGATCGCGGGCGGCCCCTCGGGATCGGCGACCACGGTCCGCGCTCCCTTCAGGAGCACCGTCGCCTTCCACTCGTGCGCCTTCGCCGACGCGACGCCGATCCGGTCCGCCTGCACCTCGGCGATGGTCGTTCCGCAGAGGCGCGCCATCTCGCCGGGATGCGGCGTGAGGAGGAGCGGCGCGCCGAGGCCCGCAAGGAGGCCCGGCTCGGCCGCGAGCGCGTTCAGCCCGTCGGCGTCCACCACCGCCGGCTTGCCTGCCTTGTGCAGGAGCGTCCTCAGGAGCTCCGCCGTCTCCGGACCGCGGGGGATCCCGGGGCCGATCGCGAGCGCGTCCACCTCCCGCGCCGCGGCGGTGAGCGCGGCGAGGTCGGCCTTGCCGAGCGGGCCGTCGCCGGGGAGCGAGAGGCTCATCGCCTCGGGCCGGCCCGCGAGCGCGAGCGGCAGCACCTCCGGGCGCGCGGCGAGGGTGACGAGCCCGGCGCCGCCGCGGAGCGCGCCGAGGAGCGCGAGGTGCGCCGCGCCGCTCTTCCCGGCCGATCCGGCGATGACGAGGAGCCGCCCCGCGTCCCCCTTGTGCGCCTCTGGCGCGCGCGGCGGGACGAGCACCTTCGCCTCGACCTCGGTGAGGAGCTCGCAGCCGACCGGGACGCGGCGCGCCGCCTGCGGCGGGATCCCGATGTCGATCACGGTGAGCTCGCCCGCGAGCGCGAGCCCGGGGTAGATCGCGAGGCCCCGCTTCAGGAACGCGAACGTGACGGTCCGGTCCGCGCGCACGCAGGCGCCGAGCGGCCGGCCGGTGTCCGCGGAGAGCCCCGACGGCACGTCCACGGCGAGCACCCGCGCCCCGCCCACCCGCGCCGCCTCGATCGCGGCGATGGCGCCCGCGAAGAGCCCCTCGGGCGCCCGGCGGAGGCCGGTCCCGAAGATCGCGTCGATCACCACGTCGCCCACCCCCGCCGCGAGCGGCGAGAGCACCCCGTCGTCGATGGGGACGCCCGCGCGCTCCGCCTGCTCGCGCACCGCCCGCGCGTCGGGCGCGAGGACGTGCGCGGGCACGAGCGCCATGACCCGCGCGTCGCGCCCCGCGGCGCGCAGCAGGCGCGCGGCGACGTAGCCGTCGCCGCCGTTGTTCCCGCCGCCGCACACGACGACGAACCGCCCGCGGGGACCCGCGAGCTCGGCCGCGGCGTCGGCGACCCCGCGCCCCGCGCGATCCATGAGCGTGAGCGCGGGGATCCCGAAGTCGTCGATCGCGGCGCGATCGATCGCGCGCATCTCCTCGGAGCCGACGAGCCTCACCGCGCCTCCCGCTCGAGCACCACCGTGGCCGCCGCGATTCCGCCGTCGTGCGTGAGCGTCAGGTGCGTGCGGGTCGCGCCCACCTTCGCGGCGGCGTCGGCCGCAGCGCCGCGGAGCACGATCGTCGGCGGGCCCTCCGGCCGGACCACCTCGACGTCGAGCCAGCCGATCCCGGGCGGCGTCCCGAGCGCCTTCGAGGCGGCCTCCTTCGCGGCGAACCGCGCGGCGTAGCGCGCCGCACGATCGCGGAAGCGGTCGCAGTGGCGCCGCTCCGCGTCGGTGAAGCACCGCTCGAGGAAGCGCCGGGCGATGCCGGCGGGCCCTGCGAGGATCCGCCGGATCCGCGCGACCTCCACGACGTCCATCCCGAGCCCGACGATCACGTCCCCGCCCCTACGCCCGCGCCCGCGCGAGCAGCTCCTTCATCTCCCGCACCGCGCGCTCGAACCCGACGAGCACCGCGCGCGCCACGATGGCGTGCCCGATGTTCAGCTCCTCGATCTCCGCGATCTGCGCGATGGGGTCGACGTTCTGGTAGTTGAGCCCGTGACCGGCGGCGACCTCGAGGCCGAGCTTCGAGGCGGCCTTGCAGGCGTCCACGATCCGGGACAGCTCCCGGCCGCGATCCGACGCGAGCCGCGCGTCGCAGTAGCGGCCGGTGTGGAGCTCCACCACCTCCGCCTCCGCGCGGTGCGCGGCCTTCACCTGGTCGAGGTCGGGGTCGATGAAGAGCGAGACCCGGATCTCGGCGTCGTGGAGGGTCTTCACCACCCGGCGGATCGGGTCGCGCCCGGAGACGACGTCGAGCCCGCCCTCGGTGGTCAGCTCCTCGCGCCGCTCCGGCACGAGCGTCGCGATGTCCGGCTTCGCCTCGTAGGCGAGCTTCACCATCTCCTGGGTCGCGGCCATCTCGAGGTTGAGCCGCGTCGTGACCGTCTTCCGCATGATCTGGAGGTCGCGGTCCTGGATGTGGCGGCGGTCCTCGCGCAGGTGGATCGTGATCTGGTCGGCGCCGGCCAGCTCCGCGAGCAGCGCGGCCGCGACGGGATCGGGGTACTGCGTGCGGCGGGACTGGCGGAGCGTCGCGACGTGGTCGACGTTGACGCCGAGGCGAGCGGGCATGTCCGGAATGTAACCCAGAACCGCGGGGCTCGCGCGGATCCGCCGCTCCGGCAGGCGCGCTAGGAGAGAGCCTTCCTCAGCTCGTCCGCGATCGCCTCGGCGTGCGCCCGGATCCGCTTCGCGTCCGGCCCCTCGACGAGGACGCGCGCCTTGTTCTCGGTCCCGGAGAACCGGACCAGCACGCGGCCGTCGGCGCCGAGCGCCTTCTCCACGGCGGCGACGGCGCGGCGGACCGCGGGGAGCTCGTCGATCGGCCGCTTCGCTCTCACCGCGACGTTCACGAGCACCTGCGGCACCGGGTCGAAGCAGCGGGCGAGCTCGGAGAGCGGGCGCCGCTCGCGCTGCATCACCGCGAGCACGTTCAGGGCGGCGGCGACGCCGTCGCCGGTGGTGACGTGGTCGAGGAAGATGAGGTGCCCCGACTGCTCGCCGCCGAAGTTGTAGCCGCTCCGCCGCATCTCCTCGACGACGTAACGGTCGCCGACCGCGGTGCGGACCACGCGGCCGCGCACCGGCGCGAGCGCGCGCTCGAGCCCGACGTTCGACATCACGGTCGCGACCACGGTCCGCTTCGCGAGCGTGCCCTGCCGGATGAGGTCGCGCCCGACGAGCGCCATGATCGCGTCGCCGTCCACCACCCGCCCGCGCTCGTCGGCGAGGATCACCCGGTCCGCGTCACCGTCGAGGGCGAGCCCCAGGTCGGCGCCGTGCTTCTCGATCGCCTTCGCCATCCCCTCCGGGTGGACCGCGCCGCAGTCGGCGTTGATGTTGGTGCCGTCCGGCTCGACCCCGAGCGGGATCACCTTCGCGCCGAGCTCCTCGAAGACCGCGGGCGCGACGTGGTAGGCCGCGCCGTTCGCGCAGTCCACGACGACGGTGAGGCCGTCGAGGGTGAGGTCCTTCGGGAAGAGGGACTTCAGGAACACGATGTAGCGACCGATCGCGTCGTCGATCCGCTTCGCCTTCCCCACCCGCGTCGCGGTGGGGCGGAGCGCGCGAAACTCCTCGGTGCCCTCGTCGTCGGCGCCGCCCTCGAGCACGAGCCGCTCGATCTGGAGCTCGAGCTCGTCGGGCAGCTTGAAGCCGTCGCGCGAGAAGAACTTGATGCCGTTGTCCTGGTACGGGTTGTGGCTCGCGCTGATCACGACGCCGGCGTCGGCGCGCATCGACTCGGTCAGGAACGCGATGCCCGGCGTCGGGAGCGGGCCGGTGAGCATGACGTCCACGCCCATCGAGCAGATCCCGGACGCGATCGCCTGCTCGAGCATGTAGCCCGAGAGCCGGGTGTCCTTGCCGACGACGATGCGGTGCCGGTGCGGCCCGCTGCGGACGAGGTAGGCGAGCGCACGGCCGAGCTGCAGCGCCATCTCGGCGGTCATCGGGTGGATGTTCGCGACGCCGCGGACGCCGTCGGTCCCGAAGAGGCGGCGCTCGGCCGGCGGGCGTGCCGCCGCGGCGCGCTTCGCGCGGGCGCCGGAGATCGGGGACACGGATCGGGAGGTCTTCATCGCGGTCTCGCGGATTCGCATGCGGGGAGAAGGTGCGTCGCGGGCGGCAGTCTAGCGCGATCCCGGCGGGGCCGCGGCGTCGCGGATCGCCGCCGCGACGAGCGCTGCCTGGCGCGCCGCCGCGACGTCGTGGACGCGGAGGAGCTCGACCCCCGCGAGCACGCACTGGACCACGGCGGCGAGCGTGCCCGCGAGCCGGTCCTCGACGGGGGCGCCGGTGAGCTTCCCGATGAAGCTCTTCCGGGAGGGGCCGACGAGGAGGGGCCGGCCGAGCCGGCGCAGCTCGCCCACCCGGGCGAGGACGACGACGCTCTGCTCGGCGGTCTTCGCGAACCCGATCCCGGGGTCGAGGATCGTCGCGTCCGCCGGGATCCCCGCCGCGGCCGCCCGCGCGAGCGCCTCGGAGAGCTCCGCGGCGACCTCCGCCACGACGTCGCCGTACACGGCGCGCGACGCCATGTCGGCGGGCGTCCCGCGCCCGTGCATGAGGACGACCGGGGCCCTCGCCTCGGCGGCGGCCCGCCCGAGGTCCGGATCGCGGATTCCGGTGACGTCGTTCACGAGGTCGGCGCCGGCCGCGAGCGCGGCCCGCGCGACCGCGCCCTTCGAGGTGTCCACCGAGATCGGCAGCGGAAAGCCGCGCGCCCTGAGCCGCTCGACGACGGGCACGACCCGGCGGATCTCCTCGTCGGCGGGGACCGGGGGCGCGCCGGGCCGGGTGGACTCGCCGCCGAGATCGACGAGGTCCGCGCCCTCGTCCGCGAGGCGCAGGGCCCGTTCCACCGCCGCGTCCGCGGCGAGGAAGCGGCCGCCGTCCGAGAAGCTGTCGGGGGTCGCGTTCACGACCCCCATGAGAAAGGGGCCAGGCCCGTCGAAGAGCCTGGCCCCGATCTTCAGCCTCATGGCGCGCTCGCCCTAGTGCCCCGACCCACGCGGCACTAGGCCTTGCCGATCGCCGGCACCGCGCCGGCGGGCTCCGCGACGGCCTTCTTCTTCTCGGCGATCGCGGTCGCGAGCGGCTTCGGGGGCGGCGCCCGGGTGATCGTCCCACCGGAGACGAGCACGTCCACGTCCGCGGCGTCGAGCGTCTCGTATTCGATCAGCGCGGCGGCGATCCGGTCGAGGACCGTCCGGTGCTCGACGAGCACGACCTTCGCCCGGGCGTACTGCTCGATCACGATCCGGTGGACCTCGGCGTCGATCTCCTGCGCCGTCTGCTCGGAGTAGCCCTGGACCTGGGACATCTCGCGGCCGAGGAAGACCTCGCCCTCCTTCCTGCCGTAGGCGAGGGGCCCGAGGTTCGACATGCCCCACTCGCACACCATGCGCCGCGCGAGCTCGGTCGCCCGCTCGATGTCGTTCCCGGCGCCGGTGGTCTTCTGGTCGAAGACGATCTCCTCGGCGATCCGGCCGCCCATCAGGATCGCGACCTGGTTGAGCGCGAACTCCTGGTTGATGCTGAGCCGGTCTTCCTCGGGCAGCTGCTGGGTGATGCCGAGCGCGCGGCCACGGGGGATGATCGAGACCTTGTGGAGCGGGTCCGTGCCCGGGAGGATCTTCGCGACGAGGGCGTGCCCCCCCTCGTGGACGGCGGTGTTCCGCTTCTCCTTCTCGGAGATGAACATCGAGCGCCGCTCGGTGCCCATGATCACCTTGTCCTTCGCGAACTCGAAGTCGTCGATCGCGAGCTTCTCCTTGTTGCGGCGCGCCGCGTAGAGCGCCGCCTCGTTCACGAGGTTCTCGATGTCCGCGCCGGAGAAGCCCGGCGTGCCGCGCGCGATCTGGAGGAGATCCACCGTCACGTCGAGCGGGGTCTTCTTGGTGTGGACCTTGAGGATCCCGAGCCGGCCGTTCAGGTCGGGGCGCGGGACCACGATGCGCCGGTCGAAACGGCCCGGCCGGAGCAGCGCCGGGTCGAGGACGTCGGGGCGGTTCGTGGCGGCGATGAGGATCACGCCCTCGTTCGACTCGAAGCCGTCCATCTCGACGAGGAGCTGGTTCAGCGTCTGCTCGCGCTCGTCATGGCCGCCGCCCAGGCCGGCGCCACGGTGGCGGCCGACCGCGTCGATCTCGTCGATGAAGGTGATGCAGGGCGCGTTCTTCTTCCCCTGCTCGAAGAGGTCGCGGACGCGCGAGGCGCCGACGCCGACGAACATCTCGACGAAGTCCGACCCGGAGATCGAGAAGAACGGCACGCCCGCCTCGCCCGCGACCGCGCGCGCGAGGAGCGTCTTGCCGGTGCCCGGGGGCCCCATGAGCAGCACGCCCTTCGGGATGCGCCCGCCGAGCCGGGTGAACTTCTTCGGGTCCTTGAGGAAGTTGATGATCTCCTCGAGCTCGTCCTTCGACTCGTCGATGCCGGCGACGTCGGCGAAGGTGACCTTGTTGTGGTGCTCGGTCATGAGCTTCGCGCGGGATTTCCCGAAGCTCATCGCCTTGCCGCCGCCCGACTGCAGCTGGCGCATGAAGAAGAAGAACAGGAGGAACAGGAAGACGAGGGGGAGGTACTGGAGCAGCACCGTCACCCAGAGCGAGGACTGCTCCGGCTTCTGGAACTGGAGCGTGACGCCCTTTTCCCGGAGCTTCTCGGCGATCGTCGCGGAGGCGTCGAGCGGACCGGTGGTCTGGAACGTCGAGTTGTCCCGGAGCGTCCCGGTGTAGTCGAGGTCCTTGATCTGGACGTCACGGACCTCGCCCGCGTCGACCTTCTGCATGAACTGCGTCCAGTTGAGGGTCTTCGCCTCGTGGCCGCGCTGCTGGAACAGCTGCCAGAGCGCGATGAACATCACGATGAGGAAGACCCAGAGCAGGGCCGTCTTGTGAGACTGTCGCAAGGTCAGTATTCCCCTTCCGTGGAAGAGTCGATGCGATCCGAACCTCCGGCGGGCGCCACGTGTTCCTGGCTCCCGCGGCCCGGCGCACATCCGCTCCCGGGACCGACTGTATAACAGCCCTGTCCCTCTTTTGCAGGCCGAGGAGGCGGGTCAGGTCCCGCCCTGGAGGCGGACGGTCAGGCCCGCCCCTGCCGGGCCGAGCCCCTCGGCGACGGCAGCGAGCGCGGGGATCGCGAGAACCCGCACGCCGGAGGCGACGACGAGCAGCGCGTCCCGCTCTTCGCGCGGCACCTTGTGGTCGATGAGCCAGCGCTTGAGCGTCTTCGAGCCGCGGCCACCCTCGGGGCGGAACCGGTCGCCGGGGCGGCGCGTTCGCAGCGCGAGCGGCCACGGCACCGCCTCCGCGTCGCGGGCCACGATCTCGACGACGATCCCGTGCGCGGGGACGGGATAGCGGCCCGGGCCCCCGGCCGAGACGGCGTCCGGCAGGCGCGCCTGCACCGCCGCGCGCGGCGCGACCTCGAGCTTACCGTAGCGGCACCGCGCCTCGAGCCCGCGGGCGAGCGTGACAAGGCCCGGTCCGCGGCGGCGAGTGAGCGCGAGCGCCGCATCGACGTGCCCCGCCTCGAGCCGCGACGGCGAGCCGCCCGCCGCGCGCCAGAGCCGACGCACGACACGCCGCCGGACCGCGAGGGGCGCGACGGAGAGGGCGGCGAGGTCCACCGAGGCCCCCGACGGGGCGACCTCCTTCGCCCGCGCGGCGAGGGCGCGCTCGTCGGACCTCGAGAGATCGGCCGTGCGAGCGAGCGCCCGCTCGGCCGCCGGCGCGAGCGCGAGGAGCGCGGGCCAGGCGGAGAGCCGGAGACGGTTGCGGGCGTACTTCGGCGTGGCGTTGGTCGGGTCCTCCCGCCATGCGATGCCGACGCGACCGAGGTATGCGAGCCCTTCGGCACGCGCGCGGTCGATGAGCGGACGGACGATCGCACCGCGCCGCGGAGGGACGCCGGCGAGGCCGCGCGCCCCCGCCCCGCGGAGGAGCCGGAGGAGCACCGTCTCCGCCTGGTCGGTGCGCGTATGTCCGGTCGCGATGCGCGTCGCGCCGAGCCGGGCGGCGGCGTCCCGCAGCGCAGCGTAGCGCGCGCGCCGCGCCTCGACCTGCACGTTCCCGGGGTGCACGCGGACCTTCACCGAGTCGAACGAAACGCCGAGCCGGGCGCACGCCGCCGCGGCGCACGCGGCGTCCTCCGCGCCGCCAGGCCTGAGCCCATGGTCGACGTGGAGCGCGTGGACCTGCGCGATCGCGCCGCGATCCCGGAGCGCCGCCATCGCGGCGACGAGCGCGGTCGAGTCGGGCCCGGCGGACAGCGCGACGAGGACCGCGTCCGCGGATCCGGCCAGCCGGCGGCGCCGCACCGTGTCGAGGACGGCACCTTCGTAGGGATCGAGTCGATTTTTGCGCATGGAAGCGAGCGCCGGCTCAGGGGGCCCTTATATTATGGCTGACGGAGGGAGCAGCTCCGCGCGGGTCCCGGGGAATAGGGCAGTGGGACGCGCAGTTCTGGACTCCGGAGGAGGGAAGCGGCTCGAGAGCTCAACCCCCGCGAAGTATTGCGTTTAACGAGCGGGAATGAGATGTTCGGGTCCGGAAGTTGACGGGAGAGGGATCGACGACAACTTATTGGCGCTGGGCCTAGGGGTCCCCCCCCTCCCCCTCTGGGCCCACGGAGAGCCGGCAGCAATGCCGGCTCTCCTCTTTTCTGGCCCGAACGCAGCGTGTGCGCGAACGGATCGCGCGACCCGACGCCGGCTGCGGTGTGCGCGACCATTCCTTGACCAGGCTCCCCCGAACATCGTACAACGACAACGTTTTCCCCACAAAGACGGAGCGTCGATGGCAGGCACCGACAAGCGCAAGCAGTCGCTCTACTTCCCCGAGGACATGCTGAACGAGATCCAGACGGAGGCGAACCGGCAGGATCGGTCGCTCTCGTGGATCGTCCAGCAGGCCTGGCGGATCGCCCGCGGCGAGATCATGCGTTTCCCTTCGGTCAATGACGTGCTGTCGGGCGTCGCGCGCGAGGATGAGCGCGAGGCCAAGGGCGGGTAGCCGGAGCGGCGCGCAGCGCCCCGAACCACTCCTTTCGCGCCCGCGCCCCCAAAGCGCGGGCTTTTTTTCTTCGACATGCCCAAGCCGAACGCGCCCGACGAAGCGCTCGAAGAGATCGACCCGGCCGACGATCTCGCCTACGACGCCCCCGCGGAGCTGACCGATCACCCCTCCGGGGGTGGAGGTCGCGCGCCGCGGACCCTCGCCCTGAAGCTCGCGGCGGTGGCCGCCGTCGCGCTCGTGATCGGCGGCGGGCTCCTCGCCTATCGCGCCCACCACCGCAAGAAGGTGGTCGCGGCCGCCCTCACCCAGGCGGACGCGCTGCTCCGGCTCGACACCGCCGCGGGCTACCGCGACGCCGCGTACAAGCTCCAGCCGATCGCCCAGCTCGACCCGATCGTCGGCGCGAGCGTCCGCGCGTTCGCGCTCGGGATGCTGTTCCTCGACTACCGCCAGGCGGAGTCCGAGGCGGAGATCGAGAACCTCCTCGTCGCGCCCGGCCGCGCCGAGGCCGTCCCCTCCCACGCGCACCTCGCCTCCGCGGCGCTCGCGCTCGGGCGCAAGGAGGCGGGCACCGCCACGACGGCCATTGTGCGCGCGGGCGCCGGACCGTGGCCGCTCGCGCTCCAGGCTCGCGTCGCCCTCCTCGCCGGCAACCTCGAGGCCGCGCTCCAGCCGGCCGCCTCGGCCGCCGCCGAGGGCGCCTTCGCGCCGGGGCTCGCGCTCCACGGCGACGTGCTCCGCCGCCTGCGCCGGGATCTCCCGGCAGCGCGCGCCGCGTACGAGGCCGCCCTCGCCGCCTCGCCCGCCCACGCGCGCGCGACCTTCGGGCTCGCGAAGCTCGCCCTCGCGGGCCTGGCGCCCGCGGCCGAGGCGGAGACCGCGCTCCAGCGCCTCCTCGACGACCGCGAGAGCTCGCTCCCGGCGGAGCGCGGCCGCGCCGCGCTGCACCTCGCGGCGCTGAAGCTCAAGGCCGGCGATCGCACCGCCGCCGACGCCGCGATCGAGGCCGCCGGGCTCGACCCGGCCGCCCGCGAGTGGGCGCAGAAGGCCGCGATCGTCGCGTCCGAGCATCCGGGCACGTACCGGGCCGTCACCGGCGCCCCCGCCTCCCTCCTGTCGGCGAGCGACGACGATCCGGGCGAGCTCTCGCCGAACCCTCCGCCGCCTCCGCCGCCGCCCGAGAAGAAGGTGGCGAAGAAGGACACGAAGAAGGCGAAGAAGGCGGACAAGAAGACCGCGTCGAAGAAGACCGCCAAGAAGTCGGCCAAGAAGACGACCGACAAGAAGAAGCAGAAGAAGGCGCAGTAGCACGAGCGCGGAAGGCTACAGCCCTCGCCCGCGCAGCTCGCGGAGCAGGTCCGCGTAGAGATCGAGCGCGTCGAAGCGCCGGGTCCAGCCGATCTGCGCGAAGTGGTCGGCGGGCACCACCTTGAGCACCTCTCCCCATCGCTGCGAGTCCGCGGGGACCATCCCGTCGTTCGGCCCGGCGACGTCGCGCAGCCACGCGAAGGTGGGCACGAGGATCGGCGAGACGTCGCGCTTGCGCCCCGGCGCCCCGATCACGCACGCATAGTGCACGCCGCGCACGTCGGGTGCGCCCTTGTCGAACGCGGCCATGCGGGCGACGGTGAGATCGTGGAACGCCTGCACGTCCACCCCCACGCGGCGGAGCGCGAAGAACAGGCCGGCGCGCGCGGCGAGGGAGGCGCCCGCGTCGGCGAGCGGCGTCCCGCGGTGTGGCGTCCCGATGGTGACGAGCGAGACCACCTTCCGCCGCATGCCCAGGCGCGCGAGCGCGTAGCGCGCGTCGAGGCCGCCCATCGAATGGGCGACGACGTTCACGTACCGTGCGTCGAGCCCCTCCACGAACGCGGCGAGGTCCGCGGCCCGGGCCGCGATCGAGGCGGTCGCCGCGACACGGGAGCGGTGGACCGCGCAGCCCTCGCGCACGAGCCGCTCCGAGACGCCGCGGAAGTAGTCGTGCCGCGCGCCGCCGATCCGGATCTGGTCGAACCCGAGGAGCCCGTGCGCCAGGACGACGGGGTACCGTGGGGCGACGCCGCGGCGCGCGGGCCGCGAGCGCCGGCGGGCGCTCGCGCGCAGCCAGAGGAGCAGCGCCGCGATCGCGGCGACGGCGCCGAGCCCGGCGGCGACCCAGGGCCAAGACCCCGACGCGCCCGTGAGACCGAGGCCCGCGACGGAGTGATGAGCGGCCACGGGCGCCAGGATACCGGGCATCGGTGGGACCGGACAGCCGACGCGGAGTCCGGGGCCATGCATCCCGTGGCGGCAGCTGCTGCCCGCCGCCCGGGCACGCACACCTCGGTGGCGCCGACCTCCAGCGAGCCCGATGCATGGTTCCACGGCATTTCCTGCCCCGGTCGCGGGCAACGTCCTTATCGGCTGCCCGTCTACGGGTCTCATGCCTGCCCGGCACGCGTGCTGCACGCGAGACGCGCAAGTCGCGCCCGCGCGCCGCCAGGCCCCAACCGGAGGAATCGTGAAGAAGATCCTGTCCGCCGTCGCCCTCGCCCTGCCCGCGCTCGCCCTCGCGGCCGACGCCGCGCCGCCCAAGATCGACAGCGGCGACACCGCCCTCGTCCTCGTGAGCGCAGGGCTCGTCCTGCTCATGACCCCCGGCCTCGCCTTCTTCTACGGCGGCCTCGTCCGGGCGAAGAACGTCGTCCACACCATGAACCTCTCGATCGTCTGCATGGCGATCGTCGGCGTGCTCTGGACGCTCGTCAGCTACAGCCTCGCGTTCTCCCCCGGTGGGCGCCTCGACGCGTTCATCGGCGGCCTCTCCTGGGCGGGCCTCGCCGGCGTCGGCGACGCGCCCGACGCGACGCTCGCCGCGACCATCCCGCACTCTGCGTTCATGCTCTTCCAGGCGATGTTCGCGGTGATCACCCCCGCCCTCATCTCCGGCGCCATCGTCGAGCGCGTCCGGATGAAGGCCTACGTGCTCTTCATCGCGCTCTGGTCCGTCGTCGTCTACACGCCGGTCGCGCACTGGGTGTGGGCCCCGGGTGGCTGGCTTCGGAACCTCGGCGTCCTCGACTTCGCCGGCGGCACGGTCGTCCACATCAACGCGGCCGCCGCGGCCCTCGTCGCCGCGCTCGTCCTCGGCAAGCGCCGGGGGCTGCGCACCCCGTCCGTCCTCCCGCACAACGTCCCGTTCGCGATCCTCGGCGCGGGCCTCCTCTGGTTCGGGTGGCTCGGGTTCAACGGCGGCTCCGCGCTCGCCGCGAACGGCCTCGCCGGCACCGCGTTCACGAACACGTTCGTCGCGCCCGCCGCGGCGGCGCTCGCGTGGGGCCTCGCCGAGCTCTTCTTCTTCCACGGCAAGATGTCCGGCGTCGGCCTCGCGTCCGGCGCCGTCGCGGGCATGGTCGCGATCACGCCGGCGGCCGGGTTCATCCGGCCCGTGGCCGCCGTCGGCCTCGGCGCCGTCGCCGCCATGGCGTCCTTCTTCGCCGTCCGCCTCCGCCCGAAGCTCGGGCTCGACGACTCCCTCGACGTGTTCGCGGTGCACGGCGTCGCGGCGACGATCGGGGCCGTGCTCACCGGCGCGCTCTCGAGCGCCGCGGTGAACTCCGCCGGCGCGGACGCGTCCCTCGCGCTCGTCGGGAAGCAGGCGCTCGGGGTCGTCGTGACCCTGGGCTTCTCCGGCACCCTCTCCTTCGCGCTCCTGAAGCTCGTTGGCCTCGTCACGCCGCTCCGGTCGGACGAGCAGGACGAGTGGAGCGGGATGGACTCCTCCGAGGCAGGCGAGCGCGGCTACATCATGGCGGACGAGTCCGCGTTCGGCCCCGCCGCCTCGACGCCGCCCGCGCCGCCGCTCGCCCACCCCGCGCACGGCACGAACGTCGCCTGACGGATCCCGCGGGCGGTGCTCCCCCCGCGCGCACCGAGTGCCTGCGCCCCGTGCTTTCCGCACGGGGCGCTTCCTTTTCGGGGTAGAAAGGTCCGCGGAACCCGGGGTTCCGCCGACGCGTCGCTCGGCACGCCGACTGCAGCGTCAACCGAAGGTCACTCAACCAAACGGAGCATCGCTCCGCGGAGGGATGGAATGAAGAAGGCTCTGAAGACAGCGGTACTGGCTGGCTTGCTTGCGACCGCGACGACGGCGCGCGCGACGCCGTCCACGACCTACTGGACGCCGTCCACGATCTACACGCAGCCGTACCTCGTGCCCCACATCACCTACGACACGTATTTCGGCGAGAAGGGCGCGTACCCGATCGACATGGGGCTCACCATCGGGATCCTGCCGTTCGACACGGTGAACGCCGAGATCGGCGCCGACGTGCTCTACCCGGGTGACACCAAGACCACCTTCGCAGTGAACGGAAAGGTGACGCTCGTGGAGGGAAAGCTCGCCTCGTGGCAGCCGGGCGTCTCGGCCGGCGTCTACAACGTGGGCTTCAAGAAGGACGTCTCCGACGTCTACGTCGCCCACGCGCAGATCGGGAAGACCTTCCCGGTCATCGGTGAGATCGGCGGCGGCGTGTATTCCGCGCTGAACGACAAGCTCCTCGTGGACAAGGATGGGAACAAGGACGCCACGGGCTTCTTCCTCCACTGGATGGGGCCCGACATCGACGTCGGGCTGCCGGGGCTCAAGAAGATCGTTCCGGCGGCAGATTTCCAGTCCGGGAAGAACGTCCTGAGTGCAGCCGGCGGCGGCCTGTACTTCTACTTCACCGACGCGATCGACCTTCTCGTCGGACCGGTCTTCTTCCTGGCGCCCGAGCTGCAGCCCGGGAAATCCGACTGGCTCTTCACCGCCCAGATCGACGTCGATTTCGACCTCAGGCCGGCGAAGAAGTAGTCGCGGGGTGGAGGAGCGGGACGCTTCGGGCGCGCGGGGCCCGGGGCGTTCCGCTCCTTCGTTTCTGGGGGACCGCTAACGGCGAACGCTCCCGTCGGGCCTCGGGCATGGCCCCCGTCCTCCTGCGCCGCCGCCCGAGTCGCAACCGGCACCGGACGGTCGAGCGGGTCCAGAAACGTAGACGCCGGCGCACGCCCGGGCGCGCCAGCTCCG
>DASWCJ010000277.1:0-7679 GCA_036390155.1 Anaeromyxobacter sp.
GCCTCGATGGGATTCGAGGTGCTGCCCGGCGATGCCGAGCTCGACGGGATCCCGTACGTCGCGGACTACGACGGGCCGGGGGAGTCGCGGGTCCGGCTGCGAAAGCGGCTCTGATGGCTGCTGCGCCTCGCTACGGGTGCAAGCCCTTCATGAGAACGACCTGCCTCCTCGCGGACAAGCGCGGGCTCGATGCGGTGACGCCGGCGCAGCGGCGCGTGGTGCTGGTCTGGGCCGCGCGCGGGATCAACCGTGTGTATCCTGCCATCCTCCGCAACCCGAAAGGCCCACCCTGAACCTCCTCGTCCTCGTGGCTCACCCCGATCCGGCGAGCTTCAATCACGCCCTCGCCGCCGCAGCGGTGCGCGCGGCGCGGGCGCGCGGGCACGATGTCGTGTTCCACGACCTCCACGCCGAGCGGTTCGATCCGATCCTCCCGCAGGGGGAGTTCACGAAGGGCGCGACGCTTCCGTCGGCGCTCGCGCGCCACTGCGAGGAGCTCGCCGCCGCCGACGGGATCGTGATCGTCCACCCGAACTGGTGGGGCCAGCCGCCGGCGATCCTGAAGGGCTGGGTGGACCGCGTGGTCCGCCCGGGCGTCGCCTACGGGTTCGAGCAGGGCGACGGCGGCGAGGGCGTCCCGGTGGGCCTGTTGCGCGCGCGCACCGCGATCGTGCTCAACACCTCCAACACCCCTGCGGCGCGCGAGCGCGAGGCGTTCGGCGACCCGCTGGAGGCGATCTGGAAGCGCTGCGTCTTCGCGCTCTGCGGCGTCCACGACGTTCGCCGGCGCACCTATGGCGTCGTGGTCGCGAGCACCGCCGAGGAGCGCGCCGCGTGGCTCGCCGACGCGGCGGGGCTCGTCGCCGACGCCTTCCCGTAGCGGCCGCGCGCCCGCTACGGCCAGGTCACTTGCTTCGAGACCACCTCGCCGTCCTCCGCCGCCTCGAGGTCCGGCACGGTCCCCTCGCGCGCCTGGACGCAGACGTACCGGAGCTCCTCGTCCGCCGCGGCGCGGATCGTGCGGGCGCCCCCCGGCGCGACCCGGACCACCGAGCCCTCGCGGACGTCGAACGTCTCGCCGTCCACCTGCATCTGTCCGCGCCCGCCCGTGAAGAGGTAGAGCTCCTCGTGCGTGCGGTGCCGGTGAGTGTATGGGATGGCGAAGCCCGCCGGGAGCACCGTCACCGACACCTCCATGCCGGTGAGCCCGAGCAGCGGCTTCAGGAAGACCTTGCCGCGGATCCCGCGCTTGAACTGGGGGACCGTGAGCTCGAAGCGCGAGAGCTCGGTGAGCTTCCCGAGGTCCGCGGCGGTGTAGTGGGTCGCCCGCCTCGTCTCGACGGTCGGGGTGAGGCTGGTGCGCGTGCTCATGTGAAACCTCCGGGCGCCGGCGCCATCGTTCGCGGCCGAGAGCCGTGGCACGAATTATCGCGCAGGGTCCGGGGTGGGGAAAGCGCGCCGGAGGGTACATCCTTCGTCCCGGCCCACGGGGCGACCACGACGATTGCAGTCCGCGCCGGACGCCTCGAGGTCCGGCACGGACCCGTCCCGCTCCCGGGCTGCGGCCGGTGTCCCTCGCCTCGGCCGAGATCGAGCGGCTCGGGATGCGCCACGATCGCGGGAGCGGCGAGCTCTCCGATACCTCCGCGGTCGAGGTCCACGTGCGGCCTGGCGCGGACGCTCCACGTCGCCGGAGATCGCGAGGAGGCCGCGCGCCTGCTCCGGTTCCTGCGCGAGGCGCTCGGGCTCTCGGCGTGAGCCTCACCCCAGCGCGGACGCGATGAGGAGCTGTGCTACGCAGTGAGAACGCCCGCGGTTGGGCTCGCCGCTGGTGCCTCGACGAGTACGGAATGAAGCGGCACAGCCGCACGCAGCACCTGCCGCGCGAGCACTTCGAGCCAGAGGAGCGCTCCTGACGGCGCCGGTGGCGTCCTACGACGTGCCGATCTGGTGCGACCCCAAGGTCGCGATCGATCAGTTCGCCACGGTCGCGAGAAGCCTCTACTCGCTGCCATGCGACCTGCGCCGCCACACGCTCCGTGCTCGCGCGGACACCCAGCTCGTGCGCTGCTACGAGCACGGGCAGCTCGTGAAGACGCACCCGCGCGTCCCGCCAACGAAGCGCTCCATCGACCCACGAGAAGGAACTGCGAGCGCTGCTCGCGGTGGACCTGCTCATCGTCGACGACTTCGGGCTCGATGCGATGGACGCCCTAGCGCCGGCGATAGTGCAACGCCACGATGCCCGATTTGAGCCGTGTCGCGGCCACGAACTTCAGGCGCAATGATGGCTGCAGGCCGGGAAACAAGTACGGACCGTGCCCGGCCACCACGGGGTGGACCACGAAGCGAAATTCGTCCACGAGGTCCAGGCGCTGAAGCGCGGCCGAAAGTTTGGGGCTACCCACCAGCAGTCCGCGCGGCGTGGCCTTCTTCAACGCCTTCACCGCCCGGGTCAGGTCCCCTTCGACGTGATGCGTGTTGCTCCACGGGAAGTCGCGGCGCGTCGTCGAGACCACGTACTTGGGCTTGGCTTCGAGCTTCTTCGCCCAGGCCCGGTTCGACGGTGTCGCCTTCGGGTCTCGCGCCACTTGGGGCCAGGCGTCCTCCATCAGCTCGTAGGTCCGGCGGCCGAAGAGCATCGCTCCCGCCGCGTCCATCACGCGCGTCCAGTAGCGGAGCATCTCGTCGTTGGCGACCCCTTCGCGGTGGTCGCAACACCCGTCCAGCGTCACGTTGAGTGCGAAGGTCAAAGGCCCCATGGCGCTGATTCTCTCCCAGGGTGCATATCGCTTCAAGCTTGGGCGAAATCGAACCCTCGCCGTGGACGCAATCACGAACCCGCCGGCCACTGCAATTCGCGAAACACGGGGGACACGTCCACGCATTTAGAATGGTTCGGCGACCGCCGCGAGCGCGCCGCTCCCGACCGGCCGCGCCGGCTCGGGCGCACGCCGCGCGACCGCGATCTCTTCGAGCCCCCGTGTGCCGAGCTCCTCGACGGCGCCCCAGCGGTCGGAGAGGACGACCCGCGCGTCGCCGGGGCGCTCGACCATCCCGTCCCAGGTCCGGCCCAGCACGTGGAAGGCGTTCCCCGTCCAGATCGCGATCGCGGGCCGGCGCCGCGCGTCGCCGTCGAGCCGCGCGTCGCCGTAGGGCGAGAGCCGGAGCGACGCGTCGTCCGCGGACCACTCGAGCCGCCGCGCGCTGAAGGCGTGGAACCGGAACTGGCCGCCCTGGGGCGGCGGCGCCTGGAGGAGGAGGAGGTCGCGGCGGACCCCGTCGAGCTCGAACCGGCCCCGCGCGACCCGGACCGTGCCGGCCCGATCGGTCTCGACCACGAAGGCGAACCGACGCGGCAGCGCGCCCGGCGCGTGCGCGTCGTAGGCGCGGAGCCCGAGCACGAGGAAGCGCCCGCGCTCCGGGGAGGGCTCGATCGCCTCGACCGTGGCGTCGAGGTGGAGGTCCTCGCCGCGCGAGCGGTCGACGTGAACCCGGACCGTGCCGTCCTCCTCCTTCACCTGGAGAAACGCGAGGCCGCGGCGGACGCCCGACCCCGCGCGATCGCGGTCCCGCGGGCCGACCCAGCGCTCCGGCAGCGGCGTCCACACGCGCGCCCGGCCGTCCCGCGAGGTGACCACCCGCGCGCAGCCGAGCTCCTCGACGCCGGCCCCGCGGCCGCGCGGGGCGCCGGCTCGATCGGGGGCGCGGAGCGCGAGCACCTCCGGCGACGTGAGGAGCTCGACGAGCTCCGCGGGGTCGACGCAGGTCGCGCGGGCGACGCGCGCGAGCCGGCCCGCGTAGGCCCCGCAGGCGCGCTCGACGTCCGCGATCCCCTGCTTCGTGAGCCCGCGCAGGACCCGCGCCCCGCCCGCGTCGCCCCGCCGCGGGACGACGTACCAAAGCAGCGGCTCGTCCTCGCCGCTCGCCGCGAGGTAGCCGAGGCACTCCACCGCGCCCGCGACGCGGAGGTCCGGCGGGCCGCGGCGGCCGAGGACGTGGTCCATGCCGCGCGCCAGGTCCTCGGGGCCGGAGGGCGCGGCGAGGGCGGGCGCCGCCGCCGCGACGAGCGCCGCAGCGACCAAGAGTCTAGACACTTGCAGTGCACGAGGAGGCGCCGACACGCCGCCCTCCTTCCCGCTCCGGGTGAGCGATATCGCTCGGAGCATGCCCGGGGCCGACGCGGTCGCCAGTTCTCGGCCGCACGGAGCGTGGCGGTCGGCGCCGCGTCGCGATCAGGGCTTCGCGGGCGCGACGAGCGGCGGCCGCGGCGGCAACGCCGCACGCTCGGGCAGCGGGCCGTCTGCGGGCGCGACCGCCATCGGCGAGGCGATCGCGCTCCAGGTCGCCTTCGCGACGTTCGCGGGCTCGTCGCCCTCGAAGCCGAGGAGGCCATACTTGCCGTAGTGCGGGAGCTTGCGCGCGAGGCCCGGGACGGCGGCCGCGCGGTCCGCGGCGACGAAGGCGATCACGTGCGCGGGGTCGCCCGGGCGGCGCGCCGCGGCCATCACCGAGCGGGACGCGCGCGGGAGGACCGCCCCGCCGCCGCGCAGCTCGCGGTCGTCGAGCGAGCCGCCGAGCGGGGCGAGCGCCTCCGCCACCGCCGGCCGCAGCCGGTTCTCCCAGCCGAGCACGCAGACCGCCCGGCCGCGCGGGAGCGACGCGAGCGTCGCGTCGGTCACGACCTCCGTTCCGTCGCGCTTCCACGCCTCGGCGAGGGCGGCGTACGCCTGGCGCAGCGCCGGCGGCGCCGCCGCGGGGATCACGATCGTTCGCTGGGGCGCGCCGAGGAAGCCGGAGAGCGCGGGTGGGACCTCCGCCGGATCGAGCCGCCGGAACACGTCGTGCTCGGGGTCGACGTCCACGCGCACCGGGACCTCCTCGAGCGGGAGCGCGACCGTCTGGGTCCGCTCCCCGATCCGGACCGTCCTGCGGACCGCGGTGCGGGAGGAGGGGAGGGTGAGCGCGACCGGCACGTCGAGCACGTACGGCGCCCCGTCCTGCGTCTGCGAGAGCGCGAGCTCGAGCGTCCGCGCTCCGCCCCGCTCGACCACCTTCGCGGCGTCGACGCGCAGCGCCGGCGCGCCCGGGCGATCGATCCACTGCGAGAAGAACCACCCGAGGTCCTCGCCGGCCGCCCTCTCCATCGCGCGCCGCACGTCCTCGAAGCTCGCCTCCCGGAACCGGTGCGCCTCCCAGAAGGCGCGCAGCGCGGCGACGAACCGCTCGTCTCCGAGCCGCTGGCGCAGCATGTGGAACGTCATCAGCACCTTGTCGTAGCCGACCGCCTGCGTGACCGAGCCGTGGCGCTCGCGGAAGTCGGCGACCGGGAAGTCCTGCTGCTGGGCGACGTAGTCGGTGAAGCGCTGGAGCGAGGTCCGCCGGTACTCGGCGCCGCGCCCCTCCTGCTCCTCCGAGAGGTGATCGGCGAGGTACGCGGTGAGCCCCTCCGACCAGTTCCCGCGGCGCGGATCGACGAACACGCCGTTCCCCCACCAGTTGTGGAGGATCTCGTGCGGGTACGAGGAGCGCAGGATGAACGGGAGCCGGAGCACCCCGGGCCCGAGCAGCGTGAACGACGGCATCCCGTAGCCCGTCTCCCAGAAGTTCTCGACCACCGCGAACTTCGGGTAGGGGTATGCGCCGAGGAGCCGCTCGTACATCCCGAGGTACTCCGCGCCGGCCGCGAGGTACCGCTCCGCGAGCGCGGGGTCGTCCTGTCGCAGGAAGGTCTGCACGACGACCTTCCCGGCGGTGCGCGACCGCTCCGACCACGGCCCGGCCACGAGGAAGATCTCCTCCTGCGGCACCGGGCACTCCCAGCGGACGACGCGCCCGGAGGCGTCGCGCTCGTGCCGCGCCCGGCCGCCCTGGGACACGGCGTCCCAGCCCGCCGGGACCCGCGCCTCGACCGAGAAGGCGACGAGGTCGTCCGAGACGCGGGGCACCCACCCCGAGGCGCCCGAGAGGAAGGCGCCGTCCTTCGAGACGAGGCCGGCCGTCTCGACGTTCTTGCGCGCGTACTCCTCGCCGCGCTCGTCGAGCGGGTGGACGATGGGTCCACCGTAGCGCACCGCGAAGCTCCGCTCGCCCTTCGCGAGCGTCACCTCCCAGCGCTCCACCGGGACGCGGGCGTCGGCCGCGGGGGCGCGCGTCCCGACGGCGCGCGAGGTGCGGGCGAGCGGCGCGCCCGGCGAGGTCCGCTCCGGCGAGAGCCCGGCATGCAGCGAGAACACCACGCCGTCGCCGAGCCGCGCGCGCGCCTCGGCCGAGAGCGTCACCTCGTCCTCGACGATCACGAGCCCGCGCTCCGGCACGAGCGTGACCTGCACGTCGTGGAACACGCCGGCCGTCGGGGTCGCGGCGGCGCCCGCCGGGGCGCCGCCTTCCGCGGAGGGGCGGGAGGCGGCGCAGGCGCAGGCGAGCGCGGCGACGAGGGCGGCGGCGGAGCGGCGGGAGGTCATTCCGCGAGCCTAGCCGACTCGGGGCTCACGACGGGCCCCCGCGCGGGGCCGATCGGCGGTCGAGGCCGCCGGCCGCGAACGGCCCCCACGAGGGAGGGTTCAAGAAGTTCTGGCGACTCGGGTTAGGATGAGCGGTGCGCCCAAGGAGCTCCCGAATGGCATCGGCCGCCCGCCTCGACGTCCTCGCCGCCGCCCTCCTCGCCCTCGCCGCGCCGGCAGGCGCCGCGGAGGCAGGGAAGGTGGAGCCCGCGCCCAAGCCCGGACCCATCGCGCTCGCCGCACCCGCGAACCTCGGCGCCGCCGTCGCCGCCGTCGAGAAGGCGACCGGCGCGAAGCCGGAGAAGCTCCCCTTCGACGGGGTCTCGCTCGCGGACGGCCGCTCCTTCGAGGTCGAGCCGGCGATCGCCGAGCGGCTCCTCACCGGCAGCCACGCGACGTTCAAGCGGGCGGGGTTCTACCTCTTCCGCTACGAGCGGTCGTTCGGCCTGGCGGGCGACAAGGACCGGCTCGGCCTGCTCGGCACGACCGATCACCGCGTCATCCTCCGGAAGGTCGGAACGGCCGCGCCGCGTCGCGACCTCGGCACCGACCAGGTGATCGCGTGGCTCGACGCGCTCGCGAAGGACGAGCCGTTCGACCTGTCGGAGATCGGGGCCGACTACGTCGCGGGCCGGTTCGAGCGCGTCCCGAAGGATCCCGTCGCCGTCGCGCGGCGATGCGCCGACTTCGCGCCGGAGCTCGTCGCCGGGCGCGCGAGCACGCTCGACCTGCTCGCCGGGGAGATCGCGGCGAACCGGACCCTCTACCTCATCTGGTAGGGGCTGCTGCACGGATCCACGCACGGGGCACCCCCGTCCGGTGCCTGATCGCGCGGTGGCCGCGGTGCTAGGCTCGCTCGAAGGAGAGGTGCGGGAGATGGGCGAGGCAGCGGGGGACGGACGTCGTGGGCGGGCTGATGGAGAGCCGCCGAGCATGCCCGGCACCGCGATCGCCGGCCGCGTGCTCATTCTCGCCCCCTCGGCGCAAGACGGGCCGGTCACGGCGGGGCTCCGGAGCGCCGGCATCTCCGCGGTCGTCGCGCGCGACATGGGGGAGCTCTGCATCCTGCTCGGCGAGGGCGCCGCGGCGGCGCTCGTCGCGGAGGAGGTCTTCGCGTGCGAGGGCGGGCTGCCGCTCAGCGGTTGGCTCGCGAACCAGGAGCCGTGGTCCGACCTG
>DASWCJ010000278.1:0-10952 GCA_036390155.1 Anaeromyxobacter sp.
TTGATGCGTTCATTGATACGCGCTCGCAGAGGGCTCCGCCATGCGACAGTTGGTCGCTAAACTCAGTAATTTCATCCATTTAGCTTCTCGTCGCTCGTGACATCGATCAATGTAGGCAGAAACGATGGGTGAACTTTCCGACGTGCGTCCCGGTTCATGGATGCATCCGGTCAATATGGAGGACATCGGTCGAGGAACCGCCGGGGCTAGCCGGAAATGGGCAGGACACGACGCGAGGATGCCGCTTTCGGAGCATCAAAACGACGCGCGGCGCCCCCAGAGGGACGCCGCGCGGAAGGACGGACTCGCGGTCGGGACGACTCGCTAGAGCCGCTTCAGGATCTCGTCCGCCATCTGCGTGGTCGAGAGCGCGCCGCCGAGGTCCCGCGTGCGGCAGCCCTCGCTGATCGCGCGGTCCACGGCGTCCTCGATGCCCTTCGCCTCCGCGGCGAGCCCGAGGCTGTGCCGGAGCATCATCGCCGACGAGAGGATCGTGCCGACCGGGTTCGCGATCCCCTTCCCCGCGATGTCCGGCGCCGAGCCGTGGATCGGCTCGTAGAGCCCCGGGCCCTTCTCGCCGATCGACGCGGACGGGAGCATGCCCATCGAGCCGGCGAGGACCGACGCCTCGTCGGTGAGGATGTCGCCGAACATGTTCTCGGTGACGACCACGTCCATCGTAGCGGGGCTCGTGACGAGCCGCATCGCGGCCGTGTCCACGAGCATGTGGTCGAGCGCGACGTCCGGGTTCCGCGCGCCGATGTCGGCCGTGATCTGCCGCCAGAGCCGGGACGACTCGAGGACGTTGGCCTTGTCGACGGAGGTCACCTTCTTGCGGCGCCCCTTGGCGAGCCGGAACGCGAGCTCCACCACCCGCTGCACCTCGAAGTCCGAGTACTCGAGCGTGTCGAACGCGCGCTCGTGGCCGTCCTTGCGATCGCGACCCTTCGGCTGGCCGAAGTAGAGACCGCCCGTCAGCTCGCGGATGACGAGGATGTCCACGCCCTTCAGCCGGTCCGGCTTGACGGGCGAGGAGTCGATGAGGTCGTCGTGGACCTTCACCGGGCGGAGGTTCGCGAAGACGCCGAGCCCCTTGCGCAGCGCGAGGAGCCCCTGCTCCGGCCGCACCTTCGCCTTCGGGTCGTCCCACTTCGGCCCGCCGACGGCGCCGAGGAGCACCGCGTCCGAGGCCTGGCACTCCTTCAGCACGGCGTCCGTGAGCGCGGTCCCGTGCGCGTCGATGGAGCAGCCGCCCATGAGCCGCTCGGTGAACCGGAGCTCGTGGCCGCCCTTCTTCGCGACCGCCCCGAGCACGCGGAGCGCCTGCGAGGTGACCTCGGGGCCGATCCCGTCCCCGGGCAACACGACGATCGATGCCTTCACGGTGCTCTCCCCTGCTGCGGGCGCTCCGGCTCCTGCGCGACGGTGAGGCCGTACTCCACGGCGTCCACCAGCGCGCGCCAGCTCGCCTCGATGATGTTCGTGCTCGCCCCGACCGTGGACCAGCGGCGCGTCCCGCGCTGCGAGTCCACGAGCACGCGCGTCGTGGCGCCGGTGCCGTTCGAGCCGTCGAGGATGCGGACCTTGTAGTCGACGAGGTGCAGCTCCTTCACGAGCGGGAAGTGCGGGACGAGCGCCTTCCGGAGCGCGGCGTCGAGCGCGTCCACCGGCCCGTCGCCCTCGGCAGCGGTGTGGAGCACCTCGTCGCCGACCCGCACCTTCACCATCGCCTCGGAGAAGATCCCGCGGCCGGCGCGGTGCTGGACGTTCACGAGGAAGTCCACGAGCTCGAAGGGCGGCCGGTAGCCCGCCTCGGCGCGCTTCATCAGCAGAGCGACCGACGCCTCCGCCGCCTCGAAGGAGAACCCCTTCGCCTCGAGCGCCTTGATCTCGTTCAGGACGCCGCCCATGTCGCCCGCGGCGAGCCCGTACTCCTCCGCCTTCGAGAGCAGGTTCCCGCGGCCGGAGAGCTCGGAGACCACCACCCGCTGGTGGTTCCCGACGAGCTCCGGGACGATGTGCTGGTAGGAGGCGGCGGTCCGGCGCATGGCGGCGACGTGGATCCCGCCCTTGTGAGCGAACGCGGACTTCCCGACGTAGGCCATGTGCTCGTCCGGCGCGAGGTTCGCGACCTCGGCCACGAAGTGCGCGACCTCGGTGAGCGTCTGCAGGTGGCCCTCCGGCAGGCACGGCTTGCCGAGCTTCAGCTCGAGCGAGGGGATGATCGAGCAGAGGTTCGCGTTCCCGCACCGCTCGCCATACCCGTTGACCGTCCCCTGGACCTGGATCGCCCCCTCCATCACCGCCGCGAGGGAGTTCGCCACCGCCGTCTCGCTGTCGTTGTGCGCGTGGACGCCGAGCGGCGTCTTCACTCGCGCCTTCACCGCCCGCACGATCTCCGCGATCTGCCACGGCAGCGAGCCGCCGTTCGTGTCGCACAGGACGATCGTCTCCGCCCCGCCCCGCGCCGCCGCCTCGAGCGTCTCGAGCGCGTAGGCGGGATCGGCGCGGTAGCCGTCGAAGAAGTGCTCCGCGTCGTAGATCACCCGGCGCCCCTTCTCCTTCAGGAAGGCGAGGCTCTTCTCGATGATCCGGAGGTTCTCCTCGAGGGTGGTCCGGAGGACGTCGGTGACGTGGAGGGTCCAGGTCTTGCCGACGACCGTGCAGACCGGGGCGCCCGAGTCGAGGAGCGCCTTGATGTTCGCGTCGTCCTCCGGCCCGCCGCCCACGCGGCAGGTGGAGCCGAACGCACAGACGAGCGCGCGGCGCCAGGTCATCGCCCGGGCGCGCTCGAAGAACTCGACGTCCTTCGGGTTCGAGCCGGGCCAGCCGCCCTCGATGAACGCGACGCCGAGCTCGTCGAGCCGCTTCGCGATGCGGAGCTTGTCCTCGACCGAGAGCGAGATCCCCTCGCGCTGCGTGCCGTCGCGCAGGGTCGTGTCGTAGATCTGGATCATGGGGCCACCATTTGGGCCCGTGAGTATACACAGCCGAACGGTCCGCGAAACGCCGGTCCGGCGTCATCCCGAGGGCGCTGAGCGTCTTCCCTCCGATCGACCGGAAGGCGACCATCCCTCCGAGCGCGCCCTGATCCGACTGGGCCTCGGTGTGAGCGCGGCGCCGCGATGAGCTCAGGAAGCCCGCCGCCACGCGGCGACGCGCGCGAGGGGACGGCCGCTCGCGCGGGTGGCGAGGGTCGCCGCCACCGTCGCCCGCACGCGCTCCGCGATCTCGGCGGACCGGTTCGGGTCGCGGAGCACGGCCCGGCCGTCGGCGACGCACACGGGCGGGTGGAACACCACGCGCCAGCGCGCGGGGAGCGGCACGAGCGAGAGCGGCAGCCCGAACGGCGCCCCGAAGAGCGGCTCGAGCAGCCGGACCGTCCACGCGACCGGCACGCACTCCTCGCCGCCCAGCACGGCGACCGGGACGATGGGGACCTCGAGCGCCGCGGCGACGCGCACGAACCCACGGCTCCAAGGGCGCATCCGGTACGCCTGCCAGAACGGCTTCGTGTTGCCGGGGACGCCCTCGGGGAAGATCCCACAGGCGTCGACCCCGGGCGGGAGATGCTCGGGGCGCCGGAACCAGCCGGCCGGCACCGCGCCCACGCGGCGGAGGAACGTGCCGAGCACGGGCAAGGCCAGCGCCGCCTCCGCGGTCGCGAAATACGGCGTCCGGCCCGGGCCCAGCACGCGACGGATCGCGAGCCCCAGGAAGAACGCGTCGAGCGGGAACCAGCCCGCGTGGTTCTGCGCGTAGACGGCGCGCCCGTCGGGCGGCACGTGCTCCGCGCCTTCGACGTCGAAGGAGAAGTACCCGGCGTGGATGAGCCGCTCGACGAGCGGGACGAGGCGCCGCTCCCACAGGGAGTCGTCGATCGCCGGCGCGAGCGCGGCAGGTGCGTCAGGCGGTTGCACGGGCCCCTCCGCACGCACTGTGCATCGGCGGCGCCGTCCGATCTGCGACCTCGATGGGCCGATTGCGCGGTCGGCTAGAGCCCGAGCTTCTTGAAGAAGTCGTTGCCCTTGTCGTCCACGAGGATGAAGGCCGGGAAGTCGACGACGTCGATCTTCCAGACCGCCTCCATCCCGAGCTCGGGGAAGTCGATGCACTCGACCTTCTTGATGTTCTCCTCGGCGAGCACCGCAGCCGGGCCGCCGATCGAGCCGAGGTAGAAGCCGCCGTACTTCTGGCAGGCGTCGGTCACCTGCTTCGAGCGGTTCCCCTTCGCGATCATGACGAGCGACGCGCCCTTCGACTGGAGCAGGTCGACGTACGAGTCCATCCGGCCGGCGGTGGTCGGGCCGAACGAGCCCGACGCCTTGCCCTTCGGGGTCTTCGCCGGGCCGGCGTAGTAGATCGGGTGCTCGAGGAGATACTTCGGCACCGGCTTCCCGGCGTCGAGGATCTCCTTGAACTTCGCGTGCGCGATGTCGCGCCCGACCACGATCGTCCCGGTGAGGAGGAGCGGCGTCGAGACCGGGTGCTTCGAGAGCTCGGCGAGGATCTCCTTCATCGGCCGGTTCAGGTCGATCTTCACGCCGTGCGCGTGCTTCGCGCCGTCCTTGTACTGGGCCGGGATGAGCCGCTCGGGCGCGTGGTCGAGCGCCTCGACGAACACGCCCTCCCTCGTGATCTTCGCCTTCACGTTCCGATCGGCGGAGCAGGAGACGCCCATCGCGACCGGGCAGGACGCGCCGTGGCGCGGCAGGCGGACCACCCGGATGTCGTGGGCGAAGTACTTCCCGCCGAACTGGGCGCCGACGCCGAGCTTGTTCGCGAGGTCGAGGAGCTTCTCCTCGAGCTCCACGTCGCGGAACGCGACGCCGTGCTCGTTCCCCTTCGTCGGCAGCCCGTCGTAGTACTTCGTCGACGCGAGCTTCACCGTCTTGAGGCAGGTCTCGGCGGAGGTGCCGCCCACGACCACCGCGATGTGGTACGGCGGGCAGGCGGCGGTGCCGAGGTACTTCATCTTGTCGACGAGGAACTTCTCGAGCGTCGCCGGGTTGAGGAGCGCCTTCGTCTCCTGCCAGAGCATCGTCTTGTTGGCGGAGCCGCCGCCCTTCGCGACGAAGAGGAACTTGTACTCGGCGCCCTCGGTCGCGAGCAGGTCGATCTGCGCCGGCAGGTTCGTGCCGGTGTTGACCTCCTGGTACATGTCGAGCGCGGCCGTCTGCGAGTAACGCAGGTTCTCGCCCGTGTACGTCTGGTACACGCCCTCGGACAGGTACTGCTCGTCCTTCACGCCGGTCCAGACCTGCTGCCCCTTCTTGCCGAGGATCGTCGCGGTGCCGGTGTCCTGGCAGATGGGCAGCTCGCCCTTCGCGGCGATCTCGGCGTTCTTGAGGAACGCGAGCGCGACGCCCTTGTCGTTTTGCGACGCCTCCGGGTCGGCCAGGATCTTCGCGACCTGCTCGTTGTGCGCGGGGCGCAGGAAGAACGAGCACTCGCGCATCGCCTCGCGGGCGACGCGGACGAGGGCGGACGGATCGATCTTCAGGACCTCCTTGCCGTCGAAGGTGGCGCTCGAGATGCCCTCCTTCGTCACGAGCCGGTACTTCGTCTCGTCCTTCGAGAGCGGGAAGGGATCCTGGTACTGGAACGCGGGCGTGGACATGTCCGGCGCACTCCTCGGGGAAGGGTTTCCGTTGCGGGCCCGAGAGCAAAGCACACCTCCCCTCACCGGTCGAGGCGCGGACGAGTCCAGTATGCGCGGCCGCCTTCGCCGGGCCCAAGCGTTCTCTTCCCCCCGCCCGGGCCGTGCCGGGGAGGACCTGCCCCGGTTACGTCGCCGAGGTCGAACCCGTCCCACCCCGTCCCGGAGCCAGCGATGTCCCTCGACTTCCGAACCCTCGACCTGAAGGACGCGCTCGACCTCGCCATCTCGATCGAGGAGGAGGCGAAGGAGCGCTACGACGTGTTCGTCAGTCAGGTCGGGGGCGGCCGCTACCCCGGGGACGCCGCCGACATGTTCAGGCTCATGGCCGGTTACGAGACGAAGCACTGCGCGGAGCTCGCGACGCGGCGCCGCGCGCTGTTCGGGGACGCGCCCCGGCGCATCGACAAGGAGTCGATCGACGACGTCGAGGCGCCGGACCGCGGGACGCCGCGCGTGTTCATGTCCGCGCGCCAGGCGATGGAGGTCGCTCTCGCGTCGGAGGAGAAGGCGCACGCGTTCTTCGACGGCGCGCTCCCCCACGTCGCGGACCCGAAGGTGAAGGCGCTCTTCGAGGAGCTCCGGAAGGAGGAGGAGGAGCACATCCGCCTCGTCCGCCAGCGGCTCGAGAAGCTCCCGCCCGGGCCCGACGTCGAGGAGGACGAGGCGGACGAGCCGGGGTCCGACGCGGGGTAGGACGGAGGTAGGGGCCGGGAGTGCAGGGGCTCGCGCGGACGCGCGCGGCGGGGCGGACGCTACGCGGTCGGGTAGCGATCGCCCTCGTGAATGACCTGGAGGAAGGTGCAGGAGCGGCGGGTCATCATCGCGTAGAGGCAGCGGAAGTACGTCCCGGCCCCCCACAGCCTCAGGATCGTGACCGAGTGCACGAGCACGTCCCTGCCGGTGATGATTCCCTTCATCGCGCCTCGGCGTCCCCCGCTTGGGCGGCGGCATCTTACAGAAACGGCACGTAACAACGCCAGTCCGAGTGCGCTACGATCGACGCGTGCCTCGATCACGGGACCCCAGCGAGCGGGTGTTCGAGCTGACCGGCTGCTTCGGCGTCCGGCTGGACGAGGGGCGCGACGGCGAGCTGCAGGAGTTCTACGAGGGCTGCCGCGACTACTTCGAGCTCGTCACCGGCCAGCCGCCGTCGCCGACCGAGGCGCGGGACCTCCTCGCCGCCGTGCCGAAGGGGAAGTCCCGGGACGACAAGTTCGTCATCGGCCTCTTCGACGCCCCCGGCCACCTCGTCGGCGTCCTCGACGTGATCCGCGACTTCCCGCGCCCGCGGGACTGGTACCTCGGGCTCCTCCTGTTCGAGCCGACGCTTCGCGGCCACAGGCTCGGCGACCGCGTCTACCACCGGCTCGAGGAGTGGGTGCGCGCGCAGGGCGGCCAGGCGATCCACCTCGTCGTCGAGGAGGTGAACCCGGGCGCCCTCCGCTTCTGGGAGCGGATGGGCTTCGAGGTCCGCGGGATGGGCAAGCGGGAGCTCGGGGGCCGGGAGCACCCGTTCATCCGGATGACCCGGGAGCTCGCGCCGCGCCCCGAGCCCAGCGGCACGTTCGTCCCGAGCTGGCTCGCGACGTGGTGGCGGAACCGCAGCGCGAAATCGGAACCCTAGCGCTCGGCCAGCCCCCCGGGGTGTGGCCCCCATCGGCGACGTACACCGACTCGGCGTCACGCAGACCTGGACGTTGCGCCGCGCCCCTCGGTCCTCCTATTGAAAGAGATATGAGGATCCCCTCTTCCGACCGTGACGTCTTGGTCCGCAGCCGGTCCGATGGTCTCATCGAGCTCACCCCCAAGCTCGCGCCCATGCAGGTGGACGAGCGCTGGATGATCATCACCACCGTCCTCATCGCCTCGTGGGGGTTCTACCTCTCGGGATCGATGCCGGCGCCGGTGCTGGCGCTCGTCCTCACCTGCTGCCTCGTGGGCGACGTGGCGCTCGGGGCGAAAGCGATCCTCCTCGCCCTGCTCCGGCCGCAGGCCCAGGTGATCGAGGTCTCGCGCTTCGACCGTTCTCGCCGCCGCGGGTAGCCGGCCACCGCGAGACGGGGGGCGCGCGGCCGCCGCGCCTTCGACCGGTCGCCTCCCGGTCCGCCTCTCGCGTAGCCATGGGCGCCCCACCGGGGACGCTCCTGCGGGCCCGCCCGGCCGGCGCAACGTGGCAGACTCCTCCCGTGCGCGCGGCGCTGTTCGTGCCCTGCTATGTGGACCAGCTCTGGCCGGGGGCCGCGATGTCGGCGGTCCGGGTCCTCGAGGCCCATGGCGTCGAGGTCGTGTTCCCGGAGGATCAGACCTGCTGCGGGCAGCCGATGGCGAACGCGGGGCTCGCCGCTGCGGCGGAGCCGCTCGCGCGACGGTTCCTCGAGGTGTTCGGCGGATTCGACGCGGTGGTGTGCCCGTCGGGCAGCTGCACCTCGATGGTCCGGAACCACTACGACCCGTTCCTCGCGGGCGCGCCCGGGTTCGACCGACTGAAGGCGCGCACCTACGAGCTCTGCGAGTTCCTCGTGGACGTCCTCGGCTTCCGGGGCGCGCAGGGGCGCTTCCCGCACAAGGTCGCGCTCCACCAGAGCTGCCACGGCCTGCGCGAGCTCGGGCTCGGCGTCGAAAGCGAGTCGACGCGCCCGAAGTCGAACAAGGTGGACGGGCTCCTCCGCACGCTCGGCGGCATCGAGCTCGTCCCGCTCGCCCGCGCCGACGAGTGCTGCGGCTTCGGCGGCACTTTCGCAGTCGGCGAGGAGGCGGTCTCCGTGCTCATGGGCAAGGACCGGATCGCGGACCACGAGCAGGCCGGCGCAGAGATCGTGACCGGGACCGACGTCTCCTGCCTCATTCACCTACGGTCGCTCGCGCAGCGCGACCGCAAGCCGCTCAAGTTCATGCACGTCGCCGAGGTGCTGGCGGAGGCGCTCCCGTGAGCTCGCTGCCGGTCTTCCAGGGCGGACACCCGGAGGCCGCCGCGCGGTTCGTCGAGAACGAGCCCCGCACCCACTGGCACGACCAGTCCCTCTGGTTCGTCCGGGAGAAGCGGGACCGGGCCGCCTCCCTCGTGCCGGACTGGGAGGCGCTCCGCGACGCGGCGGCCGGCATCCGCGCTCACGTCCGCGGGCGGCTCCCCGAGCTCCTCGAGGAGTTCGAGCGGAACGCCGTGGCCCGCGGCGCGAAGGTCCACTGGGCAGCCGACGCGGGCGAGCACAACGAGATCGTCCACCGCATCCTCGCCGAGCGTGGGGTCACCCGGCTCGTGAAGTCGAAGTCGATGCTCACCGAGGAGTGCGGCCTCAACCCCTACCTCGAGGCGCGCGGGATCGAGGTCGTGGACACCGACCTCGGCGAGCGGATCGTGCAGCTCCGGCACGAGCCGCCCTCGCACATCATCTTTCCGGCGATCCACCTGAAGCGCGAGGAGATCGGCGAGCTCTTCCACGAGAAACTCTCCACGCCGGCGGGGCTCTCCGATCCGACGAAGCTCACGGAGGCGGCGCGCGGCCACCTGCGCCAGCGCTTCCTGCGCGCGCAGGCGGGGCTCACCGGCGTGAATTTCGCGGTGGCGGAGACCGGCGGCGTGGTGGTCTGCACGAACGAGGGGAACGCCGACATGGGCACCTCCCTCCCGCCCGTGCACATCGCCTGCATGGGCGTCGAGAAGATCGTCCCGAGCCTCGAGCACCTCGCGGTCCTGATCCGGCTCCTCGCGCGCTCGGCCACGGGCCAGCCGGTCACGTCGTACACCTCGCACTTCCACGGGCCGATGCCGGGCGGCGAGCTGCACATCGTCGTGGTCGACAACGGGCGCTCGCGCCTCCTCGCGGACCCGGCGGTGCGCGGACTCCTCGCCTGCATCCGCTGCGGCGCCTGCCTCAACACCTGTCCCGTCTACCGGCGCAGCGGCGGCTACAGCTACGGCTGGGTGGTGCCCGGCCCGATCGGCTCCGCCCTCGCCGCCGCCCGCGATCCCGCCTCGCACGCGACGCTCCCGTTCGCGTCCACGCTCTGCGGCTCGTGCGACGCCGTCTGCCCGGTCCGCATCCCCATCCACGACACGCTCCTCGGGGAGCGGCGCACCCTCGCGGCTCGCGGCCTCATCGCGCCGGGCAAGCGGCTCGGCCTCGCCCTCGTCGGGCTGCTCCTCCGGAGCCGCGCGAGCTACGAGGCCGCGGGCGGCCTCCTCCGCTTCGCGCTGAAGTGGTTCCCGCGCTTCCTCCTCTACGGCCCGTGGAACGTCTGGGGCCGCCGCCGGGAGCTGCCCGCGCCGCCCGTCGAGAGCTTCCGCCAGACCTGGCGTCGGACCCGCGGCCCCCTCCCCAGCCCCGCTCCGCGGGGCAAAGGAAGTCCGGGGACAAGCGCCGGAGGGAGCCCCCGTGGATAGCCGGCGGCGCATCCTCGACGCGCTGCGGAACGCGTCCCCGCCCGCGGCGCCCGCCCCCGATCTCTCGCGCGTCGGGGTGCGCTGGGACGATCCGGTGGCGCGCCTCACCGACGCCGTCGCGGCGGTGGCGGGGAAGCTCGTGCGGGTCCCCGACCGGGCCGGGCTCGCCGCCGCGGTGGCGGCGCTCGCCGCGGAGCTCGGCGCGGGCCGGATCGGGTCGGCGGTCGAGGGCGTGCCGGGCCGCGTCGACCTCTCGGCGATCTCCGACCCGCACGGCCTCGAGGGGCTCGGGCTCGCGGTGCTGCCCGGCGCATTCGCGGTGGCGGAGAATGGCGCCGTGTGGGTCTCCGGCGACGCGTTCCGCCCGCGCGCCACGTTCGTGATCACCGAGCACCTCGCCCTGGTGGTGAGCGTCCGGGACGTCGTGCACGACATGCACGAAGCCTACCGGCGCATCGCCTTCCCGGCCGCGGGCTTCGGCACGTTCATCGCCGGGCCGTCGAAGACCGCCGACATCGAGCAGGCGCTCGTCATCGGCGCGCACGGCGCGCGCTCCTGCACGCTCTTCCTCGTCGGCTGAGGCGGGAGCCGGTCAGAGCCCGGGCGCATCGGGGCGCCGCACGAGCAGCGCGTCGACGAGCGCGCCCTCGATCGTGGCCTCGACGAGCGGTCCCGCCTCGCCCGACCGCCGGCGCACGAGCAGGACCTCGACGCGCGCCCCCTCGAGCGAGGCGTGGACGGCGCCGTCGGCGATCTCCTCCGGGAGCACGGGGACCGCGGCGGTGGCGGGCGCGATCGCCGGCACGGGGGCTGGCGCGGGATCGTCCGCCGGGCGCGGCGCGTCGAGCCAGACGGGGGGCGGCGCGCGGTAGACGAGCCGCCCCCTCGCCGCCGGGGCCCGCTTCTCCT
>DASWCJ010000279.1:0-19218 GCA_036390155.1 Anaeromyxobacter sp.
GACCCGAGTTTGACGAGTTTCGGGGCCACCGAGATACTCGTCTGAACGATTTCGGCTACTTGGCGACGCCGAAGCCGAAATATCCTAGGCACACGACCTGATCCAGGAACCTTGATCGCCCGTGCCTAGGCGGGTATCCGATAGGCATGTACCTGCGGGTCACGAAGCGACGGAACGCCGACGGGACCGAGGTCCGGTACTACCAGCTCGCCGAGAACACATGGGACGCCGAGCGCGGCTGCGCGGTGGCGAAGGTGGTCTACAACTTCGGCCGCGCCGACCAGCTCGACGCCGATCAACTTCGCCGCCTGGCGGGCAGCATCCTGCGTGTGGTCTCGACCGACGCGGTGTCCAGCGGCGCCGCGCCGGCTGGCGGCGCCGACGACCTCCGCATCCGGGACAGCTGGACCTACGGTGGCGTCCACGTGCTCGAGGAGCTCTGGAAGGAGATCGGGATCGGCACGGTGCTGACCGCCCGGGCCAAGCGGGCCGGAACGAAGCAGCCCTTCGAGCGCGCTCTCTTCGCGATGGTGGCGAACCGCGCGTTGGAGCCGTACTCCAAGCTCTACTGCTGGGAGCAGTGGCTGCGGGAGGAAGTCTTCCTGCCGAGCGCCGCACCGCTCGCGCTGCATCACCTCTATCGGGCGATGGACTTCCTGGAGGAGCACAAGGCCGAGGTGGAGAAGGCGGTCTTCTTCCGCATGGCCGACCTCATGAACGCCGACGTGGACCTCATCTTCTACGACACCACCTCGCTGCACTTCGAGGTGGACGAGGAGGACGAGATCGCGCGGAAGCGTGATGACCGTGAGTACGAACCGCTGCGGAAGCGCGGCTACTCGAAGAACGGACGTGAAGACGCGCCGCAGATCGTTGTCGGCCTTGCGGTGACGCGCGACGGCCTGCCGGTGCGCTCCTGGGTCTTCTCCGGCGACACGGCCGACGTCACCACGGTGGAGAAGGTGAAGGCCGACCTGAAGGGCTGGCGCCTCGGCCGCTGCATGTTCGTGGGTGACGCCGGGATGAACTCGGAGGAGAACCGCCGCAAGCTCGCGCTCGGCAACGGCAAGTACATCCTCGGCTCGCGGCTGCGTGCCGGCGACGAGGTGACCACCGACGTCCTGGCGCGGCAGGGGCGGTACCAGGAAGTGAAGGACGGCCTGCGGGTGAAGGAGGTCATCGTGGGCGACGGCGAGCGCCGCCGGCGCTACGTGGTCTGCCACAATCCCGACGAGGAGGCCCGCCAGCGCGCCCACCGGGCGAAGCTCCTCGCCGAGGTGGGGGCCGAGATCGAGGCCATGAAGGCGCGGCCCGATCGCAAGCACTCGAAGCGAACCTGCGCGCTGCTCACCAGCGGCCGCTTCGGCCGCTACCTGCGCGAGACCAAGGGCGGCAAGCTCCGCATCGACCGCGCCGCCGTCGCCGAGGCCGAGCGCTACGACGGCAAGTGGGTGATCACCTCCAACGACGACACCCTCAGCGCCGAGGACCTCGCCCTCGGCTACAAGCAACTCCTGCGCGTCGAGGACTGCTGGCGCCAGCTCAAGTCCGGCCTGCACATGCGGCCGGTCCGGCACTTCCGACCCTGGCGCATCCAAGCCCACGTCACGATCTCCGTGCTCGCGTTGCTCCTCGAGCGCATCGCCGAGATCCGCGCGGGCGACACCTGGCGCAACCTCGCCGCCAAGCTCGGCCAGATCAAGGTCGTCGAGTACGACCGCGCCGGCGCCCGCGTCCTGCAGACCACCGAGGTGCGCGAGGAGGCCGCCGCGTTGCTCAAGCAGCTCGGCGTGTCGCTGCCGCCGCGCTTCCACGCGATCGAGTCCGCCCCCGCGACCTGACGCCCGTCAGGTCTGCCTAGTAACACGACCACTTCAGGCCGAAGTGCGCCTAACCGCCCGCGGCGGCACGGGAATCGTGTGCCTCGCCACCGGGCGACTCGTCAAACTCGGGGGAGAGCAACGTCACGAAAGCCCTGGCGCAGGTGTGCAACCCGCCCGCCTCCGCCCGCCTCCGCCCGCCTCCGCACCTCGCGGAGCAACTCCGGATCCGCGCCCGAAACGAGCCGCTCAACAACCGGCCACGCTGCCGCAGGCGTATCCCGCTTGGACAAATCCTCGAGCAACGTTGCGGTTTCGGAACGAATCATGGCCGCCCTTTCGGCTGCCCGAGCGGCGCGCACGGCGATCCGGATCGCGTTACTCCGGGCGCAGCGCGCCGACGAGGGGGACGCCCATGGGCCCGACCGGGATGTAGATGGTCGTGTGGTTTGGGCTGTTGACCATGGCCTTCTGCGCCTCGATGGCCTCGTGCTGGATGTAGAGCGGCGTGAGCCGCTGCTGGATGATCTGGGTGGCCCGCGCAATGCCCTCAGCCTCCACGACGCGCTTCTCGGCGTCCTTGCGCGCGATGGCGACCTGCGTGGCGCGCGTCTCCAGCTCTTGCGCCGCGGCGAGCTTGGCCGAGACCGCCTGCGTGACCACTGCCGGGAACTGGATGTTCCCCACCACCACGTTCAGCACCTGGAACGGAGTGTCGGCCGTCCTCGCCTGCACCCAGGCCGTCAGCTCCTGGTTGATCTTGCCGATGTTCTCGTTGAGGGCGAAGGCGTCGTAGCGCGCCACGGCCACGCGGATCTCCGTCCGCAGCGGCTCCTTGAGGACGTTCGCGAACGCGACCTGCACCTGGTCCTTGCCCTCGCCGAGCGTGGTGAACTGCTCGATGAACTCCTTCACGCGGTCGGGCCGGACCCGGAAGACGGTGTGCGCGCGGAAGCCGACCGTGAGCTTGTCGTGGGTCAGGACCGCGCCCTCGCCGGTGAAGTCCTCGCTGTAGGTGAAGGGCGTCACCGAGACGTTGAAGACGCTCAGCATCCAGCCCAGGCCGTAGCTCGTCGGCCCGGTCTGGAGCCCCACGTAGCTGGCCTTCCCGACCAAAGCTCCCCGGGTCAGGTAGCCCACGTAGCCCGCGGGCGTGGACGGATTGGAGCAGGCGGTGAGGACGAGCACGGCAGCGACGAGGACGGAACGCAAGGGAGCCCCTTTCGGCGCCGAGCGGCGCCCACCCACTCGACCTGTATCGTATCAGCGGCGGTCGGGTTTCCGTGCGGTACCTTCATCATGATTGCGCGGGAGTGCTCAGGGACGGCCGGTGAGCGCAAGCACCGCGAACACGATGCCGCCCGCGCCGATCGCCATCGACGCGAGCCAGACGAGCCGGATCCGCGTGAGCGCCGCGACGGCGCCGAGCGCGATCGACACCTGGAAGAACGCGACCGCGGCCGCGTAGCGGTGGTGGAGGTGGAGGAGATGGTCTGCCTCGTGCTCCTTCGCGTCGCGCTCCCGCTCCTTCTCCTTCGCCTTCTCCTGGATCGCTTCCTGCTCCTCCGCGTAGCGCCGGCGCCGCTCCTCGTACGCGGGCGGCGCCTCCTTGCCGGCGGCCGCGTAGACGGCGGCGGCGCCCTCCGCGACCGACGCCTTCACGCCCTTCGCCTGGTAGTAGGCCCACTCGTCGCTCGCCTCCGCCTGGAGGCGCGTCGCTTCCGTCTTGAGGACGAGCGCCTCGTTCACGGTGGCGCCGGCCTCGAGGCTCGCGAGCGCCGCGAGCGCCGCGAGCAGCGACGTGGTGAGGGCGATGCTGCGGATGAACCTGTTGCCATCCTTCTCCAGCTCCTCGTGGATCGCCTCGTGCAGCTTCTCGGTCTCGATCTCGGGTCCTTCAGGCATGCAGTTCTCCGAAGACGGGCTCTGCCCATCTAGCGCTCCGGCGCCGCGGCCGCCAGGGGTCTCAGGCGCCGCAGACCTCGAGTCCGGACGCGCGCGCCGCTCGTGCCAACCGCGCGTCGTGCGTGGCGAGGACGAGCGTCGTCTTGCCGGCGGCCGCGAGCTGGAGTGCTGTCGCCAGGTGGACGGCGTCCAGTGAACCCAGCGCAGTCGGCATCGGGCCGGCCGCGCGCACGAGGATGGGTTCGCTCAGCGCGAGGACGTCCACGGAACGCAGGAGACGCCGAGCCTCGCGGTGCAGGTGTTCCACCTGCTCGTCGTCGATGTCGCCGGCGAGGCGGCTCCGGTCGATCACCCTGCCGAGCTCGACGAGCAGCATCCGTGAGGCGTATGCCTCGGTCACTTGCGACCACTCGGCGAGTGAGCCTTGCTCGCCGAAGAGCTTCCGCAAGACCACGCTCGTGTCGATCAAGGCGATCATCGCCGAGCCCGGTCCTCCATGAGCAACTCGGTGGTCGCTCTGCCGCGATACCGGATCGCCCGCACCTCGAGCTGTCCGAGCGGCGGTGCGGTGGGGTCTCGCGGCCGGGCGACCGCGAGCTCCTCTTGCCCCGCGGTCCCACGCTCGTCGTAGGGGAGCAGCCGAGCCACCGGGCGGTCCCGGTCGGTGATCACGACTTCCTTGCCTGCTCGGACCGCTCGCATGTACTGGCCCATCTTGGCCTTGAGGCGAGAGGAGCTCGTCCGGAGCTTCATATCCAATCATGTACATGAGTGTCCATCGTTGGTCAAGACGATCCGCGCCGCTCTCGGCGCGGCGTCGGGGGCACGGTGGTCGTTCGGGATCGCGTCCTGGAATGCGCGCACGCCGCCTCCTCGGGGCCGCCCGCCATTCCTCCCGCCCGGTGCTTGGCGCGCGCGATCGGCGCTCCTAGCGTCCGCCTACCACGGCATCACGTGTGCGCCCTGCAGCGACACGGGCGCGGGCGCAGCGCGGCCCGGCCGAGCCGGGGCGCAGGAGGTCACATGGTCCACACGTTGCTGAAGCTCTGGCGCGACGACGAGGCCCCCACCGCCGTCGAGTACGGCCTGATGGTCGCGCTCATCGCGATCGTGATCATCACGGCTGTCGCGCTCCTCGGGACGAACGTCCAGGCGACGTTCAACACCATGGCGGCGGCGCTGCCATAGGGCGCGCGGCGGGAGCCGGACCCACCGTCCCTCCCGTTTGCGGCTCTTGGCGCACAGCGGCGCCGCCCCTAGCGTCCCGAGGTCGGGCGGATCCGTCGCGGGCATTGGCGCCGCTGGACTTCAAGTGAACGGCTCGACCGGCGCGCGCCGCCGGGCGGGCCCTGACCCGGGTCACCGGGACGGAAAGGTCGGCAATGGTTGGCATGGTGAAGAGGCTCTGGCAGGACGAGGAAGCCCCCACGGCGGTCGAGTACGGCCTCATGGTGGCCCTCATCGCGGTCGTGATCATCACGGCTGTCGCGCTGCTCGGGACGAACGTCCAGGCGACGTTCAACCAGGTCGCGGCATCGATGCCGTAGCGAAGGAGGAGCGGCTCCGGCGGCGGCGACCCCGCCGCCGGAGGCGCTTCGAGAGCTCCCTGTGACGAGCGGTGCGGAGCATGTCGTGCTCGCGGTCCTCCTCGGGATCGCGGCCGCGTGGGACGTCCGCCGACGCCGGATCCCGAACGAGCTCACCGTGTCGATCGCGGTGGCGGGGCTCGTCGCGCGGGCGCTCGCGTCGGGCGCCCCCGGGGCCGCGTCCGGCCTCGCCGCCGCGCTCGTGGCCGGGGTGGTGCTCTGGCCCGCCTGGGCCCGCGGCGCGCTCGGCGGCGCCGACCTGAAGCTCGCGGTCGGGGCGGGCACGTGGGTCGGGCTCTCGCGCCTAGTGCCGTTCGCGCTCGCGAGCGCGGTCGCCGCCGGGGTGGTGGGCGCGATCTGCTACGCCGCCTCCAGCCGCGAGGCGCGGCAGGCGATGCGGACGAACCTCGTCCAGGCTGCCCTCGGGATGCGCGTCGCCCCGCCCCTCCGGTCGGGCGGCGGACGGGTCTCCGTCCCCGCCGGGGTGGCGGTGGCGGTCGGGGCGCTCTTCGCCACGATGCGGGGAGGGTGACGTGCGCGTGCGCGGACGACGGAGGATGGAGCGGGGCGCGGCGGCGGTCGAGTTCGCGCTCCTGCTGCCGTTGCTGTTGCTGATCCTGCTCGGCACGATCGACTGGGGCTACTTCTTCTTCATCGAGCAGCTCGTGACGAACGCGTCGCGGGAGGGCGCGCGGGCCGGGAGCCTCACCCCCTTCTCCGCCGGCTCTCCCTCGGCCGATGCGACCGCCGCCTCCAATGCGACCACCGCGGCCCAGAGCTACCTCGCCGCGGCGGGGCTCGTCGCCGCCTCCGCGACCGTGAGCGTGACGTCGGGGCCCCAGATCCAGGTGAGCGTCTCGTATCCGACCGGGTCGATCACCGGCTTCACCGTGCTCACCGCGATCCTGCCCGCGTCCGCGCAGGCCACCGCCGTCATGCGCCGGTAGCGCGAGGGGCTCGAGATGGCGACGGCGATCGCAGGGCAGGCGCGGCTCAAGCGCGCGGCGGAGCGCGGCGGGCGCCGCGCGGGCATCCGGGCCGCGCTGTTCCTCGTCCTCGCAGTGATCGCCGCGGGGGCGACCGCGGTCTTCTTCACGCGGTACCTCGACGCGCGGACCGCCGCGGTCCGGGTGCCGACGACGAAGGTCGTGGTCGCCGCGAGCGACATACCCCTCGCCATGCCCCTCCGCGAGGAGGCGCTCGCGGTGGTGGACTGGCCGACCGCGAGCCGCCCGGACGGCGCGTCGTCCGATCCTCGACAGCTCGCGGGCCGCGTCGCGCTCACCACCCTCCTCAAGGGGGAGCCGATCCTCGAGCCCCGGCTCGCCTCCAGCACCGCCGGGAGCGGCCTCGCCGCCCTCCTCCCCGCAGGGATGCGGGCGCTCGCGGTCCGGGTGGACGACGTGGTCGGGGTGGCCGGGTTCGTCCACCCCGGCGACCGGGTGGACGTGATCGTCACGATGAAGCCGTCCGACGCCTCGGGCGTGCCGCCCGTCTCGAAGATCATCCTGCAGGGGATCCGGGTGCTGGCGGTCGGGAAGGACGTCGCCGACCTCTCGAGCGGGCGCGACAAGGCGCTGCCCGCGACCGTCGCGACGCTCATGGTGGACTGCCCCCAGAGCGAGAAGCTCGCCCTCGCCGCGACGAAGGGGAGCATCCTCCTCGCGCTGCGGAGCCGCATGGACGTCGAGGTGGTCTCGACGCCGGGGATCGCGCCGCCGGTCCTGCTCACCGGGATCGCCCTCGAGGCCCCGGGCCCCGCGCGCCCGCCCCCGCCGGCGCCGGCGCCGGCGCCGGTGAAGCCGCAGCTGCGCGCGTCGCACCGCTCCGCGCAGGTCCCGAGGCCGCCCGCCGCCGAGCCCGCGCCCGTGCAGCACGACGTGGTCGAGATCCTGCGCGGCGACCTGTACGAGAAGCGCGACTTCAAGGGGACGGGGAAGGGAGCTGGAAGATGAGGATCACCTTGGCGGGGCTCGCGCTCGCGCTCGCGGGCGCGGCGGCTTCCCAGCCCCCCTCCGACCAATCTCCGCAGGCGCCCGGACAGGTCGCGGCGCCCGTCACGCTCCGCGTCGATCGCGAGGTCGGGGCGGTGCGGGAGATGGCGCTCGAAGCCGGGCAGAACCGGCTCCTCGTGCTCTCCGAGGCGATCGGCCGGATCGCGGTGGCCGACCCGAGCGTGGCGGACCTGAAGGTCATCACACCGACCCAGGTGCTGCTCACCGCGAAGGGCGTCGGCAGCACCGATCTCACGCTGTGGAACCGCCAGAACGACCCGCTCGTCATCGCGCTTCGCGTGACGCGTGCCCTCGACGGGCTGCGCAAGCAGCTCAAGGACCTCTTCCCCGGCGAGGAGATCGGGATCAGCTCCGCCGGCGACCTGGTGGTGCTCACCGGCCGCGTGTCCGACGTCCGGATGCCGGAGCGGATCGCCGAGGTGGCGCGCCTGCACAGCCCCCAGGTCGCGAACCTCGTGCAGGTCACCGGCGAGCAGCAGGTCCAGCTCGAGGTCCGGTTCGCGGAGGTCTCGCGCGAGGGCCTGCGCGAGCTCGGCATCAACCTCTTCCACAAGGAGACGAAATGGGTCGGAGGCGCGGTCGGCCCGAACACCTACCCGGGCGACTTCCTCAACACGCCGCAGAACCCGGCGATCCCCGGGACCGGGCCGCGCGGTCTGGCGGTCCCTGGGGTCCAGCCGCCCGACGTCCCGAACCCTCCCTTCGCGACGGCCCAGGGCGGGGCGTTCAACTACTTCTTCTCCGGGTTCGGAAACTTCCCGCTGAGCGGAATCCTCAGCGTCCTCGAGCGCAACGGCCTCGCCAAGGTCCTCGCCGAGCCGACCCTGGTCACCCTCTCCGGCCAGGAGGCGAAGTTCCTCGCAGGCGGCGAGTTCCCCATCCCGCTCACCTCCGCGTTCGGGTCCGCCCAGGTCGAGTGGAAGAAGTTCGGGATCATCCTCAAGTTCACGCCCACCGTGATCGCGGGGACGACCATCCACATGAACCTCTCCTCCGAGGTGAGCGACATCGACCCGGCGCTCTCGGTGGTGATCGGCGGCGTGCAGATCCCCGGGCTCTCCTCGCGACAGAGCGAGACCACCGTCCGGCTCGGCGACGGCCAGAGCTTCGCCATCGCGGGGCTGCTCTCGGAGAAGATCCGGTCGCAGATCGACAAGGTCCCGCTCCTCGGCGCGCTGCCCATTCTCGGCGTGCTCTTCCGCTCCACGCGGTACCAGAAGAGCGAGACGGAGCTGCTGGTGGTGGTGACGGCGCACCTCGTCCATCCGCTCGAGCCGCACCAGCTCCAGCCGCTCCCGACCGAGTACGAGGACAACCAGCCGAGCGACCTCGCCCTGTTCCTCCTCGGCCTCGACGGCGAGCGGGTCCGCCCCGCGGCCCCCGGCGCCCCCCCCGGCGCATCCCGCACCTCGCCGGCGCCGCGGCCGCGAGGGGCCACCGGATTCGCTCGGTAGGAGAGGAGAAGCCGTGGAACCTCGATCCCTCGCGCTGTACGGGACGACCCCGGAGGCCGCGGGCGCCATCTCGGCGGTGGCGACCCAGCTCGGCCTGCGCGTCGGCGCGGCCCCGGGGCCCGACGCGCCGGCCACGAACCACGTCGCGCTCGTCTCGGTCGAGCGGGACCCCGACGCGAGCTTCCGGCTCGCCGCCTCGCTCGCGCGTGGCGGCGCCCGGGTGGTGGTCCAGGGCCCGACCAAGGACCCCGACCTCATCCTCCGCGCGCTCCGCGCCGGCGCCCGGGAGTTCGTGGTGGCGGGCGACGGAGAAGGGCTCCGCCGTGCGCTCGAGGACCGCGCGCCGGCGGAGGTTCGCGGCCGGGTGGTGGCGGTCTACCCCGCGAAGGGCGGCCAGGGCGCGACCACCCTCGCGACCAACCTCGCGGGGTCGCTCCAGCGCCAGGGCGTCCGCGCCTGCGTCGTGGACCTCGACGCGGCGCTCGGCGCGGTCGCCGCGGTGCTCGACGTGCACCCGCAGTACTCGCTCCACGACGTGGTCGCGAACGTGCACCGGCTCGACCGCGAGCTGCTCGACGCGTCGCTCCCGCACCACGGCTCCGGCCTCGCGGTGGTCGCGGCCGGCGACGACCTCGCCGCCGCCGAGCGGATCGACGCGAAGACCATCACCTCGCTGCTCGAGTTCCTGCGCCAGCACTACGACGCGGTGATCGTGGACGGCGCCCGGGGCTTCGACGACCGCTCGCTCGCGGCGCTCGACGCGAGCGACCAGGTGCTCCTCGTGCTCACGCAGGAGGTGGCGGCGGTCCGCAACGGGCAGCGCTGCCTCGACGTGTTCCGGCGCGTCGGGTACGCCGCCGGGAAGGTCCAGGTGGTGCTGAACCGGTTCGACAAGGGCGCGGCCCTCACCCCCGAGATCATCGAGGAGTCGCTCGAGATCCCGCCGGCGGCCCGGGTGGCGAACGACTACGCGGCGGTGACGCGGAGCGCCGCCTCCGGCGCACTGGTCGTGGACGCGGCGCCGCGCTCCGCGGTGGCGCGCGACGTCCGCGCGCTGGCCCTGCGCGCCGGACTCCTCGCGGGCGAAGCCGCCCCGCGGTCGTGGCTCGGCCGGCTCCTCGGGAGGAACGCGAACCATGGCGCTGAGTGATCGGCTCCGGGGCCCGCCCGGCGCGATCGAGGAGGCGGCCGGCGCGGCCGACGGGCCCGAGCTCGCCGGGGGGGACGCCTTCCAGGAGCTCAAGGGCGAGCTCCACCGGCGGATCATCGACAAGCTCGACCTCAAGACGATCGAGAAGCTCCCTCCCGACCGGCTCCGCGAGGAGCTGCGCGCGGTCCTCGGCGGGATCGTCGCGGAGTCGGCGGTGCCGCTCAACCAGACCGAGCGCGAGCGGATGATCCAGGACCTGCTCGACGAGCTCACCGGGTTCGGGCCGCTCGAGCCGCTCCTGCGCGACCCCACCATCTCCGACATCCTCGTGAACACCTGCACGACGGTCTACGTCGAGCGGCGCGGGAAGCTCGAGCCGACCCACGTCCGCTTCCGGGACAACGAGCACCTCATGCGGATCATCGGGCGCATCGTGTCGCGCGTGGGCCGCCGGGTGGACGAGACCTCGCCGATGGTGGACGCCCGGCTCCCCGACGGCTCGCGCGTGAACGCGATCGTCCCGCCCCTCGCGGTGGACGGCGCGATCCTCTCCATCCGGCGCTTCGGGGCGTCGCCGCTCAAGATGAGGGACCTCGTCTCGATCGGCGCCATCACCCGCGAGGGCGTCGCCCTCGTCGCCTCGTGCGTGAAGGCGAAGCTGAACATCCTCATCAGCGGCGGGACCGGCGCCGGCAAGACCACCCTCCTCAACGCCCTGTCGGCCTTCATCCCGGAAGACGAGCGGATCGTCACCATCGAGGACTCCGCCGAGCTCCAGCTGCAGCAGCGGCACGTGGTCCGGCTGGAGACGCGCCCCGCGAACATCGAGGGGAAGGGCGAGATCCTCGCCCGGGACCTCGTCCGGAACAGCCTGCGCATGCGCCCGGATCGGATCGTGGTGGGCGAGGTCCGCGGCGCGGAGGTCCTCGACATGCTCCAGGCCATGAACACCGGCCACGAGGGGTCGATGACCACCATCCACGCCAACACCGCCCGCGACGCGCTCTCGCGCCTCGAGGCGATGCTCGGGATGAGCGGCGTGCCCCTCTCCGACGCCGCCATGCGCCAGATGATCGCGCGGGCGCTCCACATCATCGTGCAGCTCAACCGCGGCTTCGACGGGCGGCGCCGGGTGATGAGCGTCTCGGAGGTGACCGGGACCGAGGGCAGCACGGTCACGATGCAGGAGCTCTTCCGGTTCGAGCAGCACGCCGTGGACCAGGCCGGGCGCATCGTCGGCGAGTTCGTCTCCACCGGGATCCGACCCAAGGTGGCGGAGCGCTTCGAGCGGTACGGCGTCGACCCGGAGCGGCTCCTCGAGCCTCACCTCGGGCGGGAAGCATGATCCGGCGGAGCCCGGCATGAGGAACGCGCTCGTCGCCGCGGTCGCGGTCGCCCTCCTCGCCGCACTGGAGGCGGCCTACTTCTTCGTGCGCTGGCTCGGCGACCGCCGGTCGGCGGAGCTGAAGCGCCGCCTCCAGGCGATCGGCCGCCCGGGCTCCGCCGCGTCCACCCTCCTCCGCCCGGGCCGGCTCGCCGCCACCCCGGCCCTGGCGCGGCTCGTCGCGGCCGTTCCCGGCGCGCGGCGGCTGGAGGCGCTCCTCGAGCACGCCGACGCGCCGCTCACCGTCGCGCAGCTCCTCTCCACCTGTCTCGCGCTCGGCGGCGTCGCCTCCTTCCTCGCCCTCGCGATCCGGGCCGAGCCGCTCGTCGTCCTCGTCGTCCCGCTCCTCGCCGGTACGCTCCCCGTCCTCGCGCTGCTCGTCCGGCGGTCGCGCCGCGGCCACCAGCTCTCGGAGCAGCTCCCCGAGGCGCTCGACATGATGTCCCGCTCGCTCCGGGCCGGCCACGCGCTCCCGGCCGCCTTCGAGATGGTCGCGAGCGAGATGCCGCAACCCATCAGCCTCGAGTTCGCGCGCGCCTTCGAGGAGCAGAAGCTCGGGCGCTCCCTGGAGGAGGCGGTCCAGCGGATGGCGGAGCGCGCGCCCGGAAACGGCGACCTCAAGATCTTCGCGGTGTCCGCGGTGATCCAGCGGGAGACCGGCGGCAACCTCGCCGAGATGCTCGGGAAGATCGCCGAGACGATCCGGCAGCGCTACCGGTTCCAGGGGAAGCTCCGCGCGCTCACCGCGGAGGGGCGCGTCTCCGGGTTCATCCTCGGCGCGCTCCCGTTCGGCGTCGCGCTCCTCATCTCCATCACGAACCACGGCTACTTCGCGCGGCTGTTCGACAACGAGAAGGGACAGGCGATCCTCACCTTCGCGATCGTCATCTGGCTCGCCGGGATCTTCTGGATGTACCAGCTCACCCAGCTGGAGGTCTGACCGATGCCCGTGGACGGCGCCGCCCTCACCGCCGCGATCGTGCTGGTGCTCGCCCTCGCCACGGCGGCGTGGACCGTGGGATCGGCCCGGGCCGGCCGCCGGGAGCGGATGGTCGCGCGCCTGCGGGTGGACCGGAGCGGGACCGCCGCCGTCGCCGCAGCGCCCGCGCCGGGCCTCGCCCGAAGGCTCTTCGAGAGCCTCCGCCCCATCGCGCGGATCGCGACCCCCACCCGCGAGGACGAGCTCTCGCGGCTCCGGCTCGGCCTCGCCCGGGCCGGGCTGCGCTCGGAGCACGCGCTCCAGCTCTTCCTCGGCGCGAAGGTCGTCCTCGCGCTGGCCTCGACGCTCGGGGTCCTCACCTTGAACGCGAGCCGGGCCGAGCCGCTGCAGGGCGCCCTCGCCCTGGCCGTCCTCGCGTGCGCCGCGGGGTTCTACGCCCCGAACCTCTGGCTCTCGAAGCGGCGCGACGCACGCCAGCTCGCGATCCGTCGCGGCCTCCCCGACTCCCTCGACCTGCTCGTCACCTGCGTCGAGGCCGGCGTCGCGCTCGACGCGGGGCTCCTCCGCGTCGCCGGCGAGACGCGCGTCGCCTTTCCCGTCCTCGCGGACGAGCTGGAGCTCACCTTCCTCGAGGTGAAGGCGGGGATGAACCGGCCGGAGGCCTTCCGGCGGCTCGCCGATCGCACCGGGGTGGACGACCTGAAGCAGCTCGCCGCGACGCTCGCGCAGACCGAGCTGTTCGGGACCAGCATCGGCGCCGCGCTGCGGGTCCAGGCGGAGGGGATGCGCGTGCGACGGATGCTGCGGGCCGAGGAGCGCGCCGCGATGGTGGCGGTGAAGATGACCCTGCCCCTCGTCTTCTGCATCCTGCCCTCGCTCTTCGCCGTGATCATGGGCCCGGCGGTCGTGAACATCATGGAGACCCTCCTGCCGCGAATGGGGAACCGATGACGCGCGCGCTCCTCCCGTCCCTCCTCGCGGCGTGCCTCGCCTGCGCGACGACCTCCGGGGCGCGGCGCGAGGACGTGGCGAGCGCGCGCCGGCAGCTCGCCCGCACCCTCCTCGACCGCGGCGAGCCCTCGGCGGCGCGCGAGGCGGTGGACCCGCTCTGCCACGGGCGCCGTCCGGACCCGGAGGCGCTCGGGCTCCGTGGCGTCGCCCACCAGCGGCTCGGCCTCGAGCGGGAGGCGGAGGAGGACCTCCGCGAGGCGCTGAAGCTCGATGGCCGGCTCGCCTTCGCGCACTCCGCCCTCGGGATCCTCCTCGACCTGTCCGGTCGGGGCGCGGAGGCGGAGGAGCACCACCGCCGCGCGGTCACCCTCGCGCCCCGCGACGCGCGCTATCTGAACAACCTCGGCTTCTCCCTGTTCGCCCGCGGGCGGCCGCGCGACGCGGTCCCGGTCTTCCTCGAGGCGCTGCGCCAGGACGCACGCGACGTGCGTGCCCGCAACAACCTCGGCTTCGCCTACGCCGCCGGCGGTGACTTCGCCCGGGCGCGGCAGGAGTTCGAGCGCGCCGGGGATCCACGCCAGGCGGTGGCGAACCTCGCCCTCGCCTACGAGCGGAGAGGCTCCTTGGCGCAGGCGTACGACCTCTACGTGGAGCTGGGCCGGCTCGCGCCCGACGACGCGGAGGCGCGGGCCGGCGTCGCGCGCGTCGCGCACGCGCGCGGCCTCGAGGGACCCGCCGCGGCGGCGGGGGCGAGCGGTGCGGCGCGAGGGGGTGGCCTGTGAGGCGGACGGCGGGGATGGGGATGGTGGTCGCGGTGCTGGCGGCGTCGCCGGGGTGCATGGGCGCTCGCCACATGGCGCCCGACTTCGGCAGGGCGACCGGGGCCTGGGTCGCCGCGCAGCGGCCGCCCGGTGGCGGCACGGCGCAGGCGGTGAGCGGCCTCGACTCGCAGGAGTCCACCATCGTCGCGAGGGCCTACCGCAGGAGCCTCGACTCCAAGGCGGAGAAGGGTGGTCAGCGCCAGGAGCCGGAGATCCTCATGCTCGAGAAGACCGAGCGCGGGCGGACCGAGGCGAGGCCCCTCGCCCCGTCCGTGCCGAAGGAGTGACGCCGTGGCTCTCGACCGGCAGGCCCGGGAGCGCGGCGCGACCGCGGTGGTCGTCGCGATCGTCCTCGGCGCGATCTGCGCGTTCCTCGCCCTGGTGATCAACTCGGGGCACGTGATGGCGGTCCGGAACCAGCTCCAGAACGCGACCGACTCGGCCGCGCTCGCGGGGGTGCGCCAGCTGGACGGGACGACCGCGGGGGTGAGCTCGGCCCGGACCGTCGCCGCGAGCTACGCGGCGCAGCACATCACCGACCGGGGCCTGAGCGTCACCATCGATCCCTCGACGGACGTGCAGGTCGGGATCTGGAACGCCTCGATGCCCCGCGCCTCCGCGTTCACGCCCGTCACCGTCTGGAATGCGACGACGCTCGCGCAGGCGAACGCGGTGCTCGTCAACGCCGGCCGGGAGGCGTCGCGCGGGAACCCGGTGCTCATCGAGCTCGGGGGGCTCCTCGGGATGTCGCAGACCGACGTGACCGCCTCCGCCGTCGCGGTGGGGGGCGGCCCGCCCACGAACCCCTGCGGGGTGCTCCCGCTCTCCTTCTCGAGCTGCGCGATGTGGAGCAGCGGCGGCACGCTCAACTGCGACGCCACCCTCACCTTCAACAAGGACGGCTCGGACAACATGGGGTTCACGAACCTCACCTCTAGCCCGGGGGTCACCCCGGGGGACATGATTTCGATCCTGTCGGGCTCGTGCCCGGTCGTGTCGATCGGCGACCTCGTCTGGGTGAGCAACGGCGCCAAACTCCCGCCGGTCGTCCCGTACTTCAAGCCGTACGTGAACGTGCCGTCGCTCGTCCCCGTCGTCGACGTCCCGGGCTGCAAGTTCGTCACCGCCGGTCAGGGGTTCCCCGTGATCGGCTTCATGACCGTCACCATCACCTCGGTGAACGGCCCGCCGAGCAACTCGATCTCGATCAAGACGGACTGCACCCAGAGCCCCGTCACCACCGTGGGCGGGGGCGCGAACTTCGGGACCACCGCCACCCAGCCGGCGCTCGTCCGCTAGCGGCGGCGCCGGGTCCGCTCATGGCTCGCCCGATCACCCGAGCCGGCCTCGCCTCCGCCGCGGTGAGCGCCGCCCTCGCCGCCGCCTTCCTCCTCTTCGCGTGGGCTCACGCCTGCAGCTTCGCGCGCCATCCCCGGCCGAGCGCGATCCTGCTCGTCGGCCTCGAGGCGCTCTTCGCCGTCTTCTTCCTCGTCCGCGCGCCGGCCGACCGCGCCGCGCTCGGCCCCGGGAGCTGGGCGAGCACCGCCGGCGGCACGTTCCTCCCGCTGCTGCTCCGCCCGGCCGACGCGGCCATGGACCTCCTCGCCGGTCAGGTCCTCCAGGTCGCGGGGGTGGCCTTCGGGATCTACGCCCTCCTGTCGCTCAACCGCTCCTTCGGCCTCGTCCCCGCCCACCGCGGCGTCCGATCGACGGGCGCCTACCGCTGGGTCCGGCACCCGCTCTACGCGGCGTACGCCGTGATCACCGCCGGGTACCTCGCGAGCAACGTCGGCGCACGAAACGTCGCGATCCTCCTCCTCGCCTACTCCTGTCAGGTATGGCGGATCTTCAACGAGGAGCGGCTCCTCGCGCGCTACCCGGAGTACGTGGCCTACCGGACCCGGACGCGCTGGCGGCTCGTCCCTTTCGTCTTCTAGTGCCCCGACCCAGCGAGGCGGCGTCCGCATTTGCGTCGTCGCGCTTCGCCCGCTAGGTTCCGGCTCCGGAATCTCCGGCTCCCACGGCCACGATGCAGCTCCTCTCCCCTGCCCAGCTCCTCGGCTACGTCGCCCTCGTCCTCGGGGTCTCGGGCTTCCTGCAGCGGGACGACCGGCGGCTCAAGCTCCTCGTCTCCGCGGAGTGCTTCGTCCTCGTCGCGCACTTCGCGCTCCTCAGCCGGCCGCCGGCCGCGACGAGCGCGCTCGTGTCCGGGTTCCGGACGGGCCTCTCCGCCTGGGTCCGCTCCGCGTGGCTCGCGGCGGCGAGCGTCGCGGCGACCGTCGGGCTCGCCCTCGTGGTCGGCACCACCGGGGCCGGCTGGATCCCGGTGTTCGGCTCCTCGCTCGGCGGGATCGCGCTCTTCACGATGCGCGGGATCCCGATGCGGCTCATGGTCCTCACGAGCACCGGCTGCTGGCTCGTGAACAACGTCCTCGCCGGCTCGATCGGCGGGACGGTGCTCGAGTCGCTCATCGCGGCGGCGAGCGTCACGACCATCGTGCGGATGCCGCGCACCGCGAGGGCGACCGACCCCGAGGCCACCGACGACGGCGCGGGGGCGGAAGAAGCCGGGGTCGATCTCGCCTCGTAGGGCATTAGGCGGCTCTCCGACTACCTCGACGGCGACCTCGCGCCCGAGGCGCGCGTTCGGCTCGAGGCGCACCTCGCCGGGTGCGAGGGCTGCGCCCGCTTCGGCGGCGAGCTTCGCGCGACCGTGCGCGCGCTCAGGCAGCGGCTCGCAGGCGGCGCGCGCCTCCCCGATCGCGTCCGCGAGCGGCTCCGGCGCTCGCTCGACGGCGAGCGGGAGCCGGAGCGCTAGCGGAGGCGCGCCGGCTCTCACGATTCGTCCCATCCCGGTTGCGCGATCGGAACCAGCCGTTCGCGGATCGCGCCGTGCGGAGCCCAAGTCGTCTCCCGGGGGCATCGACGGGGTGCTCCGGGCGCGCACGGCCTCGAGCGACCTGCGCTCGAGGCCCGGCGAAGCCGACCAAACCGCGACGGGTTCGCCCGCGGTGCCTCCCCTCGTGAACCTGTTCATCCACGCGTCGCCGTAGGCCTGACGCGCGGCGAGCTGGTTGTGGAATTTGCAGAGGCATCTCGTGTTCTCGACCGTCGGCGGTCCGCCCTGTCCCCGCGGCATCACGTGATCGAGCTCGACCTGGTGGGTGGAGCCGCAGATGCCGCCTCCTTGGATGGGCCACTGGCAGCGCCCGCCGTCACGCTTCCACACGGCTCGCTTCACGTGGGCGGGGACGTGGTCCGGCTTCGCAGGCGCCGGCTCGCGCCGTGGCTTCTCGACGAGCCCCTTCCGCTTGGCGTGGCGATCGAGGAGGAGGTCGAGTCCCGCCTCGAGGATCTCGTCCTCGCTGGCGCCGGGATGCGAGTGGGAGAGGGCGTCGCGAGCGGCCGCGAGCTTCTCCATGAATCGGCGCGACACCGTCACGTGGAACCGCCTCAGGTCCGCCGTGAGCGGCTCGACCGTGGTGCGCGGCGGCGAGGCCGGGACGGGCGGAATCACCTCCTGGACCGGGTTGGCACGCGGCGCTTCATCCAGATGAAATGGGGATTCCAGGATGGGGTCCCGCGCGGCGAGCGCGGCGAGGACGGGCGCGGTCGCGGCCGCCGTGGGACGCACGGCCGTGACGACCGCGCGGTGCGGCGCAGCCTCGGCCGGCCGGAGCGCGGCCGAGACCGCCTTCGCGCCGGACTTGGACAGGTGGAAGAACCGCGGCAGGACGTCGTCACGGTTCTCGGGCGTGAGGACCTTCGCGAGCTCGACGACGCTCGTCATGCAAAGTCGCCCGTCTCGCAGGGGTTCCACGATCTCCGGGAATCGCTGGATGAGCTCCGCGGCGGTCTTCCGGTAGAACGCGGCCCCGCTCGAGAGCCCGAGCTCCCGGTGCAGGAAGTAGAAGAGCGAGGCGTGCCCGAGCTCGACCCAGAGCCGCTTCCGGTCGAAGTCGGCGAGAGCCACCAGAAATTCGCCGAGCGCGGCACGCTCGCGGTGGAGGAGGTCGGCGAGGCGGGCGGAGAGGTCGCGTGCGGAGGTCATGGCGCGAGCATCTCATGCGTTTTCGAGGCCTCGCAGAACGCACGGATTCGCGTCAGGGAGCGCGAACGCGGACGGGCCCTCGAGAACCCCCTCGCACGCCTTCGGCGCACGCGAGGCGAGATCTGCGGCGCCAGGAGCGGCATTCCCGCACGCTCCTTCATCGCGGAGATCATCTGACGGCGAAACGCGTCAAGCGCCTCGGCGCCGGGAAATCGGGGCGTGTCATCGACGAGAGCTCGCGGATGGCCGCAAGCCGATCTCGTCACGACGCCTCCCGCGCACGGCGACGTCCCGGCCGCCGCCTTCGTCGTTGCCGAGTCCCGTCACCTTCGGGCTCGTCCCCTCGCCGCAGGTGAACCCCCAGCACACGCCCTTCGCGAGGATGGGCGCGCGTCGCAGGCTCGCGGTGCCGGCCCTCTGCGCGTTCGCCGGGGGGCGCGGCGGGGTGGTTCCTGCGCGGGCCCGCGCCGCGCGGGCGAGATCGGGTCATCGAGGTCCGCGCGATGGCGACCGAGGCGGGCACTCCGGCGAGCCCCGCGCCGCCCGTGAGGACGACGCTCACGGAGAAGTGGAAGGGGAGCGACTGGGCGCTGACCCCGAGGGTGCGCACTCTCTCTGCGGTGACCCGGAAGCGGGTACGCGTCCGGGACATGCGCCGCGTCGCTGCGCCGGGTTCCGGCTCTCGCGGGTGCCGCCCGCCCGCCGGTCCGTCGCGGCGCGACAATGGACGCTTCGTCGCTCCGGGGAGGCACAGATGATCCCGACCGTGATCGAGACGCACCTCCGCGAGAACCATCGCGGGTTCGAGCACCACCAGCACACGAGCGCAATGACGGCGCAGGACCTCGCCGCCGCGGATCACGTCACCGGCTTCCGCGTGGCGAAGCCGGTGGTCGTCCGGGTGGGCGGGCGATTGGCCCTCGCCGTCGTCTCGGCGGCCGAGCGCGTGAGCCTGGGGATGCTCGAGGAGGCGACCGGCGAGCGGGCGGAGCTCGTGCCGGAGGCCGAGTTCGCGTCCCGCTTCGTGCCCTGCGAGTCAGGGGCGGAGCCGCCGCTCTCGCTGTTCGGCCTGCCGATCTTCGCCGACGAGAAGTTCCTGCACGCCGACAAGGTCCTGATGCAGGCCGGCACGCACGAGGAC
>DASWCJ010000280.1:0-10010 GCA_036390155.1 Anaeromyxobacter sp.
TCCCGCTCCTCGCCGCGAGCTTCCTCGACGAGCTCGCCGCGGAGCACGGCCGCAGGCTCGTGCTCGCGCCGGACGCGCTCGAGCTCCTCGTGGCGCACGACTGGCCCGGGAACGTCCGGCAGCTCCGGAACACCCTCGAGCGGCTCGTGGTCGCGCACGGGGAGGGGGCGGTGACCCGGGCCGATCTCGAGTGGCTGCGGACCGCGACCCCGACTGCGACCCCGACCCCGACCCCGACCCCGACGCCGACCGAGCGCGATCGGATCCTCGACGCGCTCTCCCGGGCGGGTCACGTCCAGGCCCGCGCCGCGCGTCTCCTCGGGCTCTCGGTCCGCCAGCTCCGGTGGCGGATCGCGAAGTACGGCATCGCCGTCGAGCGGTTCTGAAGGAGGAGACGTGGACTACCGGACCCGAAGCGCCTCCACCGCCGACCTCCCCGTCCTCGTGCGGCTGCTCGGGGACCTCTTCTCGATCGAGGCCGACTTCCGCCCCGACCCGGAAAGGCAGCGCTTCGGCCTCGCCCTCATGCTCGCCGACCGCGGGAGCCGTGCCGTCCTCGTGGCGGAGCGCGGCGGCGAGGTCGTCGGGATGGTGACCGGACAGCTCGTCGTCTCCACCGCCGAGGGTGCGCCCTCGGCGCTCGTCGAGGACATGGTGGTCCTCGCGAGCGAGCGCGGACGCGGCGCGGGCCGCGCCCTGCTCACCGCGATCGAGGCCTGGGCGGCGGAGCGGGGCGCGACGCGGCTCCAGCTCCTCGCCGATCGCGAGAACGTGGCCGCGCTCGCCTTCTACGGGCGGATGGGGTGGCGCGGCACGCAGCTCGTCTGCCTGCGCCGCGGCGGGCGCTGAGCGGACGCGCGCGCAGGACGCGCGCGTCCTGTCCGGAAGCTGACACTCCCGCTGTCACGTTCGGCGCGGTCGAGGCGGCGTCAGCGGACGCTCCATGCCCGGATCCCGCCGATCGGGGGCGGATCGCGCGGCAGATCGGCGCCCCCTGCGACGGTACGCCGCTTGCTCTAGGTGAGTCCGTCCGAAGCGAACCGCACAAGGGAGACCAGACAGATGAGGCAGATCGCAATCTACGGGAAGGGCGGCATCGGCAAGTCGACGACGACGCAGAACACCGTCGCTGGGCTCGCGTCGCTCGGCAAGAAGGTGATGATCGTCGGCTGCGATCCCAAGGCCGACTCCACCCGGCTCATCCTGCACGCCAAGGCTCAGGCGACGGTGATGGACCTCGTCCGCGAGCGCGGCACGGTGGAGGACCTCGAGGTCGCCGACGTGATGAAGACCGGGTACGGGGAGGTGAAGTGCGTCGAGTCCGGCGGCCCGGAGCCGGGGGTCGGCTGCGCCGGCCGCGGCGTCATCACCGCGATCAACTTCCTAGAGGAGAACGGCGCCTACACCCCCGACCTCGACTTCGTCTTCTACGACGTCCTCGGCGACGTGGTCTGCGGCGGGTTCGCGATGCCCATCCGCGAGAACAAGGCGGAGGAGATCTACATCGTCGTCTCCGGCGAGATGATGGCGATGTACGCGGCGAACAACATCGCGAAGGGCATCCTGAAGTACGCCACCACCGGCAAGGTCCGCCTCGCCGGCCTCATCTGCAACTCCCGCAACACCGACCGCGAGGCCGACCTCATCGAGGCGCTCGCGAAGAAGCTCGGGACGCAGATGATCCACTTCGTCCCGCGCGAGAACCAGGTGCAGCGCGCCGAGCTGCGGCGGATGACCGTCATCGAGTACTCGCCGGAGCACAAGCAGGCCGAGGAGTACCGGACCCTGGCCCGGAAGATCTTGGAGAACAAGAAGCTCGTCGTGCCGACCCCGCTCACGATGGAGGAGCTCGAGGAGCTCCTGACGGAGTTCGGGATCATCGCCGACGAGGACGAGGCCGTGGTGGGCGTCGCCGAGACGGCGTCCGCGTAGCCGCGGAAGGGAACGGAGAGGAGAACGCCATGTCCGATTCGGTGAAGAAGGTCGACGGCATCACGAAGGAGTCGACCCAGGCGATGATCGACGAGGCCCTCGAGGCCTACCCGGAGAAGGGGAAGAAGAAGCGCGCGCCGCACCTCGCGCCGAACGACCCCACGACGGGCGCCGCCTGCGTGAAGTCGAACCGGAAGACCGTGCCCGGCGTGATGAGCGCCCGCGGCTGCGCCTATGCCGGCGCGAAGGGCGTGGTGTGGGGCCCGATCCGCGACATGGCCCACATCTCCCACGGGCCGGTCGGCTGCGGCTGGTACTCGTGGGGCACCCGCCGGAACCTCATGTCCGGGAGGAACGGCGTCTCCAACTTCGCCATGCAGATGACGTCCGACTTCCAGGAGAAGGACATCGTCTACGGCGGCGACAAGAAGCTCGCCGTTCTCCTCCGGGAGACGAAGGAGCTCTTCCCCCTCGCGAAGGGCATCTCGATCCTCTCCGAGTGTCCGGTGGGGCTCATCGGCGACGACATCAACGCCGTCGCGAAGACGATGTCGAAGGAGCTCGACCTCCCGGTCGTGCCCTGCAACTGCGAGGGCTTTCGCGGCGTCTCGCAGTCGCTCGGGCACCACATCTCGAACGACACGATCCGCGACTACCTCATCGAGACGCGGGAGTTCGCGGAGCCGGAGACCCCGTACGACATCGCCCTCATCGGCGACTACAACATCGGCGGCGACGTCTGGAGCGTGAAGAGCCTGCTCGAGGAGTGCGGGCTGAACGTGAAGGCGACCTGGACGGGCGACGGCGAGATGGAGCGGATCGCCGCGACCCACCGGGTGAAGCTCAACGTGATCCACTGCTACCGGTCCATGAACTACATGTGCAAGGTCATGGAGGAGAAGTACGGGATCCCGTGGCTCGAGCTGAACTTCTTCGGCCCGACCAAGATCCGCGAGAGCCTCCGCAAGCTCGCCGAGCGCTTCGACGACACCATCCGGGCGAAGGTCGAGGCGGCCATCGCGAGGTGGGACCTCGAGATGGCGAAGATCGTCGCGGAGTACCGGCCGCGCCTCGAGGGAAAGAAGGTGATGCTGTACGTCGGCGGCCTGCGCCCGCGGCACACCATCGGTGCGTACGAGGACCTCGGGATGGTGGTGGTCGGCGCCGGCTACGAGTTCGCGCACGCCGACGACTACGAGCGGACCACGCCGGAGCTGCCGGAGGCCACGGTCCTCTACGACGACGCGTCGGAGCACGAGCTCGAGCAGTTCGTCCACGCGCTCAAGCCGGACCTGGTCGGGAGCGGCATCAAGGAGAAGTACGTCTTCCAGAAGATGGGCGTGCCCTTCCGCCAGATGCACAGCTGGGACTACTCGGGGCCGTACCACGGGTACCAGGGCTTCCCCGTGTTCGCCCGGGACGTCGACATGGCCGTGAACAGCCCCACCTGGAAGCTCGTGAAGAGTCCTCTCTAGGGCGGGGCCCCCCTCGCTCTCGGGCAGCCTCATCCGGCTGCCCCGCCGCTCGCCGCACGTCATTCGCGCCGCACGTCATTTGCAAGGAGGCAGCCGATGTCGAACAATCTGGGACTCACGGTGAAGCCGATCTCCCCCATCACGCCCGAGGAGGAGGAGCGGGTCGCGAAGTGGATCGACTCGACGGAGTACCGCGAGAAGAACTTCGCGCGGCAGGCGCTGGTCGTGAACCCCGCCCATGCCTGCCAGCCGCTCGGGGCGGAGCTCGCCGCCCACGGCTTCGAGGGCACGCTGCCGTTCGTCCACGGGTCGCAGGGCTGTGCCTCCTACTACCGCTCGACGCTGAACCGGCACTTCCGGGAGCCGGCGCCGGCGGTCTCCGACTCGATGACCGAGGACGGCGCGGTGTTCGGCGGGCAGAACAACCTGCACGAGGGGCTCGAGAACGCGATCGCGCTCTACCACCCGAAGATGATCGCGGTCTTCACCTCGTGCATGCCGGAGATCATCGGCGACGACCTCACCGCGTTCCTCAAGAACGCCCGCGCGAAGGAGATCCTCCCGAAGGAGCTGCCGGTCCCCTTCGCGAACACGCCGTCCTTCAACGGCTCGCACGTGACCGGCTACGACGCGATGCTCCTCGCGATCCTGAAGACCCTCACCGAGGGGAAGCGGATCGAGGGGCGGTGCACCGGGAAGCTGAACCTCATCCCGGGGTTCGACGCGAACACCGGCGACTACCGCGAATACCGTCGGATCCTCGAGGCATTCGGCATCCCGCACACGATCCTCGCCGACCTCTCCGAGTCGTTCGACTCCCCGAACGACGGCACCTACCGGCTCTACGCGGGCGGAACGCCGCTCGACGAGGCCGCGGACTCGATCAACGGCAAGGCGACGCTGACCGTCGGATCGTACGCGAGCACGAAGACCTTCGCGTGGGTGAAGGAGAACTACGCCGGGAAGCACGTCTCGATGCCGATGCCCATCGGGATCGCGAAGACCGACGCGTTCCTCCTGAAGCTGTCCGAGCTCTTCGAGAAGCCGGTGCCGGACGTCCTCAAGGCGGAGCGCGGCCGGGCCATCGACGCGATGACCGACGCGCAGCAGTACATGCACGGGAAGAAGTTCGCGGTGTACGGCGACGCGGATCAGCTCCTCGGCTGGGTCTCGTTCCTCCTCGAGATGGGCGCGATCCCGCACCACGTGCTCTGCAGCAAGGGCTCGAAGAAGCTCGAGAAGGAGCTCCAGGCGCTCCTCGACGCGTCGCCCTACGGCAAGACCGGGAAGATCTACATGAACCGCGACCTGTGGCATCTCCGGTCGCTGCTCGTCACCGACCCGGTCGACGCCCTCATCGGCGACACGCACGGCAAGTTCGCCGCGCGCGACGCGAAGATCCCGCTCTTCCGCTTCGGGTTCCCGATCTTCGACCGCGTGAGCAAGCACCGCTACCCGCTCGTCGGGTACCAGGGCGTCGTGAACATGGTCACGGAGATCTGCAACCGCTTCCTCGAGATCAAGGACGACACCTGCGAGGAACGCTTCTTCGAGATGATGCGGTAGGCGCGCGGAGCGAACCGATGGCGCGCCCCGACTACTACGACCCGGCGGAGTGCGAGACCCACGAGAAGGGCGCGCCCAAGTTCTGCAAGAAGTCGGAGCCGGGGGAGGGGACCGAGCGAAGCTGCGCCTACGACGGCGCGCGCGTGGTCCTCATGCCGGTCACGGACGTCATCCACCTCGTCCACGGCCCGATCGCCTGCGCCGGCAACTCCTGGGACAACCGGGGCGCGCGGTCGTCCGGGTCGCAGCTGTACCGGCGCGGCTTCACCACCGAGATGGTGCAGAACGACGTCGTCTTCGGCGGCGAGAAGAAGCTCCACCGCGCCATCGTCGACCTCGTCGCCCGCTACCCGGAGGCGAAGGCGGTCTTCGTCTACGCCACCTGCGTCACGGCGATGACCGGCGACGACGTGGAGGCGGTCTGCCGGGCGGCGGCCGCCGAGGTGCCGGTGCCGGTCATCCCGGTCAACACCCCCGGGTTCATCGGCGACAAGAACATCGGCAACCGGCTCGCCGGCGAGCTCCTGCTCGACCGCGTCGTCGGCACCGCCGAGCCGCCGTTCACGACCGACTACGACGTGAACCTCATCGGCGAGTACAACATCGCCGGCGACCTGTGGGGGATGCTCCCGCTCTTCGAGCGGCTCGGGATCCGCGTCCTCTCCTGCGTCTCCGGCGACTCGCGGTTCGAGGAGCTCCGCTGGGCGCACCGGGCGCGGCTCAACGTCATCATCTGCTCGAAGAGCCTCACGAACCTCGCCCGGAAGATGAAGAAGCGCTGGGGCATCCCGTGGCTGGAGGAGTCGTTCTACGGGATGACCGACACCGCCAAGGCGCTCCGCGACATGGCGCGGGAGCTCGACCTCGCCAAGGGCGGCCCGTCCGACACGACGATGCGCGACCGGGTGGAGGCGCTCGTCGCCGACGAGGAGGCTCGCTGCCGCGCCCGCATCGCCCCGCACCGCGCGCGGCTCGAGGGCAAGCGCGCCATCCTCTTCACCGGGGGCGTGAAGACCTGGTCGATGGTGAGCGCCCTCGGCGAGCTCGGCGTCGAGATCCTCGCGGCGGGGACGCAGAACTCCACCCTCGAGGACTTCCACCGGATGAAGGCGCTCATGCACCGGGACGCCCGCATCATCGACGACACGTCGACGGCGGGCCTCCTCGGCGTGATGCGCGAGAAGGCGCCGGACCTCGTCGTCGCCGGCGGGAAGACCAAGTTCCTCGCCCTCAAGACCCGCACCCCGTTCCTCGACATCAACCACGGCCGCGCCCACCCCTACGCCGGCTACGAGGGGATGGTCACGTTCGCGCGCCAGCTCGACCTCACCGCGAACAACCCCATCTGGCCCACGCTCGCCGCGCGGGCACCCTGGGAGCTCGACGACGCCGGCCGCGAGGCAGTCCGCGCCGCCGCTGCGGGCCACGCCCGCGCGCACCTCGCCGAGGACCTCGCCGCCTCCCGCGTGAAGGTCCCGGCGAAGGCCGCGACGGTGAACCCGCAGAAGAACTCGCCGGCGCTCGGCGCGACCCTCGCCTACCTCGGCGTGGACCGGATGCTCGGGCTCCTCCACGGGGCGCAGGGGTGCTCGACCTTCATCCGGCTCCAGCTCTCCCGCCACTTCAAGGAGTCGATCGCCCTCAACAGTACCGCGATGAGCGAGGACGCCGCGGTCTTCGGCGGCTGGGAGAACCTCAAGGCCGGGATCGGCCGCGCGATCGAGAAGTTCCGGCCGGGGATCGTCGGCGTCATGACCTCGGGCCTCACCGAGACGATGGGGGACGACGTCCGGAGCGCCATCGTCCAGTTCCGCAAGGAGCACCCCGAGCACGACGCCGTCCCGGTCGTCTGGGCCTCGACCCCCGACTACTGTGGCTCGCTCGAGGAGGGGTACGCGGCGGCGGTCGAGGCGATCGTCTCGACGCTCCCCGAGGGCGGCGAGAAGGTCCCGGACCAGGTGAACCTCCTCCCGGGAGCGCACCTCACCCCGGCCGACGTGGAGGAGCTGAAGGGGACCCTCGAGGCCTTCGGGCTCACCGTCCTCACCATCCCCGACATCGCGAACGCCCTCGACGGCCACATCGACGACGAGGTCTCGCCCCTCTCGACCGGCGGGATCCCGGTGGAGGACGTCCGGAAGGCCGGCCGCAGCGTCGCGACGATCTTCGTCGGCGACTCGCTCGCGAAGGCCGCGCTCGTGCTGGAGGAGCGGTTCGGGGTCCCGGCCCACGGCTTCACCTCCGCGACCGGGCTCGCCGAGGTGGACCGGCTCGTCGCGACGCTCTCCGTGCTCACCGGTCGGCCCGTCCCGGAGCGGCTCCGGCGCTGGCGCAGCCGGCTCCTCGACGCGATGGTCGACAGCCACTACCAGTTCGGCGGCAAGAAGGTCGCGATCGCCCTCGAGTCGGACGCGCTCAAGTCGCTCGGCGGCTTCCTCGCCGGGATGGGGTGCGAGCTCCAGGCGGCGATCGCCGCGACCCGGACCCGTGGCCTCGACGCGATCCCCTCGGAGCGGGTGTTCGTCGGCGACCTCGAGGATCTCGAGGCGGCTGCGAAGGGAGCCGACCTCCTCGTCGCGAACTCGAACGGCCGCCAGGCCGCGGCGAAGGCCGGCGTGAAGGCCCACCTGCGCGCCGGGCTCCCCGTGTTCGACCGGCTCGGCGCCCACGCGAAGGTCTGGGCCGGGTACCGCGGGACCCTGAACCTCGTGTTCGAGGTCGCGAACCTCTTCCAGGCGAACGCCACCGAGGCCCAGAAGCTCGCGCACAACTGAGTGGCACGCCACGCGCAACGGAGAGAGCCATGCGGATCGCATTCACGAGCAGCGACGGCGTCACGGTGGACCAGCACTTCGGCCAGACCCGCGATTTCCGGATCTGGGAGGTCGGCGCGGACAGCGCGGAGGAGGTCGCCGGCGTCACCGCGCTGCCCGTTTCCGAGGACGAGGAGGACCGGATCTCGGCACGCGCGAGCGCGGTGGCGGGCTGCGCGATCGTCTACACGGTCGCGATCGGCGGCCCGCCCGCGGCGAAGCTCGTCGCCCGGAGGATCCACCCGATGAAGACCGGGGCCGAGGTCCCGATCGCGGAGGTCATCGCGAAGCTGCAGGAGGTGCTGCGTGGAACGCCGCCCCCCTGGCTCCGCAAGGCGATGAACGGCGGCGCCCTCCCGGCGGCCGCGGACGAGTAGCGAAGGCTCACCAGCAGGAGGAGACGACGATGTCCTACGTGACCGGACGGACCCGCGGCGGCAAGGAGTGGACCCCGAAGTTCGTGAAGGCGATCGACCCCGAGCTCTGCATCGGCTGCGGGCGCTGCATCAAGATCTGCGCCCACGACGTGATCGCGCCGGCGGAGGTGGACGAGGAGGAGTCCGCGAAGATGTTCGCGAAGGTGGAGAACGCCGCGGACTGCATCGGCTGCGAGGCGTGCGGCCGGACCTGCAAGAAGGAAGCGTTCTCGTTCGAGGCGATCGCCGCGTAAGCCGCGCGCGACCCGGAGGTCCGCCATGTCCCCGCTGAACGTCCTGAACGGTGGGTCGCTCGGAAACAGCCCTCGCGACCCCCCGAGCCCCCCGCTCGCTCCGGGGCAGCCTCATCCGGCTGCCCCTGCGCTCGCCACGGCACACGGCGTTCAGCAGGCCGCGAACTGCGGGTTCGCGCGCGGGTGCGGGGACGTGCAGCCTCCGGCGCTCCTGGACGACGTGGCCGCGCTGGTGCGGGACCACCCCTGCTACAGCGAGGAGGCGCACCACCACTTCGCCCGGATTCACGTCGCGGTCGCGCCGGCGTGCAACATCCAGTGCCACTACTGCCACCGGAAGTACGACTGCGCGAACGAGAGCCGGCCGGGGGTCGTCTCGGAGCGGCTCACGCCCGACGACGCGATCCGCAAGGTCCTCGCGGTCGCGGCGGAGGTGCCCGAGCTCTCCGTCGTCGGCATCGCCGGCCCGGGCGACGCCCTCGCGAACACCGAGGCGACCTTCGCCACGCTCGAGGGGATCCGGCGGGAGGCGCCCGACCTCACGCTCTGCCTGTCCACGAACGGGCTCGCCCTGCCCGCGAACGTGGACCGGCTCGTGGCGGCCGGCGTCCGCCACGTGACGGTCACCGTCAACATGACGGACCCCGAGGTGGGGGAGCGCATCTACCCCTGGATCGTCCTCGACGGGAAGAAGATCCGCGGCCGCGAGGCGTCGCGGATCCTCTCCGAGCGCCAGCTCGCCGGGATCGCGGGGCTGCGCGAGCGCGGCGTCCTCGTGAAGGTGAACTCGGTCGTGATCCCCGGCGTGAACGACGCGCACCTCCCCGACGTCACGCGGGCGGTCCGGGCGGCGGGGGCGTTCATCGTGAACCTCGTCCCGCTCATCTCCGCGCCCGAGCACGGGACCCACTACGGCCTGACCGGCCAGCGCGGGCCGACGGCGGAGGAGCTCGAGCGCGTCCAGGCGGGCTGCGAGATCGACGCGCGGTTGATGCGCCACTGCCGGCAGTGCCGCGCCGACGCGGTCGGCCGGCTCGGCGAGGACCGGTTCGAGGCGTTCACGCTCGCGAAGCTGCCGCCGGGCCCGGCGCGCGACGCCCGGGAGCTCCGGGCCGAGCGGCGCGAGGTCGTGTCGCGCGCGCGCGGGATCGCCGCGCGGGCGCGGGACGCCGCGATCCTGCGGGTCGCCGGCGCGCCGGCGGAGCTCTCCGCGCGGGTCGCCGTCGCGACGAAGGGGGGCGGCCTCGTCGACCAGCACTTCGGCCACGCCCGCGAGTTCCTCGTCTACGACGTGGCCCGCGAGGGCGCGCGGCTCGTCGGAAGGCGGACGACCGACACCTACTGCACGGGCGGCGACGGCGACGACGACGCGCTCGACGTCGCGATCCGGGCGCTCGCCGACTGCGACGCGGTCCTCGTCGCGAAGGTCGGCCACTGCCCGCGCGGCCAGCTGGCCGCCGCGGGGATCGAGCCCTCGACCGACCAGGCGTTCCAGCCCATCGAGGCGGCGGCGATTGCGTGGTTCGAGGGGTTCGCGGCGCGGGTCGCGCGCGG
>DASWCJ010000281.1:0-6010 GCA_036390155.1 Anaeromyxobacter sp.
CAGCAGTTCACGCTCGCGATCACCGGGATCCGGAGGGCCTTCTTCGCGCGCTCCACGAGGGAGAGGTACTCGTGGGGCCCCACCCGCTGCGGCGGGAAGTAGGTGCGGGCCTCCGGGCTCGACTCGGCGCCGCGTGACTGCTCGTCCTCGAGAGCGGTGTTCGCCGCCTCGATCTGCTCCTCGAAGAGCGACCGGAGCACCACGGCGCCCGCGCCGTGCCCCTCCGCCATCTCGAGGTTGTCCACCCGGTTCGAGAGCGCCGAGCTCGCGAGCACGAGCGGGGTCGGGAGCTTGAGCCCCAGGTATTCCGTGGCGAGATCGGCCATGCGGTGCCTCCGCGCTCGATTATAGGTTCAATACACTCGGCCGAGTGACGGACCGAGTCGATTCGCGGACCGGCGCTGAGTCGGGCCGCGAGCCTCAGCGGCGCGCGGGCCGGACCGTGAGCACCGGGGCGAGGGCGCGACGGACGACGCGCTCCGCGATCGAGCCCATCAGCGCGTGCTCGAGCCCGGTCCGACCGTGGGTGCCCATCACCACGAGGTCCGCGCCGCGTGCCTTCGCGACCTCGAGGATCTCCGCCGCGGGCTCGCCGATCGCGGTCTCCACGGTGACGCGCTGCGCGCCCAGGAGCCGCTCCGCCTCGGCGCGCCACTCGTCGAGGTGGCGCTTCGCCTGATCGGCCAGCTCCTGCATCATCTTCGGGCTCGCCACGACCGAGCCGTCCGGGAAGGTGTAGCCCGGGACCGGGTAGGCGTGGAGCAGCACCAGATCCCCGCCGAACCTCCGCGCGAGGTCCGCGGCGACCTCCATCGCCGCGCGCGACGCATCGGAGAAGTCCACGGGGCAGAGGATCCGTTTCCAATCCGCGCCGGGCATGGGTGACCTCCTCCCGTGATCCTAGCGCCTCCGCCGCGTTCCGGCGGCGCGCCCGGGAGGTCCCGTGCCACGCGGGGCTGCGCGCGGGGGCGCAGGGCTCCGCCGGCGTGGCGGGGGCCCGTCAGGGCCGCTGCTTCTCGTAGGTGCCGACGAGCCGCGCCTCGGCGAGGACGTGCCCCTTCAGCGCGGCCTCGAGCGCCGGCTTCGCCGGCACGCCGAGGTCTCCGAGGAGCGCGTCGAGCGCGTAGAGCTTGAAGAAATAGCGGTGGCGCCCGATGGGTGGGCACGGCCCGCCCCACCCGGTGCGCTTCCAGTCGTTCACGCCCTGGCGCGCCCCGGCGGGGAGCGCGTGCCCGACCCCCTCCGGCAGCCCGGTCGTGTCCGGCGGCAGGTCGTAGACGAGCCAGTGGACCCAGGTCATCCGGGGCGCCTTCGGATCCGGCGCGTCCGGGTCGTCCACGACGAGCGCGAAGGAGCGGGTGCCGGTCGGCGCCGCCGTCCACGCGAGCGCGGGGGAGAGGTCCTCGCCCTCGCACGTGTGGCCGATGGGGATCGTCGCGCCGTCCGAGAACGACGGCGAGGTGAGCGAGAACGACAGCGCCTGCACAGTCATGGCGAGCTCCTCCCGTCCCGCATACTAGAATGTCGGCGCGATGCAATCTCCCGCCGAGAGCCCCTCCCCCGCCGGGCGCGGCGAGCCGTCGCTCCTCCCGCGAGAGCACGGTGCGTGGGGACAGCTCGCGATGCCGCTCGCCACCGGCCTCGCGCTCGGCCGTCCGGGCGCCGCGGCGCTCCTCCTCGTCGCCGGGATCGTCCTCGGGTTCCTCGCCCACGAGCCGCTCCTCGTCGCGCTCGGCCACCGCGGGCGGCGCGTGAAGGACGCGCTCGGCCGCCGCGCCGTCCGGCGGCTCGCGCTGCTCGGGGGGGCCGCGGCCGGGTGCGGCGCGGTCGCGCTCGCCCTCGCGCCCTCCGCCGCGCGCGTCGCCGCGCTCGTGCCCGCCGCGCTCGCGGCGCCGGTGGTGCCGCTCGCCGCCGCGCGCCTCGAGAAGACGACCCTCGGCGAGCTCCTCGTCGCCGCCGCGCTCTCCGCGTGCGCCGCGCCGGTCGCGCTCGCCGCGGGCGCGCCCGGGGCCTGGGCGTGGAGCGCCGCGGCGGCCTGGTTCCTCTCCTTCGCCGCCGCGACGCTGCCGGTCCGGGCCACGCTCCTCTGGGCGCGGACGAAGGGCGCGCGGGAGACGCGGCCGCTCGCGGCGCTGGGGGCGACGGCGATCGGCGCGGCGGCGCTCGCCGCCTCGGTCGCCGGGCTCCTCCCCTGGCCCGCGGCCGCCGCCGTCGTGCCCACCGCGCTCGCCGCGACCGCGGTGGCGCTCCTCCGCGTGAGGCCCCAGCGCTTCACCGCGGTGGGGTGGTCGCTCGTGGGCGCGTCCGCCCTTGCACTGATCGTGATGGTCGCCGGCTTCCGGCTCGGGTGAGTATACTCACCGGCAATGAGGCGACTCGGTCCGGTGCTCGAGTTCATGCGCGCCCTCTGGGCGCTCGATCACGCGTTCCAGTCCGCGTCGAAGCGGATGGAGAGGCGCTTCGGCGTCACCGCGCCGCAGCGGATCGTCGTGCGGATCGTGGGCCGGTTCCCCGGGATCTCGGCGGGCGAGGTCGCGGAGATCCTCCACCTCCACCCTTCCACCCTCACCGGGGTCCTGAAGCGGCTCCAGGCGCGCGGCGTCGTCCTCCGCACCACCGACCCCGCCGACGGCCGGCGCGCGCTCCTCTCCCTCACCGCGCGCGGCCGGAAGATCGACGCGCTCCGGTCGGGGACGGTGGAGGCCACCGTGCAGCGCGTGCTCTCAGGACGTGGCGCCGGCGACGGCGCAGTCGACGCGCGAGCTCGCCGACCGTCTCGCGGCGGAGCTCGACCGTCTGGCCGGGTAGCAGCCGGGGACCTCGGTTGGTAGATTCGCCGGATGCGGGTCCTCCTGTCGAACGACGACGGCGTCCACGCGCCGGGGCTCAGGGCGCTCGCGGCGGCGTTCGAGGGGGACGAGGTCTGGGTGGTCGCGCCGGACCGCGAGCAGTCCGCCTCGTCGCACGCCATCTCGCTCCACCGGCCGCTGCGGATCGTGGAGGTCGCCCCGCGCTGGCTCGCGGTGGACGGGACCCCGACCGACGCCGTGTACATGGGGCTCAACCACGTGCTCCGCGGCGCGCGGCCCGACCTCGTCCTCTCCGGCGTGAACCACGGCCCGAACCTCGGGAACGACGTCCTGTACTCCGGGACCGTCGCCGCGGCGATGGAGGGGGCGCTCCTCGGCGTGAACGCGATCGCGGTGTCGCTCGCCGCGCCGCCACCGCACGACTTCGGGGAGGCGGTGCGCTTCGCGGTCGCGCTCGCGCGGCGGGTCGCGTCGGCGCCCCAGGCCGCGCCGCTCCTCCTCAACGTGAACGTGCCGCGCGGGCCCATCCGCGGCTACCGCTTCGTCCGGCTCGGGCGAAGGACCTACGGCAACGAGGTCGTGGAGAAGACCGACCCGCGCGGCCGGAAGTACTACTGGATCGGCGGCGAGGGCGGCCCGACCAACGAGGACATCCCCGGCTCGGACTGCAACGCCGCGCTGATCGATGGCCTCGTCGCGGTGACGCCCATCCACCTCGACGTGACGCACGACGCGGTCCTCCAGGACCTTCGCAGCTGGACGGTCCCGGGCTTCTCGAAGGAGCCGGCGTGAGGCGGAGCGGCGCGCTGCTCCTCCTCGGCCTCGCGGCCTGCCCCTCCCGCCCCACCGTTCGTCCCGCGCTTGCGCCCACGGCGCCCATCGCGCCCCCGGCGACCGCGCAGCGCACGCCGCCCATCCCGCTCGAGGCGATCGAGCGGCACGACGAGCCGGCGCTCGAGGGCGTCGTGCACGTCGTGAAGCGCGGCGAGACGATGTACCGGATCGCCCGCGCCTACGGGATCGACCCGGCCGACCTGATGGAGACGAACGGGATCTCCGATCCGCGATCGATCGCGATCGGGACTGAGCTGTTCGTGCCCGGGGCGACGCACGTCGTCGAGGTGCCGGCGGCTCCGGGAGAGCCGGCGGCGAACGCGACCTCGACCGCACCCGCGACCTCGACTGCGACCGCGCCCGCACCCTCGGCCGCGACCGCGAGCGAGCGCGCCAAGGCGACCGCGCCCGAGCTGTCGTCCCACACCCCCGCGTCCGTCGGGCCCGGTTCGCACCCGACGGCGACGGCACCCGCGCCGGAGCCGCCGCGTTCCGGCCGCGCCGCGCCGCTCGCGTGGCCGCTCAAGGGCGTCCTCTACGGCCGCTACGGCGTGCGCGCGGGCCGGCGGCACGACGGCATCGACATCGCCGCGCCTGAGGGCACGACGGTGGGCGCCGCCTGCGAGGGAACCGTCCTGTTCGCCGGCGAGCAGACGGGCTACGGGTCGATCGTCATCCTGAAGCACGAGGGCGGGCTCGTGACGCTCTACGCCCACGCCTCGAAGCTCCTCGTGGACGAGGGGGCGCGGGTGCGGCGCGGCGAGCCGATCGCGCGCGTCGGGCAGACCGGGCGGACGACCGGCCCGCACCTGCACTTCGAGGTGCGCGACGGGACCCGGCCGCGGAACCCCCTCCTGTATCTGCCCTAGTGCTAAATTCTCCCTCCCATGGATGCCATCCGCGCGCGGATCCGCGACGTTCCGGACTTCCCGAAGAAGGGGATCGTCTTCAAGGACATCACCCCGGTCCTCTCCGACGGAAAGCTGTTTCGCGAGGTGATCGACGCGTTCGTGGCCCGCTGGCAGCACGAGCGGATCGACAAGGTGGTCGGCATCGAGTCGCGCGGCTTCATCTTCGCCGCGCCGCTCGCCTACAAGCTCGGCGCGGGCTTCACCATCGTCCGCAAGCCCGGCAAGCTCCCCTGGGAGGTCATCCGTGAGGCGTACGCGCTCGAGTACGGCGAGGCCACGCTCGAGCTGCACATCGACGCGGTCGGGCCGGGGGAGCGGGTGCTCGTCGTCGACGACGTGCTCGCCACCGGCGGCACGGCCGAGGCGGTGGGGCGGCTCGTCACGCGGCAGGGCGCCGAGCTCGTCTCGTACTCCTTCCTCGTCGAGCTCGGGTTCCTGAACGGCGCGAAGCGGCTCGGGTCGGGGAAGGTCCACTCGCTGCTCACGTACTGACGCTTGCCGGTGCCCGCGCGCGCGGGCGGCGTTACCTCCTCCACGTGCCCCGCGCCGACCGCCCCGACGGCCTCAAGTTCCTCGGCACCGCCGGCGCGCGGATCGCGGTCTCGACCCAGCTCCGCCACTCCGGCGGGCTCGTCTGGACGCTCCGCGGGCGCCGGATCTGGGTCGATCCCGGGCCCGGGGCCCTCGTCCGCGCGCTCTCGTCGCGGCCGCGGCTCGATCCCGCCTCGACCGACGTCCTCGTCGTCACCCACCGCCACCTCGACCACACCGGCGACGCGACGGCCGTCGTGGAGGCGATGACGCGCGGCGGCCTCTCCCCCCGCGGCCTCCTCCTCGCCCCCCGCGACGCGCTCGAGGTGGAACCCGCCGTGCAGCGGTACGCGCAGGCCTTCGTCGCCCGCGTCGCCACGCTCGCGGAGGGGACGCGCCACGACCTCGGCGGCGGCGTCACGCTCGCGACCCCGATCGCGCACGACCACGGCGTCGAGACCTACGGGTACCGGCTCGAGGCGCCCGGGTTCTCCGCGGCGCACGTCGTCGACACCGCCTGGCTCGAGGGGCTCGCGGACGCGTATGCGGGGGTGGATCTGCTGATCGTGAACACCACCCTCCCCGCGCGCGACCAGCGGTTCCTCCACCTCGGCGCGGAGGACGCGGAGCGGCTCGTCTCGAGCGTCCGCCCGCGCCTCGCGGTGCTCACCCACCTCGGGATGAAGATGCTCCGCGCGGGACCGGACGAGGTCGCCCTCGGGATCGCGGAGCGCACCGGCGTGCCCACCGTCGCGGCGCGCGACGGCTGGACCGTTCCGCTCGACCCGCTCCTCCCCGAGGCCGCCGTCCGCGGGCGCGCGCCCCGCCGAGGCGCGGGCGACGGGAGCTCCCGGGGAGCGGGCCCGTGACCGCGCACGTCCTCGCCGCCGCGGCGCTCTCGCTCGCTGCATGTGGAAGGAACCC
>DASWCJ010000282.1:0-9340 GCA_036390155.1 Anaeromyxobacter sp.
GCCCCCGCGAGTCGTCACTCGACCTTCATCCCCGGCTTCCAGCGGAGCACGGGCTTGCGGGCCGCGCGGGTCTCGTCGAGCCGGGCGCGGAAGGTCCGGGTGGGCGCGGCGTGGAGCGCGTCGGGATCCGTCTTCGCCTCCTCGGCGATGGCCTTCATCGCGGCGACGAACCGCTCGAGCGTCTCCTTCGACTCGGTCTCGGTCGGCTCGATCATGAGCGCGCCCGCGACGACGAGCGGGAAGTAGATCGTCGGCGGGTGGAACCCGTGGTCGACGAGCCGCTTCGCGACGTCCATCGTCGAGATGCCGTTCGCCTTCTGTAGCTTGTCGTCGAAGACCACCTCGTGGAGCGAGTCGGTCTCGTAGGGGAGGTTGTAGACGCCCTTCAGGAGCGCGCGGACGTAGTTCGCGTTCAGGACCGCGAGCCTCCCGGTCTGCGCGACGCCCTCGGGCCCGTACTCGCGGATGAGCGCCCAGGCCCGGACGAACATCGCGAAGTTGCCCCAGAACTCGCGCAGCTTGCCGACGGTGGCCGGCCGCTCCTTCTCGCTCGTGACGAGGCGGAAGGCGTCGCCCTCCTTCACGACGAGCGGCAGCGGCAGGTACTGCGCGAGGTGCGCGCGGACCGCGACCGGGCCCGAGCCGGGCCCGCCGCCGCCGTGCGGCGTCGCGAAGGTCTTGTGGAGGTTGTACTGGATGACGTCCACGCCCATGTCGCCCGGCCGCGCGACGCCGAGGAGCGCGTTCATGTTCGCGCCGTCGGCGTACACGAGCCCGCCCTTCGCGTGGACGAGGTCCGCGATCTCCTGGATGTGGCTCTCGAAGATCCCGAGGGTGTTCGGGTTCGTGAGCATGATCGCGGCGACGTCCTCGTCCATCGCCGCGCGGACCGTCTCCGGGTGGAGGCGGCCGTCGGGGCCGGAGGCGAGCTGCTGCACCTCATACCCATTGAGCGCGGCGGAGGCGGGGTTCGTCCCGTGGGCGGTGTCGGGGAGGAGCACCTTGCGGCGCGGGTTTCCCTTCGCGAGGTGGTGCGCCCGGATCACCATGAGCCCGCAGAGCTCGCCGTGCGCGCCCGCGGCGGGCGAGAGCGCCGTCGTGTCGAGCCCGGCGATCTCGGAGAGCGCGCGCTCGAGGTGCCACATGAGCTCGAGCGCGCCCTGGCAGGCCTCGGGCGGCGCGAGCGGGTGGAGGTTCGCGAAGCCGGGGAGTCGCGCGAGCGCCTCGGACGACTTCGGGTTGTACTTCATGGTGCACGAGCCGAGCGGGTAGAAGCCCGTGTCGATCCCATGGTTCCAGATGGAGATCCGCGTGAAGTGGCGGATCACCTCGAGCTCGGAGATCTCGGGGAGGCCGTCGACGCCGTCCCGCCGCAGCTCGGCGGGCAGGTCGCCCGCGTCGTGCCCGGGCGGCAGCGGCGGCAGCGACACGCCGCAGCGTCCCGTCGAGCCGCGCTCGAAGAGGAGCGCCTCCTCGTGCACGAGCCCGCGGGTCGCGCCGCCCGCGCCGGCTCCGCCGTCCAGGCCGGGCCCCTTCGCTTCCTTCTCCATGGTCGGCTTCCAGCCGGTGAGGTTCGACATCGCTAGCCCCTCACCGTGCGCGCGAAGAGCTGGATCAGCTCCTCGGAGTGGAGCTCCGTGGCCACGCAGAGCAGCGCGCCCTTGGCGCGCGGGTGGTCCGGGTACCAGCGCCCGAGCGGCGCGCCGGCGAGGACGCCGCGCTTCGCGAGCCGCGTCACGACCTCCTCCGCGTCGCCGACGTCGAACGCCTGCTCGTTGAAGTACGGGCCCGAGAAGATCGCCTTGCAGCCGGCGCGCTCCATCGCCTCGCGGAGCATGCGCGCCCGCGCGTGGTTGAGGCGCGCGAGGTGGGAGAGCCCGGCCCTGCCGAGCAGCGAGAGGTGGATGGTCGCCGCGAGCGCGGTGAGCCCCGAGTTCGTGCAGATGTTGGAGGTCGCCTTCTCCCGGCGGATGTGCTGCTCGCGCGTCGAGAGGGTGAGGACGAACCCGCGCTTGCCGTGCTTGTCGAGCGTCGCGCCGCAGACTCGGCCCGGCATCTGGCGGACGTTCGCCTCGCGCGTCGCGAAGAAGCCCGGCGCGGGCCCGCCGAACGTCATGGGGTTGCCGAAGCTCTGGAACGAGCCCACCGCGACGTCGGCGCCGAGCGCGCCGGGCGCCTGGAGGAGCCCGAGCGACACCGCCTCGGCGGTCGCGGTGATGGTGAGGGCCCCCGCCTGCTTCGCGATCTTCGCGATCTCGGGCAGCGGCTCGACGACGCCGAGGAAGTTGGGCCAGCCGACGATCACGCACGCGGTCGAGGGGCCGACCGCCTTCTCTAGGGCGCGCAGGTCGGTGCGCCCGTCGGCGCCGAACGGCACCACCGCGATCTCGTCGTGCGTCGAGCGGAGGTAGGTCGCGAGGACCTTGCGGTACTCGGGGTGGAGCGCGGCCGAGACCACGATCTGCTTGCGGCCGGTGAGCCGCGTCGCCATCAGCGCCGCCTCCGCCGTCGCGGTCGCGCCGTCGTACATCGAGGCATTCGACACGTCGAGCCCGGTGAGCAGGCACACGAAGGTCTGCCACTCGAAGAGCGCCTGCAGCGTCCCCTGCGAGACCTCGGGCTGGTAGGGCGTGTAGGCGGTGAAGAACTCGCCCCGCAGGAGCAGCTGGTCCACCGCCGGCGGCACGTGGTGCGGGTAGCACCCCGCGCCCGCGAAGGGCGGGTGGGAGACGTCGTTCCGGCCGGCGAGCCGCTGGAACTCGGCGAAGAGCGAGATCTCGTCGAGCGCCGGCGGGACGTCCACCGGGCGCTTCAGCCGGAGCTTCTCCGGGATGGATCGGAAGAGGTCGTCCAGGCTCTTCGCCCCGACGGCGTCGAGCATCGCCCGGACGTCCTCGGGCGTGTGCGGGTGATAGCGCAAGGTGGGGCTCCGCTAGTGGGCCTGCTCGTCCACGAATGCCTGATACGCCTTCGCGTCCATGAGCGCCTCGAGGTCCTTCGGATCCGAGGGCTCGATGACGATCATCCAGCCCTCCTCGTACGGGTCCTCGTTGATGGTCTCGGGGGCGTCCGAGAGCGGCGCGTTCACCTCGAGCACCTTCCCGCTGATCGGCGCGAAGAGCTCGGAGACGGCCTTGGTCGACTCGACCACGCCGAAGGACTCCCCCTTCTTCACCGGGTCGCCGACGTCGGGGAGCTCGACGTACACGACGTCGCCGAGCTGATCCTGCGCGAAGTCGGTGATCCCGACCACGATGCGGCCGCCCTTGTTGCGGGCCCACTCGTGCTCGCGCGTGTACCTGAGGTCCTGGGGGATTTCCATGGCTCGCTCCTTTGCTCCCTGGCTACTTGCGCACGTAGAAAGGCGTCTTCACCACCCGCGCGGCCGCTGCCCGGTCGCGGATCTCGACCGCGAACGTGGACCCTTCCGCCGCGAGCGCGGTCGGCACGTACGCGAGGCCGACCGAGGTCCCGAGGGAGGGGCTCTTCGTCCCGCTCGTCACGTCCCCGACCTTCCGGCCGTCCTGCTGGACGGCGTAACCATGGCGCGGGATCCCGGGGTCGGTCAGCGTGAAGCCGACGAGCTTCTTCGCGAGCCCCTGCTCCCGCTGCCGCTGGAGCGCGGCGCGCCCGACGAAGTCGCCCTTGTCGAGCTTCACGACCCAGGCGAGCCCCGCCTCGAGCGGCGTGGTCGAGTCGTCCATGTCGGACCCGTAGAGGCGGTAGGCCATCTCGAGCCGGAGCGAGTCGCGCGCGCCGAGCCCGGCGGGCTGGATCTTCTCGGGCTTCCCCGCCTCGAGCAGCGCGTCCCAGACCGCCGGCCCCTTCGACGCCTCGCAGAAGAGCTCGAACCCGTCCTCGCCGGTGTAGCCCGTGCGCGCGACGAGGCAGGCGATGCCCGCGACCTCGCCCGGCGCGAAGCGGTACGATCGCAGCTGCGAGAGGTTCACCTTCGTGAGGCGCTGGAGCAGCTGCGCCGCGAGAGGGCCCTGCAGCGCGAGCTGGGACCAGGCGTCGGACTCGTTCGACACGTCGGCGCCGCCCGCGTGGGACGCGAGCCACTCGAAGTCCTTTTGCCGGTTTCCCGCGTTCACGCAGACGAGGAGGTCCTCGGCGCCGCGGCGGTAGACGACGACGTCGTCGACGATCCCCCCGGTGTCGCGGCAGAGGCAGCCGTACTGGGCCTGCCCGTCCACGATCTTGCCGACGTCGTTCGTGAAGACCTTCGAGAGGGCCTCGAGCGCCTTCGGCCCCCGGAAGATCACCTCGCCCATGTGCGACACGTCGAACAGCCCGACGCGGGTCCGGACCGCCTCGTGCTCGGCGAGGAGTCCTTCATACTGGACCGGCATCTCCCAGCCGGCGAACTCCACCAGCCGGGCGCCGGCGCGGACGTGGTTCTGGTAGAGGGGCGTGCGCTGGGGCATGTTGGCCTCTGGGGCAAGAAGGCCCGCGGATTCTAGCACCCACCCTCGGCTGTCGCCGGAGGATGTTGGCGCACCGACGGACCCCTCCCGAGGCGTGTCACCGCGCCGCGCGGCGGGCGAGCTCGAGGGTGTTGACGATGAGCATCGCGCGCGTCATCGGGCCGACGCCGCCCGGGACGGGCGTGATGGCGGAGGCACGCTTCGCCGCCTCCGCGTACTCCACGTCGCCGACGAGCTTGCCGTCCTCGAGCCGGTTCATGCCGACGTCGATGACCACCGCGCCCTGCTTGATCCACGACCCCTTCACCAGCTCCGCCTTGCCGATCGCCGCGACGACGATGTCCGCGCGGGCGACCTCGCCGGCGAGGTCCTGGGTGCGCGAGTGCGCGATGGTGACGGTGGCGTGGCGCTCGAGCAGCATCGCCGCCATCGGCTTCCCGACGATGTTCGAGCGGCCGACCACGATGGCGCGCTTGCCCTTCGGGTCCACCTTCGCCTCGTCGAGCATCCGCATCACGCCCGCGGGCGTGCAGGGACGCGGCCTCCCGGGGATGCCGATGAAGAGCGCGCCGACGTTGAAGGGGTGGAAGCCGTCTGCGTCCTTGCGCGGGTCGATGGCGTCGAGCACCTGGCGCTCGTCGAGCTGCTTCGGCAGCGGCAGCTGGACGAGGATCCCGTGGACCTTCGGGTCGGCGTTGAGCTTCGCGACGAGCGCCATGAGCTCGCCCTGCTGCGTGGTGGCCGGGAGGTGGTGCTCTTCGGAGCGCATCCCGACCTCCTCGCAGTCCTTCCGCTTGCCGCGAACGTAGATGGCGGAGGCGGGATCCTCGCCGACGCGGACGACGGTGAGGCCGGGGGTGATCCCCTTCGCGCGGAGCTCCTTCACTCCCTCCGCGACCTCACCCTTCACCTTCGCCGCGATCTGCTTGCCGTCGATGTTCATGGGCCGCGGAGTCTACACCAGGGGCCCCCACGCGGTGTCCCCCGACCGAGCCCCCGGCGGGCTATGATCGGACGCGCGCCGCCCGCGGCGCCGGGGAGGTAGCCAGCCATGCCGAAGCTCTGCGAGACCTGCCGGACGACGCCGCTCGACGACGCGGGCAAGTGCGTGACCTGCGAGGCGGAGAAGGAGGGGCTGCGGCTCCTCACCCGCTCCGGCTATGCCGAGGTCCGGGAGATGATGAATCTCCTCGAGGACGGGGGGCTCGCCGCCGAGATGGAGACCGTGCCGCCGGGCAAGCCGGAGGAGAAGCTCCGGCCACTCTGGAACCTGTACGTGCCGGCGGAGGAGGCGCAGAAGGCCGTCACGCTCCTCGAGAAGGACTGGGCCGAGCTGCTCCTCGATCCCGAGGCCGCCGCCGCCGCGGCGCGGGGCAAGGAGGGGATCGACCTCGACGCGGGCGGCGAGGTGGCCTGCCCCGCCTGCGGCCACAAGTTCGTGCTCCAGGGCGCGCTCTCCGAGTGTCCGGAGTGCGGACTCGCGCTCGGGATCGCCGCGAACTCGGCGCCGGACGAGGCGCAGTCCACGTGAAGAGGAGCCGGGCGCGCCCCGAGGTCCCGCTCACGAAGCGGGACCTCGTCGACCTGCACATCCACGTCGGTGGCGCGGTCGCGCCCCACATCCTCTGGTCGATCGCGCACGAGCAGGGCTTCAAGCTCCCGGTCTCCGACTACTGGGAGTTCAAGGAGCTCGTCTCGGCGCGGCCGGGGAAGGTGAAGTCGCTCGACGAGTACCTCGCGGTCCTCCACCGCTGGACCGAGCGGATCCAGTCCTCCCCGCAGGCGATGGAGCGGGCGATCTACGAGGTGATCGGCAAGGAGTACCGCTCCTCGCGCGTCTCGCTCATCGAGCTCCGCTTCAACCCGGCGAAGCGGAACGTCGGGGGCGAGCGCGACCTCGACCACATCATCCACGCCTCGCTCCGCGGCCTGGACCGGGCGGTGCTGGAGTACGGCGTGCGCGCGGGGCTCTTGTTCTGCCTCGCGCGCGAGTTCGACCCCGCGCTGAACGAGATCCTGGTCGAGAAGGCGATCCGCTACCGGCGTCGCGGCGTGGTCGGCATCGACCTCGCCGGGACCGAGAAGAACGCGGTGGAGCTCCGGCCCGCCGAGATCCGGCGCTACCGCGAGATGTTCGCGCGCGCGCGGGCGGCGGGGCTCAAGACCACCGTCCACACCGGCGAGACCGCCGGGACCGGGGCCGAGGGGGTGCGGGCGGTGGTGGAGGAGCTCGAGCCGCACCGGATCGGCCACGGCATCCGCGCGGCGCAGGACCCGGGGGTGATGGACCTCCTGCGCGAGCGCGGGATCCTCCTCGAGATCTGCCCCTCGTCGAACCTCGCCACCCGCGCGGTCGGCTCGCTCGCCGAGCTCGGGACGATCCTCCGGACGTTCTGGGAGCGCGGCGTGCGGTTCTCGATCAACACCGACGGCCCGTACCTGCTCGACACGAACATGCGGTCGGAGGTGAGGCTCCTCCGCGACTCCGGGATCCTGACGGACGAGCAGATCGACGAGACCCTGCGCTGGGCGCGCGAGGCGTCGTTCATCGAGGGCGATCCCGCCGCCGCGCTCCCGCCCGCCGCGCCATAGGCCGCGGCCGGCTCGGAGCAGCGGCCATCTCCCCGCCGCGTGAAGCGATCCAGGAGGTCGTCGCCGTAGAGCCTTCGCGCGGACACGTCCTGGTGCACGCGGCAGAGGAGCCGGCAGGCCTCGACGGTGGTCTCGGTGCCGCGCGCGAACCCCGCGACGTGGTCGAGCTCCACCTGGTGCGTGGACGGGAGCGACGCGAGCGGGCGGCGGGACATCCCGGATGGGTGCATTTAGTTCGGGCGCCCGAAATAGCGCCGACGCCGGAAACTGGGAGACTCGGGCGGCGGCGGGCGTGCGAAGGCGGCAGTGACGGCCATCGCCTCGTTCCGCACGGACGTCACGATGAACTCGCGCACAGCCGGGTTCTCGACCGGACGGATCGACGCCGCGACGAATGCGGCGTCGCGGCTCGACAGCCCGAAGAACCGCGGCATCACCTCGTGCGCGTTCTCCGGCGTGCGGGCGTGCAGCCCGGGCGTGCAGTCAGCGGGAGCCTGTCAGGGTCCCTTGGATCGTGCCCCCCGTGACGACCGCCTCCTCCGTCACCTCGATCACTCCCCGCACGGTGTCGCTCGCGACCACGAGCGGGGAAGCGGTGACCCGCACGTTTCGTCCCGTCGCGTACGGGATGCGCAGGATCGCGCGGCCGGAGCCGTCGGCCCGGGCATAGGTGCTCCAGTCGAGTGCGCGATGCGGCGTCGTCAGGCGAGTCGTCGCGACGACGCGTTCCCCGGGGCGCGCGCCCTCGACCGAGACCCGCGCGCCAGGCACGACACCGAACGTCTCGAAGAGCGGAAGGCCCCGGCCCCGGCGGCCCAGCCGCGACTCGTCGAGCAGACGAAACTCGCCGAGACCGGGGGCGAGCTCCGTCGCGCTCCCGAGGCGCGAGAAGATGCGCGCGCAGACGAGCGAGCGGTACTCGGGAGCGATCGCCGTCCTCATCCCCGCCTCGATCGAGGGCTCGAGCCGGACGACCGCGGGCCGGCCCGGCGCGAACGACTGCGCGAGCGCGACCTCGGCGAGCGGATCCGCGAGCACGATGAACCCGACACGACGGCGCTCCAGGATGGTGGAAGCCTCCTGCTCGTCGTCGGCCAGGAAGAACGCGGCTGCATCGTCCATCGCTCCCGCGCCTCCCTCGGTGCCGAACGGCGAGGTGATCACGGGACGTCCCGCCGCGTACTGCACCAGATGCCCAAACGTCCACTCCGAGAGCACCGCGGGGCGCCCGGGGGCCTCCCGCACGTCCCGGAGGCGCTCGAGCATCCTGCGCAGCTCCCGGTGATCGCCATCCTCCCCGTAGACGGTGTCCTCGAGGAGGGCGAGGGCGGGGCCCACGAGCACCCCGATCAGCAGCGCCGATCCCGCCGCTCGAACGAGGGAAGGCCAGGGGACCCGCGGCGCTGCGATGTCCCGGATCCGCGCGCTGACCACCTGGACCAGCGTTCCGAGGACAATCGCGAGCGGCGGCGCGAGATACAGGGCGAAGCGGCGTCGGGCCACGGCAAGGAAGAGGAACGTCGTCGCCCAAAAGACGAGGAACGCAACCGGCGCACGCTCGCCCTCGCTCCGGAGGCGCGCCGCGAGCGCCGCGAGCGCGAGGGGCATCGCGACGAGCCCGAGTCCGTAGAACGCGAGGACGGTCCGGAGCTCCGACCGGAGCGGCTCCCATCCACCCAAGAGGATCGGGGTGAACTCCTGGACGTTTCGGTACCAGGCGTTCCCGCGGAGGAGCGCGCCCAGGCCGTGGCCGACCGCATCGCGGAATCCAGGAACGGCGAGGGCGAGGCCCACCGGGAGCGCCGCGGCGGCGACGACGACGAGGAGCCTGCGACGCCAGGTGGCAAGCCGATCGGGCCAGCGACCCGCCAGACCGAGGAGGCCCGCGGAGCACGCGACGAGGAGCAGCACGAGCGGGTGCAGCCCGCTCAGTCCGAAGAGGCTCGTGCGCGCCAGAGCTCCCGGCCCGCGGATCAGCGCGACGGAGGACGCGAGGAGGGCCGCGCCGACGCCGCAGCCGAGGAGTAGATCCCGCGCCATTCGCCGGGCGACCGCGTCGCCCGCGGGCATCGCCACGGTCCAGGTCGCGGTGAACGCCGCGAGCACGAGTGGATAGAGTGCGCTCCCCGGCCAGTTCCAGAACGCGAGCGCGAGCGTGACCGCGAGGAGCAGCGGCCCGGACCGCCTCCGGCGCTCGGGCTGGCGGAGGCCCCACGCGAATGCGAGGAACGCGACCGTGCACAGCAGGGACTCGAGCACGTGGTGGTCGGTCCGGCCCAGCATCGAGAACGTCGCGTCCGCCGGGAGGAGCGCGAGGACGA
>DASWCJ010000283.1:0-10358 GCA_036390155.1 Anaeromyxobacter sp.
GCACGTTTCAGGACGCCGCGGTAGGCCGTAGCCCCATCGGCGGCGCGCGCGGGCCCGGGCTGGCCCCCTCCGACGAGCACGCCGCCGTCGCTGCGTTCGGATACGGTGTCCGTACGCGAGCCGGCGTGCACGCGGCGTGACAGCTTCGCGCGTCGGACCCAGTGAACGTTCGGGGCCGCGCCCATGGTGCTCGCCGTGCCCGCCACCGTACGGGAACGCTCTCGCGCGGAGCTGGCGCGCCCGGGCGTGCGCCGGCGTCTACGTTTCTGGACCCGTTCGACCATCCGGTGCCGGTTGCGACCCTGGCGGCGGCGCAGGAGGACCGGGGGCCATGCCCGAGGCCCGACGGGAGCGTTCGCCGTTAGCGGCCGGCCGCTAAGTGACCGGCATTGGGCCCACCCCGGGCGGCGGGCGCTGCCCCGTGGCCCGGGACGCGGCCGTCTGCTAGATCCGGTCTCGATGAAGCTCCTCCTCGTCTCCCCCCCCTTCGGCGAGAAGGGTCAGATGTCGAAGGGGCTGCCCATCGCGCCCCCGGTGCTGGAGTACCTCGCCGGCCTCACGCGGCAGGTCGCGCCCGACGTCGAGCTCGCGCTCCTCGACGCGAACAAGGAGCCACTCGTCCCCGAGGAGGTGGACGCCGACGCGGTCGGGTTCACCGTCCTCACGCCGCAGGCGCCCTGGGCCTACCGGATGGCCGACCGGCTCCGCGCCGCGGGCAAGAAGGTCTTCCTCGGCGGCATCCACGTCTCCGCGCTCCCCGACGAGGCGCGCGCGCACGCCGACGCGATCGTGGTGGGCGAGGCCGAGACCGTCTGGGCGCGGCTCCTCGCCGATCTCGCCCGCGGCGCGCCGGAGGCGGTCTACCACGGCCACTTCCCCGAGCTCGACGGGCTCCCGCACCCGGTCACGGACCTCTGGAAGACGAGCTACGTCTACGGCTACTTCCAGACCTCGCGCGGCTGCCCGCACCGCTGCACGTTCTGCTCCGTCCACGAGTTCTTCGGCGGCCGCTCCCGCGTGCGGCCGATCGAGGACGTCGTCCGGGAGGTCGCCGCGTCGAAGCGGCGGCTGTTCTGGGGCATCGACGACAACATCTGGGGCGTGAACGTGAAGCGCTCGATTGATCTCTACGCCGAGATGGCGCGGTCGGTCCGCGGGAAGTGGTGGTTCGGCTCGGGCGACCTCGTCACGCTCGACCACGACCGCGCCGACGAGCTGCTCGACGACGCGCGCCGCGCCGGCCTCACCGCGGTGCTGGTGGGCTGGGAGTCGAACAACCTCCGGAGCCTCGAGGCCTACCGCGCGGTCTCGAAGCAGGGGCGGCAGCGCCGCGACCAGATCAAGCGCATCCGCGACCACGGCATCGAGGTGATGCTCTTCACCATGCTCGGCGGGCGCGAGGACGTCCGCGCGGACTACGAGGGGCTCCTCGCGCTCTGCGACGAGCTCAAGGTCTCCGCCCACCCGGTGATGACGACGCCGTTCCCCGGGACCGAGCTGTACGAGGAGTACCGGCCCTTCCTCCGTCCCGGGTTCGGGTGGGACGAGTACGACGGGAACCACGCGGTCTTCGAGCATCCGTCCCTCACGCCGAAGGAGCGCGAGGACCTCATCATCGACCTGCGCGCGCGGCTGTTCACGCTGCCGCGGATCCTGCGGCGGGTCGCGCAGGTCGGCTGGCGTGGGTTCCCGATGAGCCACATCACCTCCTGGATGATCCAGTTCCCGCAGGGGCGGGCGTTCCGGCAGTACGCGCGCGAGCACGCGCAGCTCGCCGCGGCGTCCGCGCCCGCGAAGGAGAGCGCGGCATGAGCCCCGGCGCCGGCATCGCCCTGATGATGAACAACTACTTCCATGACGTGGCGACCGCGCTCCTCGCGGCGAGCGCCTTCGCCCTCGTGGTGCTCCTCCGCCGGTACGAGGCGGGGCCGCGGGGCGCGGAGGCGGCCCGGTACTTCCTCGACATCGCGGAGCGCATGACGAAGCTCGCGCGGTTCTCGCTCGCCTGGATCGTGCTCGGCGGGATCCCGCGCACCATCTGGTACGGGGAGTTCGAGTGGGCGAACGCGGCGGGGCGGGGCCAGGTGACCGCGCTCGTCGTGAAGCACGTCGTCGCGGCGGCGCTCGTCGTCGCCGGGGTCGCCTTCTGGCGCCGGCTCAGGCGCCGGGTGGCGACGGTGCGGGCGGAGCTCGCGGCGGGGCCGCTGCGCGGCGTCGCGTGAGCGCGGCGAGGGCGAGGCCGGCGCGGAGCACGGCCCCGAGGGCGAAGAGCGCGAGCCCGGTGATCGCGACGGGCAGGAACGGGTCGGTCGTCGCGATGAGGTCCACCCAGAGCCGGACCTCGGGGGCGATCGAGACGGCGCCCCCGTCGAACCGGGCCTCCTCGCCGGCCCGGAGGCGCCCGGCGTAGACCCGCTCGCGCCCCCGGAACACCTGGACCTCGAACGCCGGCTGCTCCGGGCGGCCGTCGAGGAGCCAGCGGTAGGCGTCGGGATCGCGGAGGTCGCGGCGGACGCCGCCCAGGGTGGCCTCGACCATCCGCAGGAAGACGTGCAGCCCGGAGCCGGGCGGCGAGACCAGGTCCTCGAGGCGGGGCGGGAACGTCCCCGCGCCCATCATGAGGTTCTCCTCCGGGGTCCACTGCACGAGCGACGCGGTCTCCTCGGACTGCGTCATCGTCCCGAGCTTCACGAAGCCGTCCGTGACCGTCTCGCCGCCCGCGCTGACGACCCTGAGGCCCGGGGCGTAGCCGAAGCGGAACACCGACCACTGGCGCCCGACGAGCGAGGTCGGGGGGAAGAGGCCGATCCGCACCGGCTCCTGCCCCTCCGCGGCGGCCACGACCTCAACGGTCTTCGAGAGGAGGTGGGGGCCGCGGGGCGCGAGGGTGACCTCCCCGAACCGGAGCGGCGGGTTCCCGCCGAACGACTGCCCCTCGCCGGCCGAGACGGTGCTGCTGCCCCGGAGCGCGAGGCTCGCGGGGATCCCGACGAGCGCGATCGCGGCGCCGGCGCGGAGGAGGACCCGCGCGGCGGCGAGCAGCCGCGGTACGCCCTTCGCCCGCGCCGCCCGGACGGCGTCGAGCGCGAGGAGCGTGCCGGCGAGCGCGAGGAGCGCAAACCCGACCGGCGAGCCGACCGCGCCGACGAAGCCCATCCCCACCGCGAAGTCGGCCGCGACGACGTAGAAGAGGAACGCGGTGAGGACGCGCCCGGCGGTCACCGCGCGCCTCCCATGCGCTTCTCCCAGGCGGCGACGAGCTTCTCGCGCGGCACCACGAGCATGCCGCCCTCGACGACGGCGTCGGGGAGCGGGATCGGGTTGCAGCCGCCCGGCCGCCCCACCGTGTCGATGGGGATGGGGGTCTTGCAGTACTTGCAGAACACGTAGCCCGCGCCCATCTGCGCGTAGCCCTTCGGCTGGCAGATGTCGCAGACGTCGAGGGCCACCGCGATCGCGCCGTCGGGCCGCCGCACCGTGAAGAAGACGATCGCGCGGCCTCCGGCGGCGTAGACCCACTTCCGCATCCGCGCCTCGGCGCCGCGGAGCGGGTCCCCGAGCGGCACGACGATCCGCCCGCCGCCGTCGTCCACGACCGGCGCGGGGAGCGGATCGTAGAGCTCGCGGTTCCCGGCGCTCGCCGCTCCGATCGCGAGGACCGCGAGCGCGATCGCGGCCGCGTACGGGAGGCCGCCGAGGCGGCGGGCGCGCAGGTGCGCCGCGCGCGCGAGCCGGCGCGCGGGCGCGCGCGCGTCCGCGGGCGGGGCGGGGGGCGGCCGCTCGTGGAATGCGCCCCACGCGGCGGCGAGCGGGGCCGACACCACCACGGCGGCGAGCGCCGCGTGCACCGCCGGCTCGAGGAACTCGAGGATGAGCTGGTAGGCCCAGTCCTCGAGGAAGGCGTGGTCGGGGACCTGCAGCACCACGAACACGAGGTGGAGGGCGTCGTGCACGACCCGCGACACGACGCCCGTGAGCGCGATCGGGAGCGTGTGCGCGTCCACCGCCACGGCGGCGATCCCGACGAGCTCGAGCGCGAGGAGGAGCGCCGCGAGCGCCGCCGGGCCGAGGAAGCGTCCCACGCCGGCCCACGCCGCGGCGAGGCCCGCGCCGATCCCGAGCGCGGCCGCCGCCCCGACGCCGAGCGCCGCGGCGGTCGCGACCGGTCCGGCGCCCCCGCGCAGCACGGCGAGGTCCTCGAGCCGACCCGCGAGCGCCGCGCCCTCGGGGAGCAGCACGAGGAGCCCCGCCGCGAGCGCCGCGGACACGGCGACGGGCCGCAGGGCGCCCGCGCCGAGCTCGTCGGCGGTGCTCCCCGCCACGAGCAGCGCGATCGCCGCGAGGCCGAGGGCGTAGAGGTGCTCGATCCGCCGGAGCCCGGGCGCGAGATCGGCGGCGGCGAGGCCGCGCGCCCGGAGCGCGAGGGTCGCCGCGAGCCCGAGCGCGAGCCCGAGGACGATCGCGATCGCGAACGGCCCCGCCGCCCGCCGGAGCGAGGTGCCCCGCAGGGCCGCCCATCCGAGCGCGCCGGCGATCGCGCCCTCGAGGCCGACACGAAATGCGACGGCGAAGGCGTCCCACATCGCGATCACTCGACCACGATGGTGCCCTTCACCATCTTCGCGGCGCAGGTGAAGACGTGGCCGCCCGGCGCGGGGGCGGCGACGAGCGCCTCGGAGGTGCCGCCCGGCACGAGCGCGAGATCGACCCCGAGGTCCGGCACGAGGAGCCGGGTGGCGCAGGTGTCGGCGTCGCGGACCGTGACGCGCAGCCGGAGCGGGGCCCCGGCGCGGACCCGCACCACGTTCGGCGCGTAGGCGCCCCCGGCGAGCTCGAGCGCCACGACCTGCTCGCCCCCGGGCCCCTCGGCGGCGGCGCCCCGCCGCGCGCGGTCGAGGGCCGCGGGCGGCGCGAGGAGGGCCTGCGCGGCCGCCAGGGCGGCGATCGCGCCGGCGACGATCGCCGCGGCGACGGCGAGCCTGCGCCTCCATTTCCCTCTCCCCTCAGGGGAGAGGGCCAGGGAGAGGGGTGCGGCGTCCCCCGAATTCCCTCTCCCCTCAGGGGAGAGGGGCAGGGAGAGGGGTGCGGCGTCCCCCGAAGCGGCGCGCGCCCTCGCGGCGCGGTCTTCCGGGCTCGTCACGCTCCCTCCACCGCGCGCTCCGCGACGATGGCCTCGTCCGAGGCGATGCGCCCGTCGCGCAGGGTGACGATCCGGTCTCCCCACCGGGCCACCGCCGGGTTGTGGGTCGCGCAGACCACCGTGAACCCGGACTCCGCGTGGAGCCGCGCGAGGAGGCGCAGGACTTGAAGCGCGTTCGCCCAGTCGAGCGCGCCGGTCGGCTCGTCGAGGAGCAGGAGCCCGGGCTCGTTCACGAGCGCGCGGGCGATGCAGGCCCGCTGCCGCTCGCCCCCCGAGAGCTGCGAGGGCAGGTGCGAGGCGCGGTGGCCGAGCCCGACGCGCGCGAGCGCGGCCTCCGCCTCGGCGGGGTCGGCGAGGCTGTGGAGCCACTGCGCGAGCATCACGTTCTCGAGCGCGGAGAGGTAGGGGACCATGTGGTGCTGCTGGAACACGAACCCGACCCGCTCGCGCCGGAAGCGCGGCGCCGCGGCCGGCTCGAGCGCGGAGAGGTCCGTCTCCCCGACGAGGATCCGCCCGGCGCTCGGCGCGTCCATCGCGCCGAGGAGGTGGAGGAGGGTGGACTTCCCCGAGCCGGACGGGCCGACGAGGGAGATCCAGCTCCCCGCGGCGAAGGTCGCGTCGAGCCCGCGCACCGCCTCGGTGTCTCCGTAGCGTCGCGCGACGCCTTCGATTCGGATGGGCTCGCCGGGCATGCCGTCGCCGTCAGGACGCCCGCAGAGTATCGCACGGCGAGATGCGGAGGGCCCGCTCCACCGGCCAGAGCGCGGCGCCGAGCGCGAGGACGAGCGCCACGGCGAGCGCGAGCGGAGCCGCCGTCCAGCCGAGCGGCACCGCGGCGCCGAACACGCTCGCGGCGACCGCCTCCGCGGCGAGCGCGCCGACGACGCAGCCCGCCACGCCGCCCGCGAGGCCGCTCACCGCCGCCTCGGCGAGGAGCAGCGCGCGCACGGTGCGCGGGGGCGCGCCGAGCGCGAGGTAGAGCCCGATCTCCTGCCGGCGCGCGAGGAGCAGCATCCCGAGGGTGCCGGAGATGGTGAACGCGGCCGCCGCCCCGAGCGCGACCGTGACGAGCAGGAGCAGGCGGCGCACCTTCGCGAGGAGCGACGCCTCCGCGCTCGCCACCTGGGTGAGGGTCCGCGCCTCCGCGCCCGGGACCGCCGCCTCCATCGCCCGGGCCGCCGCGTCGGGCGTGCGGCCGCGGAGGTCGGCGCGCACGAGCGCGAGGGAGACCTGCCCGGGTGCGCCCGCGAGCTCCTGGGCGAGCCCGAGCGGCAGGAAGAGGTCCTCGTCCTCGGGACCGCCCGTCTCGACGACGCCCGCGATCCGGACGCGGGCGGCGCGCGCGGGGCGCGTTGCGCCCGGCGCGTCCGCGGCGGCGACCTCGACCTCTCGCCCGGGCGCGAGGCCGAGCCGTCGCGCCAGGGCCGCGCCCGCCATCGCCTCGCCGCCCTCGGGCCAGCGGGGCGTGACGCGCCAGAGCGGGTTCAGCCGGCGGAGCGCGTCCCAGGGATACCCGATCGCGCCCGCGGCGGTCCCGTCCACGCGGACGCGGGCGAGGAGCGCGGGCGCGACGGTCTCGACGCCCGCGCCGGCCGCCCCCGCGAGCGCGCGCACGTCCGCCTCGGCGAGCCGCCGGTCCTCCTCCACCGGACCGAGCTCGAGCGCGCCCAGGCCGAACCGCAGCGGCGCCGACCGGGGCAGGACGAGGAGGTTCGCGCCGTACGCCGCGAGCTCCGCGCCGAGCCTGCGCTCGACGCCGCCCGACACGGCGACGAGGCAGAAGACGAGCGCCGCGGCGAGGGCGAGCGAGGCGGTCCCGACCGCGCCCGCCTGCAGGCTGCGCGCGACGGAGCGGCGCAGCCACCGGCCGAAGAAGGGCCGGCCCTTCGCGCGCGGTCGAGGCACTAGGCGGCCTCCTTGAGCTCGGGGGCGGGGTCGAGCCGCAGCGCGCGCCGGATCGGCCAGACCGCGCCGGCGGCCGCGACGACGAGCGCCCCGGCGATGGCGAGCGGGGCGAGGGCGGCGCCGGGCTCGAGCGGCGTGCCGAAGACCGCCTGCCCGAGCACGCGGACGAGCACCGCCGCGAGCGCGGCGCCGAGGACGCCGCCGACGGCGCCGAGCGCGAGGAGCTCGGTCCCGAGCAGGAGCACCACCTGCCCCGCGGACGCGCCGGTGGCGCGGAGGAGGGCGATCTCGGTCCGGCGGCCGAGCACCCGCGCCGCGAACGTCGAGGCGACCGCGAGGGCCGCGGCGGCGAGCGAGAGCCCGGCGAGGATGGCCATCAGGATCCCGAGCCGCGAGAGCACGCGCGCCTCCGCCTCGGCGAGCGACCAGACCGGGCGGGCGCGGCTGCCCGGGATCGCCTCCTCCACCTGCCTCGCCACGCTCGTCACGTAGGGCGTGCAGAACCACTTCTCGAACTCGCCGCGCGTCATGCCGGCCGGCTCGCGGCGGCCGAACCCGTCGAGCGGGACGGTGACCGCCGAGACGAGCGCGCGCGAGACGGCGCCGGGCCGGCCGAGGAGCGCCTGCGCGGCGGCGAGGTCGAGCAGGATCTCGTCCTCCTCGAGCCCGCCCGTCGCGAGCAGGCCGACGACGTCGAACTCGCGCGGCCCGCCGCCTGGATCGACGGTGATCCGCTCGCCGGTGCGGGCGCCGAGGCGCGCCGCGAGCGCCCGGCCCACCACCGCGGCGGACGCCTCGCCCTCGCGGGGCCAACGGCCCTCCACGCGCCAGTAGGGGAACAGCGGAACGACGCCGCCCCGCAGCGGATCGCCGCCCTCCGCGCGCGGGAGGCGGCGGTCGAACCAGACCCCGGCGACGAGCGCGCGCTCGCGCCCGCCGGCCCCCGAGGCGGTCGCCGGCGCGGTGAGCGACGGCGCGATCCCGACCACGTTGTGGCGCCAGAAGATCGTGAGGACGCGCTGCAGATCCTGCTCCGCGAGCGCGGCGGCGGCGCCCGTCGGCGCCACGCCGGGCGCCGCGGCGGAGACGGGCTCGACGACGATGTTCGCGCCGAAGGAGCGGAGCTCGCGGGCGATCCGCTCCTCGGCCTGCAGCGCGACCGAGCCGAGTGCCGCGGCGATCCCCGCGCCCATCGCGGTGGAGAGGACGACGAGGGCGAGGCGCGCCGGATGCAGCCGGAGGGCGCCGCGGAGGATGCGGAGGACCATGAGCCGGGGGGAGCGTACCACGCGACCCCGGTCGCCCCGGCCTGACCCAGGGTCGTGCTCCGCCACCCTCCCTGACGCCGGGTGGGGAAATGTAGGGCAAGGTGCGCGTCGAGCATGGGGCAAGCCCCCGCGCGGCAAAAGACCCGGATATGGGGGATTTCACCCAGTCGCTCCCGCCCCTCCGCCTTTCGTCCGGTTCCAGGGGGCGTCCGCACCGCGATTCCCTTGGCGGACCGGGGATAACGGGTGCTTGCCCCGTTTCGCCACGGAGGATCGGCCCTTGCAACGCCCAAGGGGCATGGGGAACCGGGTCTACGTGTCTGCGGCCGTCGCGCTCGTTGCGGCCCTGTTGATGGCGCCGGTGCGCGTCGCCGCCATGGCACTGTGCTGGGGCACCGTCGTCACGCCGGCGCTCACGCTCTGGGTCAGCCCCTCGTCACCGGCGGCGGCGTCCACGCCCACGATCAGCTGTTCGTCGACCGGCGGGGTCGTGAGCTCGCTCACGATCACGGTCAGCGGCGGGACGCTCCCGAACGGAACGACGACGGGATCGATCACCGGGACGTCTGGATCGATCGCCTGGTCGGTCCCGGGCGTGGGGGCGAGCTTCAGCGTCGCGTGCCAGGTCGTCACGACCGACCCCTGCACGTCCGCCGCGTCGAAGACGATCAGCGTGAACGTCGGCAGCCCGCCCGTCGTGGGCGACGTCTTTGGTCCGGATCAGCTCGGCGTGACCGGCTCCGGCGCGTTCTCCGTCACCGCGCTCGACACGAACCCCGTCCTGCAGCCCCTCACGTACGCGTGGAGCGCGGTGGACCCGAACACCAACGCCCCGGCGGGCAGCTTCACCGGCTCGGGCGCGAGCGTGACGTGGCAGGCGCCGCCGACGACCGGCACGTACGCGGTGTCCGTCACGGTGAGCACCGTGGGCGGCCTCTCGACGACGATGACGAAGCCCGTCACGGTGGTCCTCGCGAGCTTCCAGGGGGACCTCCAGATCGCGGAGCTCCGCGCCCCGACGCGCCTCGTGGTCTCGCGGGACGGGCTCGACGGCCTCTTCGTCGTGGACGGCAAGCAGCCGATAGACGGCGGGCTCGTGACGCTCTTGACCCCCAAGCTCGAGGTTCGTGGCCTCATCTCGGTCCCCGACGAGTCCGTCACCGGGATCACCGAGGGCAATGGATTCCTTTGGGTCACCACGGGGTCGATGTACGTGGGCCACCTCCGGAAGCTGGATCCCGCGACCGGCCGGTACATCGGGGACGTCCCGATCGACCCCCCGCTCGTCGGCGCGCGGCCGCTCGCGTGGGATCCGACGCGCAGCGTGCTCTGGATCCTCCAGGCCTTCGGCGACCTCGTCGTCGTCCGCCCGAACGGCCAGCTGGTCACGAAGATCCCCATGCCCGGGAAGCCGGTGGACGTCGCGATCGACGCCGCCGGGAACCGCGCCTGGGTGGTGATGGGCACGCCGGCCCCCGAGTTCGGTGGGGATCCGGGCCTGAAGTACTCGGTCTTCGGCTGGGATCTCGACGGCAATTACCTGGGCCCGATCCAAGCGAGCAACTCCATCGCGTTCGGCGGCGGGATCGCGGTGGGTCCCGACCCGGACGGCTCGACGAGCCTCGCGCGCGTGTACGCGTCCGACTCGTGGAATGCGATCGTCTCCGTCTACAGCGGCAGTGGCGCGTCCCTCGGCACGATCGGGACGTACGGGACGGGGCCGGGACAGCTCTCGGGCTCCACCGGCGTCGCGATCCTGAAGAACGGCGACCTCGCCGTGGCGAGCACCTCCAGCGGCCGCATCGAGCGGTTCGGGAGCGGGACCTTGCTCCCCACCTCCTGCCAGACCTCGGACGGGAAGCTCGACACCGACTGCGACGGCATGTCGGACGCGTGGGAGGACAGGGCCGGGCTGAACAAGTACTCCGCGCTCGACGCGCTCGCCTACTTCCGGACGACCGGCTACCTCAACTACGACCTCTACGCGATGGCGGCCGCCGGGAACGACCCGCTCGCCGGGCCCCGCATCGTGCAGTCGGGCCACG
>DASWCJ010000284.1:0-6352 GCA_036390155.1 Anaeromyxobacter sp.
GTGACCGGCCTCGCCCAGCCGGCGGAGGACGTCGACGAGTGGACTCGGGATCGTCGCCCGGGCGCGGTCGAGTGCCGCTGGGACGCGCATCGCTCAGTTTAGCGAGGCGCGCTCCTCCTCGGCACGGTCGAGGAGGCGGAAATAGAGCCGGATGAGCGAGATCCGCGCCGAGTCGGAGAGCTGGGCGATGGTCCCCCGGGCGACCCGAAGCGGGTCGCGGCAGATCGCGAGGAGCGCGTGCCCGACCTCGTTCGCGTCCTCGCGCGCGACCGGAGCGTCGGGGAGCGCGAACGCGGCGAGGATCGAGTCCCGCTCGAAGAGCGGGTGGTGCCCGCGGAGCCCCTGCGACAGCAGCCCGCCGAGCCTCCCTGGCGCGAGCGTCGCGATCTTCTCCCTGGCTCTCTCCATTGACCCGTCCCTTTCCGCTCCCCGCAGCCAGCCCCCCTCCCTGCCTCCCCCCGCTACGCGGGGAGAGGAGCGATCGAAGAGAGGCGCCTGTAGCGCAAGCTGCCCCGCGGGGTCGGAGTGTTTACCACACCAGGAACGACCCGGAGGTAGGGGTTTTCTTGCTACCCCGCGAGCGCTCGCGCCAGCGCCTCGGGGTCTGGCGGCTTCGCGAGGTGCGCGTCGAAGCCCGCCTCGAGGGCTCTCTGCCGATCCTCGGGCTGCGCGTAGCCCGTCAGCGCGACGAGCCGCGTGCCGCGGGCCGAGCCCACCCCGCGAACCGTGCGCGCCACCTCGTACCCGTCCATGTCGGGCAGGCCGATGTCGCAGAGGATGACGTCCGGCATTCGCTCCCGGGCGAGCGCGAGCCCCGAGCGGCCGTCCCGAGCGACCCGGACCCGATGGCCGAGGAGCCCGAGCACGTCCGCGAGCGCCTCGGCGGCGTCGGCGTCGTCCTCGATGACGACGACGTCTCGCACCTCGCCTCCGCTCGCGACCCTCCACGCCTGAGCAGGTCTCGGGTCGCTCTCGGCGAGCGGCAGGGACACGACGAACTCCGCCCCACGTCCGGCCCCCTCGCTCGAGGCGGAGACGGTCCCGCCGTGCAGCTCGACCAAGGACTTCACGAGGTGGAGGCCCAGCCCGAGGCCGCCGCTCGTGCGCGCGAGACCCTGGTCCGCCTGGGCGAACGGCTCGAAGATCTGCTCCAGCAGGCCGGTCGCGATCCCGATGCCGCTGTCCTTGATGCGGAACCGCGCCGATCCGCCCGCGGCGGCCGTGCTCACGCATACGGTGCCGCCCGAGGGACAGAACTTGACCGAGTTCTGGAGGAGGTTCCCGAGCACCTGGGCGAGGCGCGTCGGATCGGCGTCCACCCACGTCGTGCCGCCGGAGTGCTCGACCCGGAGCTCGACGCCGCTTCGCTCGAACACCGGCCGCAGGTCGTCGGTCGCCTCGCGGACGGCGTCGGCGAGGTCGAGGCGCTGCCGCTTCAGCTGGACGGTCCCGCGCGAGATGCGCATCACGTCGAGAAGGTCGTCGACCATGCGCACGAGGTGCGCCGTCTGGCGCCGCATGATGTCCCTGGCGCGGGCCGCCTGCTCGCTCGTCGCGTCGGCGCGATCGAGGATGTAGATGGCGTTGCGGATGGGCGCGAGCGGATTTCGCAGCTCGTGCGAGAGGACGGCGAGGAACTCCGACTTCCGGCGATCCGACTCGCGAAGCCCCTCCTCGGCGGCCTTTCGCTCGCTCACGTCGATGAAGGCGCCCACCGATCCGACCGGCCGGCCCTCGCCGTCGAGCAGCGGCACCGCGCTCCCGAGCAGGTGCCGCACCGCGCCGTCGTCGAACACGAGGTCGATCTCGGTGTTCAGGCTCGCCTGCCCTCGTGCGGCGCTCTGGAGCGGCAGCTCGTCGGGCCGGAGGGTGCGACCCCCGCGCTCGACGTGGTAGTGCAGCGGCCGGTCCTCGCCAGGCGCGGTGAGCGAAACGTTCTGGTCCGGTCGTCGGCGAAGGAGCTCGGCCCCGAAGCCGTTCGCGTCGATCCGGTCCCCGCGGGGGTCGCGGGCGATCCAGACGGCCGCCGGCACGGCATCGAGCACCGTCTGAAGCTCCAACGCCCTCGCCCGGGCGCGCTCCTCGTTCTCGCGAAGCGCCTGCTGCGTCCGCTTCTGCTCGGTGACGTCCTGCAACACGCCGAGCATGTACCGCACCCCGGCGAGCGTCACGACCTCGGCCCGCGCCAACGCCGTCCGGGGCCCTCGCGCCCTCGTGACGAACGTCACCTCCTCTGCGGCCGACCCGTGCGCGAGGAGATGCCCGTGGAACCGGCTCCAGTCCTCGGCGACGAGGAGCCCGAGCTCGACCGTCGTCTTTCCGATGGCCTCCTCGCGAGGGATGCCCGTCCAGGCCACCCACGCATCGTTCACGTCCGCGAGCGTGCTCTCGGGCAGCTTCGTCCAGGCCTTCGGCAGCGGCGACCTGCGGAAGATGGTTGCGTACTTCTGCTCGCTGTCGAGGAGCGCCTCGTTCGCCTGCCCCTGCTTCGCCACGGCGTGGCTCAGGTTGGCGGCGCCGCGCCACAGGAACAGCGAGAAGAAGAGCACCAGGGCGATCACCAGCGCTCCCGTGCCGGCGGTCGCGTCGTACAGCCCCCTGCGCTCGCCTTGCAGCCTGAGGAAGCCGAGCGCCAGCGGAACCAGCACAGTCCAGGGGAGCACTCGACGCAGGAACGTTCCGCCCGCGTCCCGGCGGAGCAACGCGGCCGCCGGCCCGCCGCTGCGATGCGCCAACGTCAGCCCGAGCCCGAGGACCTGCAACGCGACGACGGTCGGCCACGCGATCCGGGTCCTCTCACGTCCGTAGAAGGCGACGACGCCGAGCAGATACCCGACGGCCGGCACGAGATTGATGAAGAACGTCGCGACGCCGAGGTACGGCGCCACCGGCCGTGTGCGACGCCAGGCGAGCGCGAGCAGGCCCAGGCCGATCAGGGAGAGGCTCGAGGACGCCGGTATCCCCATGCGATTGGGGCTCGCCGTCGCCACCGCGCCCACGGGTTCGGTCGCGAGGAGCTGGTCGAGGCCCAGGTCGCGATGGAGCAGGTGCTCGCCGAGGGTCAACGCGCCGATGAGCAGCACGAGCGCGGAGGCGGCGACGCCCGCCCAGCGTTGCCATCCTCGTCGAGCCGCGGGCCCGAGCACCAGCAACGCCGAGCCGGCGAGCGTGATGCCAAGTGCGGAGTTGGTCTTCATCGTGATCGCGCCGGAGGCCGACCAGCGTGCGGCGGTCCCCGCGAGCCACGCGCAGAGGTGAAAGCCACCGACGACGACGGCCGTGACACCGGCAGCCCGGACGGCCGAGGTCATCCGGATCTGCGCGGTCCGAACCTCCGGCATCGACACGAACGTAGGCTTCTCCAAGGGGTGTGAAGCCCGCCCACTCGAACGGGGTCCCGCAGCGTATCGCGCGTGGAGAGCGCCAAGCGGGTCCGGTTTGGGGATGCGTCCGTGGCGGCATGCCCCCCCGGAGCGAACACCCGGGCGAGCGGCCACTCGATGAAGAGCCGCCACGATCGCAGGGAGAGAAGTGACCCCGGCGTGACTCGAACACGCGACCTGCGGTTTAGGAAACCGCCGCTCTATCCACCTGAGCTACGGGGCCAGTGGGCTCGCGTATACCACGCCGGCCCCCCGCGTCGCCGCCGGAGCCAGACGCCTGGGCGCACCCCTCCGGATCCGGCTACGCTCGCGGGATGAGCCCCTCCCCGACCGCCCTCTCCGGCGACGAGATCGTCGCCCTCTCGCGCAAGCACACGCTCTTCGAGTGGTCCGCGCAGGGGAAGGTCGATCCCATCCCCGTCGCGCGCGCGAAGGGCGTCCACTTCTGGACCCCGGAGGGGAAGCGCTTCATCGACCTCAACAGCCAGCTCATGTCGGTGAACATCGGGCACGGCGACGACCGGGTGGTCCGGGCGATCCAGGAGCAGGTCGCGACGCTCGCCTACGTCGCGCCTTCGCTCGCGACCGCGCCGCGCGCGCTCCTCGGGGCGAAGCTCGCGACGCTCACCCCGGGCGACCTCGACGTCTTCTTCTTCACGACCGGCGGCGCGGAGGCGAACGAGAACGCGGTGAAGCTCGCGCGCCAGTTCACCGGGAGGCACAAGATCCTCGCGCGCTACCGCTCGTATCACGGCGCGAGCGCCGGGGCGATGGCGCTCACCGGCGATCCGCGGCGCTGGCCGAACGAGCCGGGGATGCCGGGCGTCGTCCACGTGCTCGACCCGTACCACGGCATCGCGCGCGGCTGGGACGACGTGGCGACCGCGCTCGCGAACCTCGAGGAGGTCATCCAGCTCGAGGGGCCCCGGACCATCGCGGCGCTGATCCTCGAGACGGTGACCGGCACGAACGGGGTCCTGGTCCCGCCCGACGGGTACCTCCAGGGCGTCCGCGAGCTCTGCACGCGCCACGGCATCCTCCTCGTCTGCGACGAGGTGATGGCCGGCTTCGGCCGGACCGGCGCGTGGTTCGCGGTCGACCACTGGCGCGTCGTCCCCGACCTCCTCACGATGGCGAAGGGGCTCACCTCCTCGTACGTCCCGCTCGGCGCGGTGGCGATGCGCCGCGAGATCGCGGAGTCGTTCCGCGATCGGCCGTTCCCGGGCGGGCTCACCTACGGGAGCCACCCCGTGGCCTGCGCCGCCGCGCTCGCCACGATCCGAGTGTACGAGGAGGACGGGCTCGTCGAGCGCGCGCGGGAGATGGGAAAGGTCCTCGCGCGTCTCCTCGCCGACCTCGCCGCTCGCCACCCGTCGGTCGGCGCGGTCCGATCGCTCGGGCTCTTCGGCATGGTCGAGCTCGTCCGGAGCCGGCGCACGATGGAGCCGCTCGCGCCCTTCAACGGCACCTCGGACGAGATGACGGCCCTCGCCCGGTTCTTCCGGGACGAGGGGCTCTTCACGTTCGTCCGCTGGAACGGGTTCTTCACGAACCCGCCGCTCGTCGTGACCGAGGCGGACCTGCGCGAGGCGTTCGCGATCCTCGACCGCGGGCTCACCCTCACCGACCGGGCGGTGAAGGACTGAACGACCGCGGGCGGCCGCGCCCGGCCCGTGCTAGGAAACGGTCCATGCTCGTCACGCTCCACTACGACTACGTCCCGGACGTCCTCACGCGGCGCACGCCCTTCCGCGACGCGCACCTCGCCCACGCCCGCGAGTGGCACGCGCAGGGGAAGCTCCGCATGGCCGGTGCCTACGACCCGCCGTCGGGCGGAGCGCTGTTCGTGTTCGACGTCGCTTCCGCCGCCGAGGTGGAGACGTTCGTCGCGGGCGATCCCTACGTGAAGAACGGCGTCGTCACCGGGCACCGCGTCCGGCCCTGGAACGTGGTGGTCGGGGCGTGACGGTGCCGGGCGACGATCAGGAGCTCGTAGAGGCCGCCCGTGCGGGTGACCGCCGCGCGCTCGGGAAGCTCCTCGAGCGCCACCAGGGCGCGGTCTACCGCTTCGGCATGAAGATGTGCGGCGAGTCGGAGGACGCGAAGGACGTCCTGCAGGAGACCCTCTTCGCCGCCGCCCGCACCCTCCCCGACTTCCGCGGGGCGTCGTCGGTCACCACCTGGCTCTACACGATCGCCCGCTCCTTCTGCCTGAAGAAGCGGCGCACCTCGAAGTTCGCGCCGGAGCGGATCGAGTCGCTGGAGGCGCAGGCCGAGGCGTCCTTCGAGATCCCCGACGCGCGGCGAACCCCCGAGGAGGACGCCGCCGCCCGCCAGCTCCGCGGCGTGCTCGACGCCGCCATCGCCGAGCTCGACCCGATGTACCGCGAGGTGCTGATCCTGCGCGACGTCGAGGGACTCGCCGCGGCCGAGGTCGCGGAGGTGCTCGGGATCTCGGTCGAGGCGGTGAAGAGCCGGCTCCACCGCGCCCGCATCGCCGTCCGCGAGCGCGTCGCCCCGATCCTGGGCCACGGCGCGCCCGAGCTGCCGCAAGCCTCACCTGGCTGCCAGGACGTGGTCACGATCTTCTCGCGGCGGCTCGAGGGCGAGATCGACGCGGGCGCCTGCGCGGAGCTCGAGAAGCACTTGCAGACCTGCGCCGCGTGCCGGGGCCGGTGCGACTCGCTCCGGTCGACGCTCACCATGTGCCGGAACGCAGGCCAGGCGCAGGTCCCCCCCGAGGTGGCGCGCTCGGTCCGGGAGGCGCTGCGCGCCTTCCTCACGAAGCCCACCTGACGCCCACCCCTCTCCCTGACCCTCTCCCCTCAGGCTCGCCATTGATCTCAGCGACGCCTAAGAACTTGGCGCCGCTGGGGAATCATGGGACGTGCGTTGCGTGAAGAGCGCGAGCGCGGCGGCGTGGGCCCAGGATGAGTTCGGTGGAGTTGAGTTGCAGGACGCCCGGTGGC
>DASWCJ010000285.1:0-4924 GCA_036390155.1 Anaeromyxobacter sp.
GCCGCCTGAGTCGCGCCCTCCGAAGTCGTCCTTGTAGGTCTCCCAGAAGTCGTTCACGGGCTGGGGGGACACGAAGGCCGGGTCCGTGGACGGGGTGCTCGGGTTGTCCGCGTCCGAGAAGGCGATCACGTTGATCTGATAAGTCTCGCCGTTCACGAGACCGGTGATCCTGTCGCTCGTGCCGGTGACCCGCGACGACCGGTGGAGCGTGGGGTCGATCGTGCCGATTCCCTGCGCGTCGATCTCGAAGCTCAGCCCGGCGGGCGTGCTGTCCGGCTCGCTCCACGAGACGTTCGCCGCCCCGTCTCCGGCGGTGGCGGAGACCCCTGTGGGCGTCGCGGGAGCACCGAACGAGGCGATGAGGGTAGTCCGGGCCGTGCCGACGACCGTGCCACCGCTGTCGCGCGCCATCACGCAGAGCTGGAACTGCGTGTCACCTCCGGAGCACGAGCCGAAACCGGCGACGGAGGCGATGGTGCTGGTGTCGAAGTTCAAGTTGGCAGAGGGATCCGAAAGACCGGTCTTGATGAGGTCGCTCGCCGGATCCGCGATGACCCCGTTGGTGGCGTTGGGCTCCGTATCGCAGTTCCCCGTGGTGGCCACCTTGCTGCCGCTGGCCGCGTAGAGCTGGTAGCTGCCTCCGGGAATGAAGCTGCTGGCAGACGCGCCCGAGACGTACGAGATCGCCCATCGGAGCGTGATGCTGCGATGGTTCTGGCACTCGTCGAGGTTGATGAACCCGTCCGTCGCGCTCAGCGCGACCGTCGGGAAGGTGATCTGGCCAGCCGACGGCAGCGCCGGGAGCGCCTGGCCGGACGCGAGCCCGGGCGCCGCGAGGATCGTGACGAGGAGGAGTGCGCGGCTCATGCGGGCGCGATTGTGCAAGCGGAACGCCACGCTGGCAAGCGAGCGACCTCCGCGAAGTCGTTTCGGAATCGGCCGGAGGCGCGGGCCCGGACGGGACGGCGAGCGCCAAATTGGCATCGCGCTCCCTGGTGGCGCTGCCAAATTGTCATCGGGGCGGCGCTCGGCGTCGTGGTCCGGCCTTCGACAAGCTCAGGCCGAAAGGAGCGACGCGAGCAGAATCGCGATCTGCACGGCGTTCGTCGCCGCGCCCTTGCGCGTGTTCTCGATCGAGAGGAAGAGGTCGAGCCCGTGCTCCTGCGACGGATCGTCGCGGAGCCTGCCGACGAGCGCGGCGTCCTCGCTCCCGACCAGCAACGGCATCGGGTAGACGCGCTGCGCGGGGTCGTCCACCACCTTCACGCCCGCCGCCTTCGCGAGCGCGGCGCGGGCCCCGGCGGCGCCGAGCGGCTTCGCGGTCGCGACGTTCACCGAGGCGGAGTCGCCGAAGAAGACCGGGACCCGCACCGCGGTCACGGAGATCGGCAGCGCGGGCTCGCCCAGGATCTTCCGCGTCTCGCGGACGAGCTGCGCCTCCTCCTCCGTCGCGCCGCCCTCCTCGAACGCGCCGACCTGGGGGATCACGTTGAACGCGAGCCGGTGCGGGAAGCGCGCCGCGGGATCGGGCTCGCGGAGGTTCAGGAGGTCGCGCGCCTGTCTCTCGAGCTCCTCGACCCCGCCCTGCCCGAGCCCGGAGGCCGAGTGGTAGGTCGAGACCACGACGCGCCGGAGGCCCGCCGCCGCGCGGAGCGGCGCGAGCGCGAGGGAGAGCGCGATCGAGACCGAGGACGGGCTCGCGACGATTCCCCGCGCCCGGAACCCGGCTGCCGCCCCCCCGTTCACCTCCGGGACGACGAGCGGGACGTCGGCCTCGCCGCGGAACGCAGGCGAGTCGTCCACCACCGCGCACCCCTCGGCCCAGGCGCGCGCCGCCCACTCCTTCGCGACCGCCGGGCCGGCGCAGAAGATCGCGACGTCGCACCCGGTGAAGGCCCCCTCGCGGAGCGCCTCCACCTTGAGGTCGTCGTCCCGGAACGCGACCGTCGTGCCGGCGGAGCGCGTCGAGGCGAAGGGCCGGAGCGCCTTCACCGGGACGTCGAGCGCGTCGATCACCTCGAGCACCGTGCGCCCGACGGCGCCAGTCGCGCCGACGAGGGCGAGGGTGAGGGGCTTGGGGGTCACGGGGTCGCTCCGGCGGTACAGGCGTCGACGAGGTGCACGAGCGACTGATACGGGATGCCGGCGTGGGAGGAAAGCCCGATCTCGCAGGCGCGCGAGGTCGAGTAGCCGCGCGCGCAGCCGTCCACCGCGGCGCGCAGCCCCTGGAGCGCGGAGGCGTTCAGCTCCGGGTTCGTGAACCCGCGGTCGCCCGCGAAGCCGCAGCAGCCGGTGGGCGGGACGACGACCTTCTCGGCGCAGGCCGCCGCGAGGGCGCGGAGCTTCCCCTCGAGCCCCATCTTCGTCGCGCTGCAAGTGACGTGGAGCGCGACGGGCCCCGGCACGCGGGTAACGCGCAGGTGCGGCAGGAGCCGGTCGTGCACGAACTCGGCGGACTCGAAGATCGCGAGGCGCGCGTCGAGCGTCGCCTTCATCCGATGCGCGCAGGGGCTCGTGTCGCAGACGACCGGCAGCTTTCCGTCGTCCGTCGCGACGAGGAGCGCGCGCTCGAGCTCGCGCGCCTTCTCGTCCGCCTGGCGCGGGAAGCCCTTCGACTCGAAGGCGAGGCCGCAGCAGAGCTTCTCGAGCCCGTCCGGGATCCGGACGTCGAACCCGGCCTTGTCGAGGAGCGAGAGCATCGCCGCCTGCACCGGACGCGGATCGGGATCGCCGGGCGCGTTCCCCATCATCCGCGGCACGCAGGCCGGGAAGTAGACGGCGGCCCGGTCGCGGCCGCGCGCGATCCCGCGCGACGTCGGGAGCGCCGGCCGCGGGAGCGCGTCGCGCAGGACGGGCAGGCCCGGGCGTGCGCGCATCGCGGTGAGCCCGGCGCGGGCCGCGGCGGAGGCGAGGCCGAAGTGATCCGCGGCGAGATCGGCGAGGACGTTCGCGAGGGGCGAGCGCGCCTCCGCGCGCCGCGCCTTCGTGAGCTTCCCCGTGTCGATCCCGACCGGACAGGCCGTCGCGCAGAGGCCGTCGGCGGCGCAGGTGTCGTCGCCGAGCCAGCGGTAGCCCTCCTCGAGCCGCGCGGCGCGCGCCCCCTCCCCCGCCGCGGCGGCGCGCGCGATCTCGCGCCGGACCGTGATCCGCTGGCGCGGCGTGAGGGTGAGCGACCGCGACGGGCAGCGCGGCTCGCAGAACCCGCACTCGGTGCAGCGGTCCACGAGCTCGTGCGCGGGCGGCATCGGCTTCAGATGGGCGAGGTGGACCTTGGGGTCCTCGTTCAGGATCACGCCCGGGTTCAGGATGCCCTCGGGATCGAGGAGCGCCTTCAGGCGCCGCATGATCCCGGTCGCCTTCGCGCCCCACTCCAGCTCCACGAACGGCGCCATGTTCCGGCCGGTCCCGTGCTCGCCCTTGAGCGACCCGCCGAAGCGCACCGCGACGAGCTCGCAGACCTCGTCCATGAAGCGGCCGTACCGCTCCACCTCGGAGCGGTCGGCGAAGCCCTGGGTGAAGACGAAGTGGAGGTTCCCGTCGAGCGCGTGGCCGAAGATGATTCCCTCGGCGTAGCCGTGCTTCGCGAAGAGCCGCTGCAGCTCGACCGTGCCGGCCGCGAGGTGCGCCATCGGGAAGGCGACGTCCTCGATGACGACCGTCGTGCCGACGCGGCGCGCCGCCCCGACCGCCGGGAAGAGGCCGCGCCGCACGTCCCAGAGCCGCTCGTACTCCTCCTTCACCGCGGTGAACGCGGTCGGCGCGAGGACCGGGAGCTCAGCGAGGCTCGCCTTCGCCCCCTCCACCGCGCGGGCGAGCTCGGCGGCGTCCGCGCCGCGCACCTCGACGAGGAGCGCGCAGGCGCCCTCCGGGAGGGTGCGGAGGATCGGCGGCAGCCCCGGCTTCGCCTCGACCGCGCGCATCGAGGCGCGGTCCATCAGCTCGACCGCGGAGACCCCGACCCCCTCCTCCCGCGCCCGGTGGAGCGCCTGCGTCGCGCGCGCCGCCGTCTCGACGTCCGGGAAGATCGCGAGCGCGCTCGCGCGGTGCGCGTGCTCCTCCACCGTCGCGAAGGTGACCTCCGCGATGAAGGCGAGCGTCCCCTCCGACCCGACGACGAGGTGGACGAGCTGGTCGACCGGGTCCTCGAAGTCGAGGAGCGAGTTGAGCCCGTAACCGGTGGTGTTCTTGATCCGGTACTTCTCGCGGACCCGCGCGGCGAGCGCGGCGTCGGCGAGGAGCTCCGCCCGGAGCGCGGAGAGCCCGTCGAGCAGCGCGCGGCGCGAGGCGGCGAAGGCGGCGCGCGAGGCGGGATCGCCGGTGTCGACGAAGGTGCCGTCCGCGAGGACGAGCTTCATCGAGCGGACCGTCCGGTAGCTGTTCTGGGCGGTCCCGCAACACATGCCGCTCGCGTTGTTCGCGGCGATGCCGCCGATCTGGCAGGTGGCGATCGACGCCGGATCGGGCCCGATCTTCCGCCCGAGCGGCGCGAGGAGCCCGTTCGCCTCGGCGCCGACGACGCCGGGCTCGAGCGCGACGGCGAGGCCGCCGTCGAGGAGGCGGCGCCCCTTCCAGCCCGAGAGCTGGACGAGGACCGAGTCCGTGACCGCCTGGCCGGAGAGGCTCGTCCCCGCCGCGCGGAAGGTGAGCGGGGTCCCGTGCCGGCGCGCGGCCGCCACGAGCGCCTGCACCTCGGGCACGTCCGCGACCCGCGCCACGATCCGCGGCACGAGCCGGTAGAAGCTCGCGTCCGTCCCGTAGGCGAGCGTGCGGAGCGGATCGCAGAAGAGCCGCTCCTCCGGGAGCACGCCGCGCGCGTCGTCCCAGAAGCGCCGGTAGGGGAGCGGGAGACCCTCGACGTCGCCAGGAGACCGGCCGTCGCTGCGCATGGCACGAGAAGGTATCCGTGCCGACCTGGGGGTTCAAC
>DASWCJ010000286.1:0-2323 GCA_036390155.1 Anaeromyxobacter sp.
GGCGATCCGTCGGAGATGGCGGACGATCCTTTTCGATCGGGCGCCCGCCCCCGCCCCGCGCGTCGGCGAGGTCCAGGTGGTGCCCGTCGCCGAGGCGGTCGCGAAGCACGGCCGCCCCCCTCCCCGGCTCGCGGCGCTCGCGCGCCCCGGCGTGCTCGTCGCGATCGCCGACGTGGGCGGGAGGACGGTCGTGCTGTTCGTGGCGCGGGAGGCGGGCCGGATCGCCGTCCTCGGGATGCAGGGCTGACGGGCGCGCGGCGCCCGGAGGTCAGGTCGCCTCGGACCCCTTCTTCATGATCTTGATCTCGATGCGGCGGTTCTTCGACCGACCCGGCGCGGTGTCGTTGTCCGCGCGCGGCCGCGTGTCCGAGAACCCGATCACCTGCATGCGCCGCGCGTCGACGCCCGCGTCGATGAGCAGACGCACGACGCTCTGCGCGCGCGCAGCGGAGAGGTGCCAGTTCGACGGGTAGCGACCGCCGCGCATCGGCACGGAGTCGGTGTGCCCCTCGATCCGGATCGCGTTCGGCAGCTTCGCGAGGATCGCGCCCGCCTTCCCGAGGGCGTCGCGCCCGGCCTCGGACATCGTCGCCTCGCCGGAGGCGAAGGTGACGTCCGAGGAGAGCCCGACCGTCACCTCGGTCTCGGTGTTCTCCACGACCGCCTGGTCCTTCTCGAACTTGCTCGCGATCTCGCGGGCGGCCGCCTCGAGGTCCTCGCGCGGCTTCTCCACCTTGATGCGGTTCTCCGACACCGTGCGAAGCTCGTCCACGAGCTCCTGCTTGTTCTCCTCGCTGAGCACGCTGAACGAGTACATGAGGAGGAAGAAGGAGAGGAGCAGCGTCACCATGTCCGAGTAGGTGATGAGCCAGAACGCCGAGATGTCCTCGTCCTCCTGGTTCTTCTTGCGGGTGATGACCGTGGCCACGTCAGCCCCCCAGGACGACGATCTCGACGCGGCGGTTCAGCGCCCGGCGCTCGGTGCTGTCGTTCGGCGCGAGGGGGTGGAACTCGCCATAGCCGGCGACGGAGAGCCGTCCCCTATCGATGCCGAGGTTCTCGAGGTACTGGATCACCGAGATGGCCCGGGCGGTCGAGAGCTCCCAGTTCGACGGGAACTGCAGGCTCTTGATGGGCACGTCGTCGGTGTGCCCCTCGACCCGGAGCATCGACGGCGCGCGAGCGAGCACCGGCACGAGCCCGGAGAGCACCTTCTCGGCCTCCGGCGTGAGCGAGGCCTGCGCCTCCTTGAAGAGGATCGCGCTCTTCATCCGGATGACGAGCCGGTCGGCAGCGCGGTCGAGCGCCATGGAGTCGCCGAGCCCGCTCTCCTTCACGTACTTCTCGACCTGCGCGACGGTCTCGACGAGCTCGTCCCTCTTCTGCTGCTGTTGCGGCGGGATGGGGCGCTGCTCCTTCACCCCGAGCACCGTGACCATGAGGATCGTGAAGATGAGGAGCTGAGTCATCAGGTCGGCGTAGCTGTAGAGCCACGTCGCGTCATGCAGCGGGTTGGAGTCGTCCTCCCGCGCCGCCCGGTGACCGCGCGTCCTCACTCGCGCTTGCCCCCACCGGCGAAGACCTCGAGGGTCTCGCGGAGGTACTCGGGGTGCTGACCGATGCGGATGGCGAGGAGCCCGGCGATGATCTGGTCGCGCATGAGCCGCTCGTCGAGGTCGAGGGTGCGGACCTTGCCGGCGAGGGGGAGGAAGAAGAGACCCGCCATGAGCACGCCGTAGAAGGTCGCCATGAGGGCGACCGACATGCCCTGGCCGATGGCGCGCGGGTCGGTGAGCCCCTTCAGCATCTGGATGAGGCCGATGAGCGTGCCGACGAGGCCGAACATCGGGGAGTAGGTCCCCATCAGGCGGAACATGCGCTCCGCCGCGGTCCGCTTCTCGGAGAGGATCTCGGACTCGAGCCGGAGGAGCTCCTCGATCCGCTCGGGCGGGACGCCGTCCACGACGAGCTGGAGCCCCTTCAGCAGGAAGGGTTCCCTCAGCTTCACCTCCGCGATGTCGATCGACGCGAACCCGCGCGCCTTGCCCTGCCGCGCGAGCCCGACGAGCTCGGTCGCGAGCGCCTTCGAGCTCACCGAGCCGATCACGAAGATGCGGCTCAGCGCGGAGACGGCGTGGACGGCCGTGATCCGGGAGGAGGAGAGCGTGGTCGCCGCGAACGTGCCGCCCACCGCGATGAGGAGGGCGACGACGTTCGTGAAGATCGTCATGTCCCCGCCCTTCGCGAGGACGGCGTAGTAGACGATGGCCACGCCGATGATGAGGCCGAGATAGGTCGTAGTTCTCACGTGGCGAGGTCCCCG
>DASWCJ010000287.1:0-32096 GCA_036390155.1 Anaeromyxobacter sp.
CGACGGAGCCGGCGTGCACGCGGCGACAGCGGCACACGCCAGACCCGCTCGTCCTCGGTGGCGCCCGCACTGGTTCCGCCGTGCCGGTCGCAGTCCGGTTCCGGTGCCGTGGGCCGCTGGCGCGCCCGGGCGTGCGCCGGCGTCTGCGTTTCGGGGCCCTCTCGTCAGGCCGGCGCCGGTCGCGACTCTGGCGGCGGCGCAGGAGGACGGCGCCTTCCCCGGCCCGCCTCGGCGGCGTTCGGTCCGGGCGACTCGAGAGGCCGGCACCGCGAAGTGACCGGAATTGGGTCTAGCCGCAGCGCGGGCCCCGCATCATCCCCCGTCTGCGGGCGCGCCCTCCGGCGCGCCCTCGCGGGGCGGGGCGATCGCCACCTTCGGGAAGGCGAGCACCGCGACGAACGCCGCGAACGCGATGACGGCGCCGGCGCGGAACACCACGCTCATCGACGCCTGCAGCGCAACCGCGACGGGCGCGACGATCGCCGGGTCGAGCGTGGCGCGCTCCGGGCCGAGCAGCCGCTCCACCACGTCCGCGCGCGCGCCCGCGCCGGCGAGCGCGTGGGCGAGGAGGCCCCCCAGGATGCCGACCGCCAGCGTCCCCCCGATGGTCCGGAAGAACAGGGTGGACGCGGTCGCGACCCCGCGGCGGTTCCAGGCGACGCTCGTCTGGACCGCGATGAGCAGCGGCGGGTTCGCCGTCCCGAGCCCGGCGCCGTAGAGCGCGGTGAGCGCCTGCACCGCCACGAGCGGCACCCCGGGCCGGAGGAAGACCGCGACGAGCCCCGCGGCCACGGCGCTCGTCGCGAAGCCGGCGACGAGCAGCGGCCGGAACCCGAGCCGCGGCACGAGCCGCCCGGAGATCGCGCTCGCGATCGGCCACCCGAGCGCCATCGGCGCGATCGCCGCGCCCGCTGCGGTCGGGGGGAGCCCGAGCACGCTCTGCACCCAGAGCGGGACGAACGTCACCGTCGCGAGCATGGCCGCGCCCATGAGCGCGCCCGACAGCGACGCGATCGCGACGAGGCGCGTGCGGAAGAGGTCGAGCGGGAGGAGCGGCTCGCGCGCGCGGGCCTCGACCGCGAGGAACGCGGCGCCCGCCACGACGGCGACCGGGATCGTGACGAGCCCCGTCGCAAGGGAGCGGGCCGCGAGCAGCGTGGCGACGACCGCGACCGCGAGGAGCGCCGCGCCCCCGACGTCGAGCCGGTGCTCGTGACGCTCCGGCCGCTCGTGGTAGGCGGCCGAGAGCACGGCGGCGCTCGCGAGACCGAACGGCACGTTCACCCAGAAGATCCAGCGCCACCCGAGGGAGTGGACGATCGCGCCGCCGACGAGCGGCCCGATCAGGCCGGCGAGCCCCCACACCGCGCCGAAGAGCCCCTGCATCCGGCCGCGCTCGTGCACGTCGAAGAGGTCGCCCACGATGGTGAAGGTCACCGGCTGCATCGCGCCGGCGCCGAGCCCCTGCAGCGCGCGCCACGCGACGAGGGCGCCCATCGAGCCGGAGGACCCGCAGCCGATCGAGCCCGCGAGGAAGAGGGCGATGCCGGCGAGGAGCACGGGCTTCCGCCCGCGCAGGTCCGCGAGCTTCCCCCAGATCGGGACGCTCACGGTGGTCGCGAGGAGGTAGGCCGCGAACGCCCAGGCGTAGATGGGTAGCCCGCCGAGCTCCGCGACCACGGTGGGCATCGCGGTGGAGACCACCGTCATCTCCATCGCGGCGAGGAAGAGGCCGAGGAGGAGCGCGACGACGGTGAGGGGGCGGCTCGTGGGTTTCACGGGCCGGACGAGTAACGCGCGCCGCGCCGGCGTTCAAGGGGGGAGGGTCCCGGACCGCTCCCCATCGGCGGTGACATGCCGGAACCCGCGCCAGAGCGCGAGGTCGTAGAGGACCTTGAGGCCGCCCGCGACGAGGAAGGGCACGCCGGAGAGCGCCGCGCTCGCATAGAGCGGCCCCGCGGCGAGCGGCGCGAGGGCCGCGCCCACCGTGCGTGCGACGCCCGTCGTCCCCGCGGCGGCCGCGCGCTCGTCGGGGTCGACGATCGCCATCGTGTAGGCCTGCCGGGTCGGGACGTCCATCTGCGAGATCGAGAAGCGCAGGAGCAGGAGCGTGATCGCGAGCGGCAGCGTGGGCGCGAGCGGCACGGCGGCGAGGAGCAGGTTCGAGGGCAGGTGCGTGAACACCATCGTGTTCACGAGCCCGAAGCGGCGGGCGATCGCCGCGGCGGAGAGCGCGGAGACGCCCGCGAGCAGGTTCGCGCCGAAGAAGATCGCGCCGAGCGTCGCCGGACCGGCGCCGAACCTCCGATGGAGCCACCAGGCGACGAGGCTCTGGACCACGAGCCCGCCCGCGAACGCGTCCACCGCGAAGAGCGAGGAGAGCCGGAGGACGACGCCGCGCGAGCGGTGGAGCCCGAGCGCCGCCCGCGCCGGGCTCGCGGCCGCGGGCGCCTCGACCGCGCGAGAGAGGCGCGCCGGCAGGAGGGCGAGCAGCGCTCCGGCAACCGCGTACCCGGCGAAGAGCGCCTGGTAGCTCCGGACCGGCGAGACCCCCGCAGAGAGGAGCGCCTGGGCACCGGCGCCGCCCGCGAGCGCGCCGAGCGCCGTGGAGAGCGCCCCGGCGAGCTGGTACCAGGCGAAGACCCCGGTCCGGCGCGCCGGGGGGAGCTCCTGCGCGAGCGCGGCCTGCTCGATGGCGAGGAACGGGCCGACCTCGTTGCCCGAGGGCGAGAGCGCGCCCACGAACGCCGCGGCGGCGAGGACCGGGAAGGCGGTCGTCGAGGCGAACGCGACGCCCGCCACGACGACGAGCACGCCGCCGAGCGCGAGCATCCGCCTCCGCCCCACCCGGTCCGCGCGGGTGGTCACCACGAGCGAGACGAGGACGTCGCCGAGGAGCGTGAGCGTGAGGAGCAGGCCGACCCGAGCGTCGGGGACGCCGGCGGCGGAGAGGTGCAGGACGAGGATGACGGAGCCGACCCCGTACGCGAACATCCGGAGCGCGCGCGCCGCGAAGAGGAGCCGGACGTCGGCCGGGGTCGACACCTCTTGGATTCTACGGCGCGGGCGCGAGCGCGGGGCGGGCCAGTGCCGCCTCGGGACCCGACGGGGTCTCGAGGTCGGTCCGCGCGCGGAAGTAAGCGACCGCCTGCGTGAGCAGCTCGGCGCGGTCCGAGAGCGTGGTCGACGCGGCGGAGAGCTCCTCCGACGCCGACGCCTGGTGCGCCGCGACCTCCGCGAGCGTCGCGATCGCATCGCCGATCGCGAGCACGCTCTCGTGCTGCCGCCGGGAGGCCTCGTGGATCCGGTTCACGCGCTCGCTCGTCTCGCGGATCGAGGGGAGGGTCCGGGTGATGAGGCCGGCGGCGCGGTCCGCGGACGCGACGCTCCCGCCCGCGAGCTTCGAGATCTCCTCCGCCGCGACGCGGCTCCGCTCGGCGAGCCGGCGCACCTCCGCCGCGACGACCGCGAAGCCGCGCCCGTGCTCGCCCGCGCGCGCCGCCTCGATGGCCGAGTTCAGGGCGAGGAGGTTCGTCTGGTACGCGATCTCGGACACGACCGAGATCTTCTCGGCGATCGAGCGCATCGCCTTGGCGGTGTCCTCGACCGCCGCGCCGCCCGCCGCCGCCTCGTCCGCGGCGCGCTTCGCGAGGCCGTCGGTGGCGCGCGCCTCGTCCGCGTTCTCCTGGATGACGACGACGAGATCCTGGATCGCCTCGCGCGACCGGTCCACGCCCATCGCCTGGCGATGCGCGGAGTCCGCGAGGCTCTGGGCGACCGTCCGGGACTCCTCGGCGGTGGAGGCGATCGCGAGCGCGCTCTCCCGCACGTCCGTCACGACCACCGCGAGCTTGCCCGTCATCCCGTCGATCGCCTCGAGGAGCCTGCCGGTCTCGCCCTTGCGGGCCCCCGCGACCTGGACGTCGAGGTGCCCCTGGGCCACCTCCGCCGCGGCGCGCACCACGGTCCCCATCGCCTGGGAGATGCCGCGGCCGAGCGCGAGCACGCCCGCGGCCACCGCGAGGAGGACGAGCGCCGACCAGCCGAGGATCCGGACCCCCTCCTCCCGCGCCGCCTCGTGGAGGTCGTCGAGGTAGAGCCCCGAGCCCACCACCCACCCCCACGGCTCGAAGAGCTTCACGTAGGAGATCTTCGGGACGGGCTCGGTCGCGCCGGGCTTCGGCCACAGGTAGTCGACGTAGCCGGCCCCCGACCTGCGCACCGTCTTCACGAACTCGATGAAGAGCAGCTTGCCGTGGGGATCCGCCTCCTGGGAGAGGTCCTTCCCGTCCAGCTCGGGCCGGGTCGGATGCATCACCATCCGTGGATGGAGATCGTTCACCCAGAGGTACTCGCGCCCCTCGTAGCGGGTGCGCCGGAGGAGGTCGAGCGCCGTGCGGCGCGCCTCGTCGTCCGTCATCTTCCCGTCGGCGGCGAGCTTCGCGTACGTCGTGAGCACGCCGTCCGCGGTCTCGACGACCGCGCGCACCTTCGCCTCGCGCTCCTCGAGCATGCGGGCCGAGACGACCCGGAAGGCCTGCCACGCGAGGAGCGTCACGCCGATCGCGCCCACGCCGAGGGCGAGCCACAGCCGCCCCGCGATCGAGAGGTTCTGGATTCGGTCCCGCACCGCGCGCTCCTCTCCCCTCTGCTCCTCCCGCGATCTCCGCCCCGGAAGGGGATGATGGCACGATCGCCTTGGTTGCGACAAACTGCCGGGTTCCATTGCGTGTCACATGATCCGGGGAGACCGCTCGACCATGCACCTCTTCTCGCCGCGCACGCTGCGTACAGGCACCCTGCGTAATCTGCGCGCGAGGTGAGCTCGGTGTCCGGCGCGAGCGACCTCCGGAGGTTCGCACGCCTCCCGTCCCGATGCCGGGTCTGGATCCGCGATCGGTACGGCGTCTGGGACGCCTTCACGGAGGACATCTCGGCCCGGGGCTGCCGGATCGTGACCCCGCGTCCGCTCGCCGTCGGGGCGCTGGTGCGGCTCACCCTCACCGACGAGCGGCTGGACGCGCCGCTCATCGTCTCGGGCCAGGTGGTCTGGGCGGCTGGGGACCGGCCGGTGCGAGCCGGGATCTCGTTCACCGGCTCGCCGCAAGGCGTGCCGGGCGCGGGACCGTGGGTTCAGTCGCTCGAGGCGGCTGAGACGGGCCGCACCCGGGCCGCGCCGGACGTCCCGATCGCGGCCGGGCCGCCGCTCGACGTGGTGGTCGCGCCGCCCGAGCCGGAGGACGCCTCTCCCAAGGTGCTCGCCCGGCGGCTCGCGGCGCGGGCGCAGGCGCTCCTCGAGGCCGGCCAGCCGGGCCCGGCGGAGGTCCTCCTGCAGCGCGCGCTCGCCCACGCGCCCGACGACGCCGGGATCCGCGCGCTCCTCGACTCGATCGCGGCGGGCGACGCCGGCTGACGCCGGACGGCGGCCGGGCGGGCACGACGCCGCGCGCGGGGATACAATCCGCTGGCCTCCGGGGTGCTTGGTGCGCGTGGGACGATACGAGATCGCGACGGTCATCGACGCGCGCTTCGCGGTCGACGGCGGGGCCATGTTCGGCGCGGTGCCCCGGCCGGTCTGGGCTCGCGAGTTCCCACCCGACGACGAGAACCGGGTGCGGCTCGCGGCGCGCTGCCTCGTCGCAGTGGACCGGGAGGCGCACCGCGTCGTGCTCGTCGGGACGGGCCTCGGCGATCGCTGGGACGCCGCTCGCGCCGGGCGGCTTGCGCTCGACCGGTCCGCGGGCGGCCTGGACGCCGGGCTCGCCGGGCTCGGCCTCGCGCGCGAGGACGTGACCGACCTCATCCTCACCCACCTGCACTGCGATCACGCGGGCGGCGTCGTTCGCCGGAGCGCGTCCGGGGGGCTCGAGCTCTCCTTCCCCCGCGCCCGCCATCACGTCCAGCGCCGCGCCTGGCAGCTCGCGCACGCGCCCTCCGAGAAGGACCGCGCCCTCTTTCGCGCGGAGGACTTCGACCTGCTCGCCCGCTCGAGCCTCCTCCACCTCGTGGACGGCGACGCCGCGCTCCTGCCGGACGTCGAGCTCGTCGCGTCGGAGGGGCACACCGCAGGGCTCCAGCTGCCGCGCTTCCACGGCGGCGGCACGCACGTCACCTGGTGCGGCGACCTCGTCCCGACGCACGCGCACGTCCGCCCGGCCTGGGTCGCCGCGTACGACCTCCTGCCGGTGACGTCCATCGAGGAGAAGAAGGTGCTGCTCGCCGAAGCGCTCGAGGACGACGGGGTGCTCGCCTTCGAGCGCGACCCGGCGATGGCGGCCTGCCGGCTCGCCGAGGGCGGCGAGGGCGCGCCCGGGTTCCGCGAGGCGGTGGAGCTCTAGCGGAGAGGAAGGGAGCAGGCGAGAGGTGGCGCGCCGGGCCCGACCGCGGTACGCACTCGGCGATGGAAGAGCCCAAGGTCAAGGTGAGCCGCCGCGGCGCGGAGCGGCTCCAGGGGGGACACCTCTGGATCTACCGCGGCGACGTGGACCATGCCCCGGCGGCGCTCGAGTCCGGAGACGTGGTTGCGCTCGTGGACGGTCGCGGCCGCTTCCTCGCGAAGGCGTTCTGGTCCTCGCGCTCGCAGATCGCGCTCCGGGTGGTGACGCGGGACGAGGAGCCGGTGGACGAGGGCTTCCTCGCCTCCCGGCTCGCGGCGGCGATCGAGCTGCGCGAGCGCGTGTTCGGCGGCGAGCGCTTCGTCCGGCTCGTCCACGGCGAGGCGGACCTCCTCCCGGGCCTCGTCGTGGACCGGTACGGCGACGTCGCGGTGATGCAGACGCTCGTCCCGGCGACCGACCGTCGCAAGGCGCTCCTCGCCGACCTCCTCACGAACGCGCTTTCGCTCCGGACGGTCGTCGAGCGGAACGACGTGCGAGTCCGCGAGCTCGAGGGGCTCCCGCAGCTGAAGGGCGTCGTGCGCGGCGAGGCGCCGGGCCCGATCGAGTACCGCGAGGGCGAGGTCCGCATGCGGATCGACCTCCTCGCCGGGCAGAAGACGGGCACGTTCCTCGACCAGCGCGAGAACCACCTCCGCGCCGGCGAGTACGCCCGCGGCAAGTGCCTCGACTGCTTCTCCTACACCGGCGGGTTCGCGCTCCACCTCGCGCGGCACGCCGACTCGGTCACGGCGGTGGAGATGCAGCCCGGGCCCGCGGCGCTCCTGCGGGAGAACGCGGCCCTGAACCGCGCCGGGAACCTCGAGATCGTCGAGGCGAACGCCTTCGACTACCTGCGCGACCGCTCGGAGGAGGAGCCCGCCTTCGACCTCGTCGTGCTCGACCCGCCCGCCTTCGCGAAGAACAAGGAGTCCCTCCCCGCCGCGCGACGCGGCTACAAGGAGGTGAACCTCCGCGCGATCCAGGTGCTCCGGCCCGGGGGCGTCCTCGTCACCGCCTCGTGCAGCTACCACCTCTCCGAGGAGGCGCTCGAGGCGCTCGTGCTCGACGCGGCGAACGACGCGGGCCGCCGCGTGCAGCTCCTCGAGCGGCGTGGGGCCGGGCGGGATCACCCCGTCCTCCTGGGCGTCCCCGAGACCCGGTATCTGAAGTGCCTGTTCCTGCGGATCCTCTAACGGGTCGTCGCCAGGACGTGGGGCTGCCCCGGCGCACCCGGTCGCGGTAGCATCGTTTTTTTTCGAGGAGGTGCGGGTGGCCGAAAGGCTGCAGGAACCCCGTGCGCCGCAGGCGGCCCTCGCCGAGAGCCCCCTCCTCGCACGCCTCGACGACGCGGAGCGCGCCCGACTCGTCGCCGCGCTAGAGCTGCGCGAATTTCCGCCGAAGACCCGGATCCACGGCGACGGCGACGCGGGGAAGCACCTCTACGTCGTGCTCGCCGGGACGGCGACGCTCCGGCGCACGGAGCTCGCGCTGCGCAAGATCGGCCCCGGCGACTCGTTCGGCGAGCTCGCCTTGCTCGGGGGCCGGCACCGGGGAGAGGTCGTCACCGCCGACGGTCCGCTCCGGGTGGCCGCGCTCTCCGCCGAGACCTGGTCTCGGCTCGAGCGCGACGACCCGCGGCTCGCGGCGAAGGTCGCCGCGGGCGTCGCCTCCGCCCTCGCCCAGGAGATCGCGAACCTCACCGGCGACGTGGGCCTGCTCCTGCGCGGCCGCTCCCTCCCCCGCGCGCAGGACGTGGTCGTGCGGATCGGCGGCGAGGCGCGCCGCGTCGCGACCGGGACCCGGCTCATCGACCTGCTCCCCGCCGAGGTGGACGGCGCGGTGGTCGTGGCGGGCCTCCTCGGCCAGAAGCCGGTGTCGCTCTCGACCGCCATCACCGCCGAGGCGGACATCGCGCCGCTCACGGTGAGTCACTGGGAGGGACGGCAGATCTACGCCCACTCGCTCGGGCTCCTCCTGCTCGAGGCGGCGCACCAGGTCGCGCCCCAGCTGCGCGTGCGGCTCGGCCCCTCGCGCGGCACGCACCAGGAGGTGGAGCTCGAGGGCGACGGCGCGGGCGAGGTCGCCGGGCTCGCCGAGCGGATCGCCGCGGCGATGCGGAAGCTCGCGCAGGTGGACCAACCGATCCGGCTCGAGTTCTGGGCGACCGACGAGGCGCAGAAGTGGTTCCAGGAGCGGGGCTGGGACGACGCGTTCCGGCTCCTCCGGATCCGGCGCCAGGCGACGGTGCGCCTCGTCTCCTGCGGCGAGGTCTACGCGCTCTCGATGGGCCCGCTCCTGCCCAGCACCGGCCGGATGAACGGGTTCCGGCTCCTGCCCCGCGAGGGCGGCGGGCTCGCCCTCGAGCTCGGCAAGGTCGATCCGCGATCGAACGGCGCCGCGCCGTCGTCGGCGACGCCGCGGCGGCCGCGCCCGGGCACCGACATGCCGGAGGAGCACCTGCGCTGGCTCGCGGCGATGGGCGTCACGAGCGTGGGCGCGTTCAACGAGCTCTGCGTCAACGGCCAGGTCTCGCAGCTCATCCGCATCGCGGAGGGCTTCCACGAGAAGCGGATCGGCCAGATCGCCGACGCGGTCGCCGACGCGCGCGACCGGATCCGCATCATCTCCATCGCCGGCCCGTCCTCGTCGGGCAAGACCACCTTCATCAAGCGGCTCACGGTCCAGCTCCAGATCGACGGCGTGAACCCGGTCGGCCTCTCCCTCGACGACTACTACGTGGACCGCGAGAAGACGCCGCGGGCGCCGTCGGGCGAATGGAACTTCGAGGCCCTCGAGGCGCTCGACCTCGCGCTCCTGCAGGACCACGTGAGCCGGCTCCTCGCGGGGGAGCCGATGACGACCGCGCGGTACGACTTTCGTACCGGCCTGTCCCACCCGGCGGGCGGGCAGACCATCCGGCTTCGCCCCCGCGACGTCCTCCTGCTCGAGGGGATCCACGGGCTCAACCCGCGGCTCCTCGGCTCGATCCCGCAGGCGGGCGCCCTCCACCGGATCTTCATCCACCCGGCGACGACGCTCCCGTTCGACCGGCTCACCCGCGTGTCCGCGACCGACCTCCGGCTCCTGCGCCGGATCGTGCGCGATCGCCACCAGCGCGGGTACGGCGCGGCGGAGAACATCCTGCGCTGGGCGTCCGTGCAGGCGGGCGAGCGGGAGCACATCTACCCGTTCCAGGGGGAGGCGGACGCGGTCTTCGACACCTCGCTCATCTACGAGCCCGCGGTGTTGAAGGTCTTCGCCGAGCGTTACCTCCTCGAGGTGCCACAGGATCATCCGGCCTACCCCACCGCCCACCGGTTGCGGTATCTGGTGGACCGGTTCGTGTCGATCTATCCGGACCACGTGCCCCCGACCTCGCTCGTGCGCGAGTTCATCGGCGGCAGCGGGTTCGAGTACTAGGAGCCGCGGGTGCCCGTCCACGATCACGACCTCGCCCAGATCGTCATCGAGATCGTCGGCGCGCTCGTCGTCGTGGTCGACCGCGAGGGGCGGATCCAGCGGTGGAACGGGACCTGCGAGGCGAGCACCGGGTACGACCGCGACGAGGTCCTCGGCCGGCCCTTCTGGTTCCTGGTGCCGGCGGACGAGCGCGCGGGCGTCGAGGGGATCCTCTCCCGGCTCCACGCGAAGGACTTCCCGAACAAGCACCGGAACCACTGGATCGCCAAGGACGGCGCGCGGCGGCTCATCGCGTGGTCCAACACGGCGCTCCTCGACGCGCAGGGGACCGTCGCGGCGGTGATCGCGACCGGCATCGACCTCACCGAGCAGGCGCGCGCGGAGGACGCGCTCCGCAAGCAGGCGGCGCGGCTCGAGGCGCTCGCCGAGTCCTCCCGCGTGTTCGCCTCCGGGCTCGACTACAAGGTCACGCTCGACACCGTGGCCCGGCGGCTCTCGGAGCTCATCGGCGACGGCGCCCTCATCCGCGTGGTCTCGCCGGACGGGGCCTGGCTCGTGCCGGTCGCCGTCTACCACCCCGACGCGGAGCGGGCCGCGCTCCGGCGCCGGCTCGTCCAGGCCGCGCCGCAGCGGACGAACGAGGGGATGACGGCGCGGGCGCTCCAGTCCCACCGGACGCTCCGGATCTCGGAGCTCACGGTGGAGCGCGTCCACCAGGAGATGAAGCCGCAGTACTGGCCCTACCTCGAGGGCGTCTGCAGCCTCATGATCGCGCCGCTCGAGCATCGGCGGCACGTCTTCGGCCACATCTCGCTCATGCGCGACTCGGGCGGAGCGCCCTACACGCCGGACGACGAGGCGCTCCTCGACGATCTCGCGCACCGCGCCGCGCAGGCGATCGAGAACGCGCGGCTCTACGGCGAGGCGCAGGCGGCGGTGGCGGCGCGCGACGAGTTCCTCTCCATCGCCTCGCACGAGCTCCGCACGCCCCTCACCGCGCTCCGGCTCGCCCTCGAGAACATGCGCCGCGTCTCGACGCGGGAGGCGATCGAGCGGCTCCCGCCCGACTACGTCGCGCGGGTGCTCGCCACCGCCGAGCGGCAGGGGCAGCGGCTCGAGAAGCTCGTCACCGGACTCCTCGACGTCTCGCGGATCCACATGGGACGGCTCGAGCTCGACGTCGAGGAGGTCGAGCTCGGCGCGGCGGTGCAGGACGCGCTCGGCGCGGTCGAGGACGAGGCGGCGCAGTCCGGCTCGGAGATCGAGGTCCGCGGCGAGCCGGTGCGCGGGTACTGGGACCGGTTCCGCGTCTCGCAGGTCGTGACGAACCTGCTCGCGAACGCGGTGAAGTACGGGGGCGGCAAGGGGGTCGAGGTCGAGTTCGGACCGCGGGGCGACCAGGCCTACCTGCGCGTGCGGGACCACGGGATCGGCATCGACCCCGCGGACCAGCCCCAGATCTTCGAGCGGTTCGAGCGGGCGGTCTCGTCGCGGAACTACGGCGGGCTCGGGCTCGGGCTCTACATCGTGAAGCGGATCGTGGAGGCGCACGGCGGCTCGGTGGACGTCGTCTCGCGGCCGGGCGAGGGGGCGACCTTCTCGGTCGGCCTGCCGCTGCGCCCGGCGGTGTCGGTCGGCGGCGAGCGCGAGCCGGCCGGACACTGACGCTCACTTCTTCTTCTTCATGTGGGCGTCGTGGCAGTCGAGGCAGTCCGACCCCTCGGCGCCGGCGTCCGCGTGGAGCTTCTTCCAGCGCTGGCCGCGGCGGTCGTGGCACGGCTCGCAGAGCGCGACGCCCGTCTCGACGAGGAGGTGAGGGCGCGACGACGCGTGCGGGGTGTGGCAGGTGACGCAGCGCCCCTCCCGCACCGGCCGGTGGCCCGAGGACTTCGGGTCGTCGTGGCACTCGGCGCACGTCGCGGCGATCCGCTCCTTCACGGCCGGTCGGCCGGTGGTGGGGGCGAGGTGGCAGGTGGCGCACTCCCGGTCCGCGAACGGCGGATGGGACACGGCCCCGAGGAGGCCGCGTGCGGGGGACACATGGGGATCGTGGCAGCTCGTGCAGCGGCCCGGCGCGGCCGCGTAGGGCGCGTGCGCCTGCGCCGCCGCCCCCGCGGCGAGGTCGTGGCACTCGGCGCAGAGCGCCGGGACCGCGTTCGCGAGGAGCTTCCTCCGGCCCGAGGCGTGCGGGTCGTGGCAGCGGCCGCAGCTCTCCGCGACGGGGGCGTGCACCCTCGCGCCCGGCGCGGCGAGCCGCTTCGCGAGCGGCTCGTGACACCCGAGGCAGCGGTCGCGGAGCGCCGGGCGCACGAGGCGGGGCGCGCCGTTCCCGTGGGGGTCATGGCACGCGGCGCACCGCCCCTGCGCCACGGGCGCGTGCACGGGCTGCGCGCGGGACCAGCGCGCGACCGCGGCGGAGTGGCAGGAGGCGCAGGGGTTCCCGCGACGGACGAGGCCGTCCTCTCCGCCGTGGCCGACGTGGCAGGCCGTGCACTTGCGCGCCTCGAAGGGACTGTGGAGCCCGACGCTCGCGCGCGCGTCGATCATCGCCGCGTGGCAGCGCGCGCAGAGCTCGTCGAACCGTGCCGCCCCGAGCTGCTCGAACCGGGACGCGTGCGGGACGTGGCAGGTCGCGCACGCGCCCTGGACGACCGGCGGGTGGCCCCGCTTCCGCTTCCGCTCCGTCGCCTGCACCTCGTGGCACTTCGCGCACAGGTCGCCGCCCTGGCTCGCGAGGAGGTGCGGCCCCGCGCCGTGCGGCTCGTGGCACGCGGTGCAGTCGCCCCCGCGAACCGGCTCGTGCACCGACCGCTCCGAGGGCCAGCCTCGCGCCGCCGCGTGGCAGCCGAGGCAGAGCGGGCCGGACGCGGAGACGAGCAGCTTCTCCTGCCGCGAGCCGTGCGGCGCGTGGCAGCCTGCGCATTGCCCCGCTCGCGCGGGTGGATGAACGGCCTTCGCGGCGAGCTTCTTCTCGATCCCGTCGTGGCACTGGAGGCAGAGCGCCGGCGGCGCCTCGGTGAGGAGCCTCGGTCGGTCCCCTGCGTGCGGCGTATGGCACTGCGTGCACGGGCCCTCGCGCGCGGGCGGGTGCGAGGACCTCCCCGCGAGCTGCTTCTGCACCCCGTCGTGGCACTGGAGGCAGAGCGCCGGCTCCTTCTCGGACCGGGCGAGGGGCTTGCCGGGGGCGGGGGCGTGGCACGAGCTGCAGTCCGGGAGCGCCTCGTGGACCACCGCGCGCAGGAGCTTCGGGCGCGCCGACGAGTGCGGCTCGTGGCAGAGGACGCACTTCGCGCCGTCGATGGCGAGCCGGCCGTGCTGCTTCACCGCCCCGGCGTCATGGCAGCTCGCGCAGAGCGCGTCGGCCGCGGCGTTGAGGAGCGCCTTCTCGTCCGAGCCGTGCGGGTCGTGGCACGCCGTGCAGCCGTCCGCCTCGATGATGGGGTGGATCGCGGCACGGCGGAACCGCTCGTCGCGGTGGCACCGGCGGCAGAGCTCGAGCTGGGGGCCGGCGAGCCCGGCCTTCGCCGGCGGCCCCCCGTGCTTGCCGTGGCAGACGAGGCAGCCCGCGGTCTGCCGGAACGGCGCATGCACCGTCTTCTGGCGCGCCTTCGCCGCGAGCTTCGCCTGGTGGCACTTCCAGCAGGAAGGGTCCGAGGCCGAGGTGACCGTGAGCCGGATCACCACCGCGTTGCCCGAGATGGAGTCCGACTCCGGGGCGGGCGCCGCCGACGGCGCGCGCGGCGCGACGCACCCGGTCACCGCGAGGGCGACGAGTGCGAGCAGGCCGGCGCTGGTCGGTGCGTTCATCTCTTCGGGCTCCGCGGGCGGCGGAGGCGCATGATCGGCCAAGCGAGCGGCCGGAGTAAAGCGGCGCCCAGTCCGCGCAGGCCCTCGCGCCTCGAGCCCGAGCGGCTACGTCCGGCCCGGCACGAACTCCTGCGCCGGGAAGAGCAGCACGTCCGCGATCGACTCGGCGCCGACGAGCAGCATGAGCAGCCGGTCGAGGCCCACCGCGACCCCGCCCGACTCCGGCATCCTCCCGACCGCCTCGAGGAACCGCTCGTCGAGCGGGAACCCCGGCCGCCCGAGCCGCCGGCGCTGCGCCTGCTCCTCGACGAGCCGCGCGCGCTGCTCCGCCGCGTCGACGAGCTCGGAGAACCCGTTCGCGAGCTCGAGCCCCCCCGCGTAGAGCTCGAACCGCTCGGCCACCCGCGGCTCCCCGGGCCTCAGCCGCGCGAGCGCGGCGAGCGGGGCGGGCCAGTCGACGAGGTAGCACGGGCAGGCGAGCCCGAGCCTCGGCTCGACCGCCGCGAGCATCACCCGGAAGAAGACGTCCTCGAACGGCTCGCCCCCGGGACCCGCGTCGTGTCCGGCCCGCCGCGCGGCCGCGTGGAGGCGCGCCGCGTCGTTCCCGCACGCGGCGAGGTCGATCCCGGCGTGCCGCCGGAACGCCTCGTCCATCGTGAGCCGCTCGAAGGGCGCCGCGAGGTCGAGCGTCGCGCCGCCCCGCGCGACGCGCGTCCCGCCGCCGGGCAGGAGGGCGCGCGCGCACGCGTCCACCACCTGCTCGACGTCCGCCATGATCCCCGCGTACCCGGTCCCCGCCCGGTAGAGCTCGAGCAGGGTGAACTCGGGGTTGTGGGTCCGGGAGACCTCGCCGTTCCGGAACACCCGCACGAGCTGGAAGATCCGCTCCAGCCCGCCGGCGAGGAGCCGCTTCATCGCGTACTCGGGGCTCGTGTGGAGCCAGAGCGGCGTCGCCGCGCCCCCGCCCTCGGGCACGAAGTCGGCGCGGAACGGGTGGAGGTGCGGCTCCATCCCCGGAACGGGGACGAGGCAGGGCGTCTCCACCTCCTCGTAACCGAGCGCGCCGAGCGCGCTGCGCACCTCGGCGGAGAGCCGGGCGCGGGCACGGGCGTTCGCGATGCGGATCTCGGGGATCACGCGGGCAAGGTAACCGAGGGCGACCCCGACCGCGACCCCGACCCTCACGGACGGCCGCGCGCCGTCAGTCCATCGCGCCGAGCGGCAGGATCGTCCGGCCCCAGACCTCGTTCAGGATCTGGGCGGCGCCGACGTAGATCGCGCCGAGACCGCAGGCGATCCCTTCCCACCCCGCGACGCGCTGGATGCGCAGGCTGCCGGTCGCGTCCGCGACCGCGAGCAGGAAGAAGAGCAGGGTGAGGGCGAAGAACACGACCATCACCGCGCGGTTCATCTTCAGCGTCGCGACGAACAGCACGACCGAGAAGAGCCCCCACACGAACAGGTAGGCGGCCATGTCGCTCCGGTCGCCCACCTCGCCGAGCCCGAGCCGCGGCGCGGCGAGCATCGCGCCGAGCGAAAGCCAGAAGAGGCCGAAGCCGACGAAGGCGACGGTGCCGAAGGTGTTCTTCTTCCGCCACTCCATCACGCCCGCGACGAGCTGGGCGGCGCCGCCGCAGCCGATCCCGAGCGCGAGCACCATGCTCCCGGATCGGAGCGCGCCGACGTGCTGGAGGTTGAGGAGGATGGTGGTGAGGCCGAACCCCATCATGCCGAGCGGCGCGGGGTTCGCCGACGTGTCGCGCACGATGGTTGCGGCGACCGCGCGCGCCTGGCGCAGCGAGATCGGCGTGCCCGGCGCGACTGCGGCCCCGGCGGTGTCGGCGTGCTTCATCTCCCCTCCTCTGCTTCGGCGCACCCTATACCAGATTCCGAGTCCTTGTGACCCCCGTCACCCGCGGGATAACATCGCTCACCTTGGCCGAGGCCGCCTCCCAGAACGCCTCATCCGCCTCCGAGTTCAAGCCGCACCTCTTCGGGAAGTTCTACCTCCTGCAGCGGCTCGCGGTCGGAGGCATGGCGGAGATCTACCGCGCCCGGGTCAAGGGGATCGGGGACTTCGAGAAGGAGCTCGTCGTGAAGCGAATCCTGCGCGCCCGCGCGCAGGAGGAGAACTTCGCGAAGATGCTCGTGAACGAGGCGAAGCTCACCGTCCAGCTCACGCACTCGAACATCACGCAGATCTACGAGTGCGGCTTCACCGACGGCGACTACTTCATCGCGATGGAGCTCGTGAACGGCGTCTCGCTGAAGGAGATGATGCACTCCTTCTCCCGCGGCGGCGCGAACATCTCCCCCGAGCAGGCGATCTTCCTCGTGCTGCAGCTCCTGCAGGGGCTGTCGTACGCCCACCGCAAGCTCGACGCGAACGGCAACCCGCTCAAGATCGTCCACTGCGACGTCTCGCCCGACAACTGCCTCGTGTCCTGGGAGGGGGAGGTCAAGCTCCTCGACTTCGGGATCGCTCGCGCCGCCGCCGAGTCGCAGCTCTCCAACTACAAGGAGGGCATGCTGATGGGGAAGCTCGGGTACGTCGCCCCCGAGCAGGCCTCGCTCGAGAAGCGGTGGGACCACCGCGTCGACGTGTTCGCCGCCGGCATCATCCTCTACGAGATCCTCACCAAGCAGAAGCCCTTCCCGAAGGCGACGGATGTCGAGTCGCTCATCGAGTCGCGACGCGCCAAGGTCGTGCCGCCCACCGCGATCGACCCTCGCCTGCCGAAGGACCTCGACCCGATCATCGCGAAGGCGCTCGCCTACGAGCCAGAGAATCGGTACGGCGACGCCCGCTCCTTCGCCGACGCGCTCGTGGACGTCCTCTTCCCGACGCCGCACTCGACGATCCAGGACCACCTCGGCCAGCAGATCAAGCAGGTCTTCGCCGAGAAGATCTCGAGCCAGCGCAAGGGGCGCGCGCACGATCCGCTGATCATGAAGGTCCTCACCAACGCGGCGGAGATCCGGGCGCAGTCGGAGGGCGCCGCCCCCGCGCACACGCCGCGGCCCGACCTCGGAACGCCGGCCCACGGGTTCGATCCGGCCGCGCAGGTGCAGCAGGACGCGGCCCGGGCCGCCCGCCGCGCGCCCCAGGTCCGGATCGTCCACCGCGGCGTGCGCAGCTGGGCGGCGGCGATCCTGGCGCTCGTCTTCGCCGCCGGCGGCGCGGCCGCGGTGCACTTCGGCGCCCCTTGGCTCCGGCCGGGCGTGGTGCTCGTCACGTCGGATCCCGCCGGTCTCGAGGTCTCGCTCGACGGCCTGCGGACGGGGCAACACACCCCGGCGGCGCTCGAGAACGTGATCCTCTCGCAGCCGCACGCCGTCGCGGTCGCGGGGCCGTCGGTGAAGGAGGTCTCCGCCCCGGTCGTCGCGCGCCCCGGCGTGCTCGTCGCGCGCGTCCACCTGAAGGTCGAGTCCTCGGTGGGCACGCTCGTCATCGAGAGCGTCCCGTCGGGCGCGCAGGTCTCCGTGGACGACAGGCCTGCGGGCAAGACCCCCGCGACCCTCGCGGACCTGCGGCTCGATCAGCGGCACCGGATCGATCTCGTCCTCGCCGGCCACGAGATCGACCAGTTCGTGGTGCTCCCGGAGAAGGACGGCGTGCGGTTCACGCGGCGGCTCTCCCGGGCCGAGCCGAAGGGGAAGGCGCCGGCGACGGCGCCCTGACCGGAGCGCCGCATGAATCTCGTCATCGAGGACGAGGCCGGGACCCGATCCGTCGTGCCGTTCACGGCCGACGCGATCGTCGTCGGACGTGGCGAGGACGTCACCTACCGGCTCGCCGACCGGAACGTCTCGCGCCGGCACGCCCGCTTCGTCCGCCAGAACGGGGCGGTCTTCGTCGAGGACCTCGGGAGCCTCACCGGCACGCGCGTGAACGGCGAGAAGATCTCCGGCCGGCGCCGGCTCCGCGACGGCGATCTCGTCCAGATCGGGGACTACGACCTCGCCGTGCTCGCGGACGGGCAGGCGGTCGCGACGATCGTGCCGCCGCCGCTCCCGCCGGGCCCCGCCCGGACGGACCCGAACGCGGCGACCGTGCGGCTCCCGGCGCTGGAGCCGACTCCGCCCGCGCCGTCCGTCGCCCCGCGCCTCCCGGCGCCCGTGCCGGCGCCCGGCCGCACGCGGCGCATCGCGCTCACGGTGGCGATCCTGGCGCTCGCCGCGGGGCTCGCCGCGGGCTGGGCGGCGGGCGCCTGGACGCGGTAGCGGCTCACTCGCCCTTGAAGCGCGGCTTCCGCCGCTCCTCCCAGGCCTTCCGACCCTCGCGCAGGTCCCCGCTCTCGAAGGCTTGCCGGCGCAGGCCTGCGATCTCCTCCCGCTCCGCCGCGGAGAGGCCGCGCTCGTGCGTCCCGTCGAGGAGCCGCAGGATCCGCTTCATCCCGCGCACCGCCAGCGGGGCGTTCTCGGCGATCTCGGTCGCGAGCGCGAGCGCGTCGGCCTCGACCGTGGCCGCGGTCGCGACCCGGTTCACGAGCCCCCAGGCGAGCGCGGTCTCCGCGTCGATGGGCCTGCCCGTGAAGAAGAGCTCCCGCGCCCGCGCCGAGCCCACGAGGTCCGCGAAGCGGCGCAGCCCGCCCTCGGGGTAGACGACGCCGAGCTTCGCAGGGGTCATCGCGAGCTTCACGCCCGCGCGCGCGACCCGCAGGTCGCAGGTCGCGGCGAGCTCGAAGGCCCCGCCGAAGGCGAACCCGTTCAGGAACGCGAGCGTCGGGCAGGGCACCTCGGAGAGCACGTCCGCCGTCCGCTCCACCGCCTCGTCGGGCCGGTCGCCGCGCCGCGAGGTGAGGGCCATCTCCGCGATGTCGAACCCGGACGAGAACGCCTCGTCGCCGGCGCCGCGCAGGACCAGGCAGCGGACCCCGTCCCGACTGGCCCGGGCGCAGCACTCCTCGAGCTCCTCGAGCGCCTGGAAGTCGAGGGCGTTCCGCTTGGCGGGGTTGTCGACGATGAGGACGCGGGCGAGGCCCTTCTCCTCGACGCGGATGCGGGGGGGCCGGCTCATCGACGCGCCAGCGTACCACGCACGCGGGTCCTCGCAGGTCGGGCGACCGCGGCGGGGCTCGCGCGTCCGCGCGGCCGGCGCACGTTCGGATCATGCGGGTCTTCGCGCTGCTCGCGGTCGGCGCCTTCTCCGCGGCGGGCTGGGCGCGGCTCGCCGCGTGGCGCTCGGGCGACGCGCGCCGCCCCTCCGTCCCGTTCGCGCTGCTCGGGGGCGCCGCCGCGTTCGGCCTCGCCCTCGTCGCCTACGAGGCCGCGGCCAGGGCGGGGCTCGACGTCCGGTGGGAGGGGCTCGCGCGGGGCGACGGCGCGGCGTTCCTGCTGGCGGGGGCGATCGGGCTCGTCGAGGAGGGCGCGAAGCTCGCGGGGCTCCTCCTCGTCGTCGAGCGCGGCATCCGCACCCGGGCGGCGCTCGCGACCGCGACCGGGGTCGCGGGCGGGTTCTCCGCGCTCGAGGCCCTCGTCACGTTCGGACGCGACGCGAGCCTGGTCGCGTTCACGCGCGCCGCGCTCGGGCCCGTCGCCCACGCGCTCCTCGCCGTGCCCGTCGCCCTCGCGCTCGCGCCCGCGCTCCGCGGACGCCGTCCCGCGGCCGCGCTCGTGCTGCCCCTGCTCGCGTCCGCGGCGCTCCACGGCGCAGGCGACCTCGCGCTCGCGCTGCCGGGCGCCCGAGCGGGGTTCGTGCTCGCGCTCGCCGCGCCGGCGTTGCTCCTGTTCGCGCGCGGGCGGCGCCGGCGCACCGCCGCCGCCCCGGTCCCGACCTGGAAATGAGAAGGGTCCGCTCTGGAGCGGACCCTCGCACGCGGCCGGGAGCTTCCTTCTCCCCCGGCCTACCGACGGGATGTCGGCTTCGCGTCTGAATCATCGTTGGACACGGTGCGCTCCCCCGTCAACCCCTCGGCGGCGCGCCCCCCACCCGGGGAGGCCCCCTGCGCGTGCGCCGCCTTCGTGCCGAGTCGGCTCGCGATGAGGGTCCGGATCGCGCCTGCGACGTCCTGATAGCTCACCGGCTTGCGGAGGAAGAGCGCGACGCCGAGCGAGGCGAGCCGCTCCCGCTCCCGCTCGCCGCCGGAGGTGATCACCACGATCGGCAGGTCGGCGAGCGCGGGCTCGGCGCGGATCTTCTCGACGAGCGAGATCCCGGAGAGCACCGGCATGAACACGTCGGTCACGAGCACGTCGATCGGCGGCGCGCGGAGCAGCCGGTCGAACGCGGCGGCGCCGTCGCTCGCCACCTCGACGCCGAGGGTCGGGAAGTCGTCCGACTCCGACAGGCGCCGGAGCGCGGCCGAGTACATCGACGCGACGAGCGCGTTGTCCTCGGTGAGCAGCACGCGGATCGCCGGCTCGGGCCCGCGCGGCGCGCCGATCTTCCGCGCCACCTCGCAGAGCCGGGCGCGATCGTCCACGCGATCGTCGGGCACGCGCACCGCGACGCCGCCGGGCGCGTCGAGCGTCGCCGAGCGCCTGCGCACCACCTCCACCTGCAGCTCGATCGGCTCGAGCAGCTGCGGGAACGAGATCACGAGCGTCACGCGATCGCCCGCGTCGAACTCGCGCTCGGTGCGGATGAAGAGCCCGCCCTCGGAGAGGTTCTCGGTGTAGTCGAGGACGCTCTCGGCGCCGACGTACTGGACGGCGAGGATGAGCGGGAAGCGCGGATGCGCGCGCCGTTCGGAGGTCACGCGTCCATTCTGCGCCATTCCCGCGCCGATCGCACGACTCCCTTCCTTCCCGTGATGAAGGTACACGCGCACGCAGGGTGGTCCTGACGCCCCGGGACACCCCGCACCCCGGGTTCAGCCGACCCTGGCGAAACCGGGCCTCGGGCGAGCGCGCAAGTGGGCGGCGCGACGGCGGCTCGCCTGCGCGGGCACGGCTTGACTCGGGGCCGTGCCTCCTGCGGTAATTCCCCCTCTTCGTGCGGGCCGACGACCGGCCCGGAGGCCCTGAATGCAGACCAAGTTCCTGCTCGGCGAGAACCAGATCCCCACCCACTGGTACAACGTGATCCCGGACCTCCCCGGTCCGCCCGCGCCCGTGCTGCACCCCGGGACCTGCAAGCCGATCACGCCGCAGGACCTCCTCCCGCTCTTCCCGATGGGGCTCATCGAGCAGGAGGTCTCGTCCGAGCGCTGGGTGAAGATCCCCGACGAGGTCCGCGAGGCCTACAAGCTGTGGCGCCCCTCGCCGCTCTTCCGCGCGCGCCGGCTCGAGGCGGCGCTCGGGACGCCGGCCAAGATCTACTACAAGTACGAGGGTGGCTCGCCGGCGGGCTCGCACAAGCCGAACACGGCGGTGCCGCAGGCCTACTACAACAAGATCTTCGGGACGAAGCGCATCGCGACGGAGACCGGCGCCGGCCAGTGGGGCACGTCGATGGCGATGGCGGCCCAGATGTTCGGGCTCGAGTGCACCGTCTACATGGTGAAGATCTCGTTCGAGCAGAAGCCCTACCGCAAGTCGATGATGCAGCTCTGGGGCGCGAAGGTGATCGCGTCGCCGTCGAACCTGACCAGCGCCGGCCGCGGGATCCTCGCCCAGGACCCGAAGAGCCAGGGCTCGCTCGGCATCGCGATCTCCGAGGCGGTCGAGGACGCGGCCACCCACGAGGACACGCGCTACTCGCTCGGCTCGGTGCTGAACCACGTCTGCATGCACCAGACGGTGATCGGGATCGAGGCGAAGGAGCAGCTGAAGCTCGCCGGCGACTACCCCGACGTCGTCATCGGGTGCCACGGCGGCGGCTCGAACTTCGCCGGCATCGGCTTCCCGTTCGTCGCCGACAAGGCCGCCGGGAAGAAGGTCCGGATCCTCGCGGTCGAGCCGACCTCCTGCCCGACGCTCACGAAGGGCGTCTACGCCTTCGACTTCGGCGACACCGCCAAGATGGCGCCCATCGCCAAGATGTACACGCTCGGTCACGACTTCATGCCGCCGGGCATCCACGCGGGCGGGCTCCGCTATCACGGCGCCTCGCCGCTCGTCTCGCAGCTCCTCCACGCCGGGATCATCGAGGCGCGCGCGGTCCCGCAGCTCGCCGCGTTCGACGCCGCGGTGCAGTTCGCGCGGACGGAGCTCATCATCCCGGCGCCGGAGTCCTCGCACGCGATCCGCGGCGCCATCGACGAGGCGCTCAAGGCGAAGGAGGAGGGGAAGGAGCGGACCATCCTCTTCAACCTCTCCGGCCACGGCCACGTCGACATGGCGGCCTACGACGCCTACTTCGCCGGCCAGCTCGAGGACTTCGAGTACCCGGCGGAGAAGGTGAAGGAGTCGCTGAAGCACCTCCCCAAGATCGTCCTCTAGATTGACCCAGGGTGACCACGCCCCGAACGGGAACGGCAGCGTCCGTTTCCGGATGCTAGGGTTTGCGCGCACTCTTTTCGCCCGAACCGTGGCGCCCCTCCGGCGCATCGGGCGTGGAGGATGGTCATGACTCGGTGCTCGCTCGCTCTCGCCACGATGGCGCTCCTCGCGGCCGGTCCGGCGCACGCGCAGCAACGGCGGCTCTCGATCGCGACCGGCGGGACGGGCGGGGTCTACTACCCGCTCGGCGGCGCGCTCGCGAACGTCCTCTCCAAGGCGATCCCCGGCACGGAGGCCACCGCCGAGGTGACGAGCGCCTCGGTGGACAACGTGAAGCTGGTCGGTCAGGGCAGGGCGGACGTCGCGTTCGTCCTCGGCGACACCGCCGCCGACGGGTTCAACGGCGTGGGGAAGTTCAAGGAGAAGGTCCCGGTCCGGGCGATCGCGGTCCTCTACCCGAACAAGAGCCAGTGGGTGACGGTCGAGGGCACCGGCATCAAGAAGATGTAGGACCTGAAGGGCCGGCGCATCGCGACCGGCGCGCCCGGAAGCGGCACCGAGATCATCGCGATCCGGATCCTCGAGGCGTATGGGATCGACCCGGAGAAGGACGTGAAGCGCGAGAAGCTCTCGGTCGCGGAGTCGGTGAACGCCATCAAGGACCGCAAGATCGACGCCTTCTTCTGGTCCGGCGGCGTCCCCACCGCGGCGGTGACCGATCTCGCCGCGACGCCCGGCACGAAGATCGTCCTGCTCGACCACGCCGACGTGCTCCCGAAGCTCGTGCAGAAGTGGGGACCGCTCTACGTGAAGGGCTCGATCCCGGCGAAGTCCTACCCGGGCCAGGACGCGGCCGTCGGCGTCGCCGACGTCTGGAACCTCCTCATCGTGAGCGACAAGATGGACGAGAAGCTCGCGCACGACGTGACGAAGGCGGTCTTCGAGAACAAGGCCGACCTGGTGAACGTCCACGCGGAGGCGAAGAACCTCGACCTCGCGAACCAGTACGGCGTGGCCTCGCCCATCCCGTTCCACCCGGGCGCGGTGCGCTACTTCACGGAGAAGGGGCTGAAGCCCAAGTAACCGATGCGCGCGCGCCACGCGCTCGCCGCCGCGCTCGTCGCGGCCCTCGCGGCGATCGCGCTGCGGCCCGTCGCGTTCGTGCGCATCGAGAACGAGCGGCGCGCCCGGACCTGGCGGTTCCCGGTCCGGCCGGGGGAGCCCTTCACCGTCACCTCGCACCACTCCATGTACGACGAGCCGGTGACCGAGGAGTTCGTCGTCGGCGCCCGGGACGAGATCGTCCTGCGCGCCGTCTCGAGCCCGAGCGCGGCCGTCCGCGAGTACTTCGGCCTCACCGGCCCCGGCGAGCGGCAGCCGGTCGTCCGCGCGATGCCGCGCGTGGTGTTCCGCATCGCGGCGGGCGAGCCGCAGTGGCTCCGCGTCGGGGGCGAGGAGCGCTCGTTCCTCGACCTCGGCGACCACGGCGATCGCCTCGTCCTCGCCGCGGGCCGCGCGCCGGCGCTGGCCCGCTGGCTCGACCTCCTCCGCCGATCCCCCTGAGCGCCCGACGGGAGCCGACATGCCCACCGAGAACCCGCCCCCGCCCCCGCCCCCGCCCCCGATCGAGGTCGTCGTCGACGAGGCCGCACGGAAGAAGGCGGAGGAGTTCGTCGAGCAGGAGGAGGGCGCCTCCCGCAAGCTCACCGGGCGGATCGCCGCGATCGTGACGTGGATCGCGGTGGCGATGGCGCTCTACCACCTGTACGCGGCGTACGCGATCATCCCCGCGCACATCCTCCGCGCGACGCACGTCGGGTTCGTGCTCCTGCTGCTGTTCCTCCTCTTCCCCGCGGCGCCGCGCTGGCGCGACCGCATCCACTGGAGCGACCTCGTCCTCGCCGCCCTCGGGGTCGCCACGATCGTCTACCTCCTCGTCGACTTCGACGACTTCATCGAGCGGGCGGTGACGCCGACCCGGCTCGACCTCTTCTTCGGCGCCGCGCTCGTCCTGCTCGTCCTCGAGGGCATCCGCCGGACCGCGGGCCTGGTGATGATGGGGGTGGTGACGATCTTCATCGCGTACGCCTTCGCCGGCCCGTGGCTCCCCTCGCCCTGGACCCACCGCGGCTACGACGTCGAGCGGCTCGTCGGGCAGCTCTACATGACGCTCGAGGGGATCTTCGGATCGCCCATCGACGTGTCCGCGACGTTCATCATCCTCTTCACGATCTACGGGGCGGTGCTCGCCGCGTCCGGCGCCGGCGAGTTCTTCATCGACTTCTCGCTCGCGGTGACGGGCGGCACGCGCGCCGCCGCGGGGCGCACCATCGTCCTCTCCTCGTTCCTGCTCGGGGGCCCGTCGGGGAGCGGCGTCGCGACCACGGTGACGATCGGGTCGGTCGCGTGGCCGCTGCTCGCGCGCGCCGGCTACGAGCGGAACGCGGCGGGCGGCCTCCTCGCCGCGGGCGGCCTCGGCGCGATCATCTCGCCCCCGGTGCTGGGCGCGGCGGCGTTCCTCATCGCAGAGTTCCTCTCGATCTCGTACCTCGACGTCATCTTCATGGCGACGATCCCGACCTGCCTGTACTACCTCGGGCTCTTCATCATGGTGGAGCTCGACACGCGCAAGTACGGCGCGCGCGAGGTGGACCTCAGGCCCCGGGACCCGCTCTGGAAGATGTTGAAGGAGCGCGGGTTCCACTTCACCTCCCTGTTCGCGATCATCGCCTTCATGCTGTGGGGCTTCAGCCCGATCATCTCGGTGTTCTGGGCGATCCTGCTCGCGGCGGCGCTCTCCTTCGTGCGCAAGGAGACGCGGCTCTCGATCTTCCCGCCGCCCGGGGCGCCCTGGCACGAGAGCCGGATGGCGAAGGCGCTCGCCGCCGGCGCGATCGGCGTCCTCGGGGTGGCCGTCACCTGCGCCGCGGCCGGGATCATCGTGGGCGTCGTCACGCTCACCGGCCTCGGGCTCAAGTTCAGCACCATCGTGATCCAGCTCGCGCACGGGAACCTGCTCCTCACCGCGATGCTCACGTCGCTCGTGGTCTGGATCGTCGGGCTCGCGGTGCCGGTGACCGCGAGCTACATCATCTGCGCGGTGATCGCGGCGCCGGCGCTCACGAAGCTCGGCGTGCCGGCGTACGCCGCGCACATGTTCGTCTTCTATTACGCGGTGCTCTCCGAGGTCTCGCCCCCGACCGCGCTCTCGCCGTTCGCGGCGGCGGCGATCACCGGCGGCGACCCCTACCGGACCACCCTCCAGGCCTGGAAGTACACGCTGCCCGCGTTCCTCGTGCCGTTCGCGTTCGTGCTCGATCCGTCGGGGGTCGGCCTCCTCCTCAAGGGGACCGTGGTCGACGTGATCCACGTGACGCTCACCGCGGCGCTCGGGATCGCGGCGCTCGCCTGCGGCACGCAGGGGTGGATGTTCGTCCGCACCACCGTGCTCGAGCGCGTCATGCTCGTCTGCGCGGGGCTCCTGCTCGTCTACCCCGCCACCTGGGCAGACGTCGCGGGGGCGGCGCTGGTCGCGATCCCCATCGTGCTGCAGCGGATGCGGCTGCGTGCGCCCGCGCCGGCGTGACGGCGCGTCAGCCCGGGTCGCGGAGGCCGGGCATCGAGAAGCCGAGCCCGCGCAGCGCCTCGTGGAGCGGGACGCGCCGCTCCTCCGCGAGCGGCACGAGCGGCGGCCGGACGGTGTTCCAGCCCGCGTCGCCGGACTCCGCCGCGACGACGGCCTTGAGCGAGGGGATGACGGGCCCCTTCTCGATCGTGCCCCGGACCGCGTTCAGCTCCTGCTGGAGCCGCTCCGCGTCGGCGCCGCGCCAGCCCGCGTAGAGCCGGTCGATCGCGGCCGCATTCACGTTCCCGGTCGCGGTGATGCACCCGACCCCGCCTCCGCGGAGGTTCTCGAGGAGGAAGCGCTCGCTCCCGACGAACACGTCGAACCCGTCGCGGGCGAACCGGTCGAGCATCGTCCGGGTGTTGCCGAAGTCGCCGGAGCTGTCCTTCATCCCGGCGATCGCGCGCGGGTAGGCGCGCAGGAGCCGCTCGACCAGCGCCGCCCCGATCCCCACCTGCGCGACGGGCGGGATGTGGTAAAGGTACACTCTCAGTCGATCGTCGCCGACGCGTTCGATCACCTCGGCGAAGCCGCGGTAGAGCCCGTCGTCGGTGACCCCCTTGTAGTAGAAGGGCGGAAGCATCAGCACGCCGGCGCAGCCGCGGCGCACCGCGTGCGCGGTGAGGCGGACGCTGTCCGGGATCGCGCAGCAGCCGGTCCCCGGCATGAGGCGGGCGGCGGGGATCCCCGCGTCGAGCAGGGCCTCGAGCAGCGCCTCGCGCTCCCCGGCCGAGAGCGAGTTCGCCTCGCTCGTCGTCCCGAACGGCGCGAGCGCCGCGCACCCGTGGTCGAGCAGCCAGCGGCAGAGCCGCACGAACCGCCCGGGATCCGGCGCGAGGTCCGCGCCGAAGGGCGTCAGGACGGGGGCGAGGACCCCGCCGAGCCGCCGACCCTCTCCCCTCCCCTGCGCTCCCGAGCCTTCACCCTGGGCCATGGCTTCCTCCTAGACGATCCCCCGCTCCCGTAACGCGCGCACGTCCTCGTCGCTCATCCCGAGCACCTCGCGGAGCACCTCGCGGGTGTGCTCGCCGAGCGCCGGCGGCGGGAGCTCGGGTACGACCGGGGTCGCGGAGAGGCGCATCGGCGAGCGGACCACCGGGATCGCGGCGCCGCCCGGGCGCGGGATCTCGACCCGGAGCCCGCGGTGCCGGACCTGCGGATCGGCGAAGACCTGGGCGAGGTCGTTGATGGGACCGCAGGGGACGTCCGCCGCCTCGAGCGCGGCGACCCACGCCGCGGTGGGCCGCGAGGCGAGGAGCGGCTCGAGGATCCGGACGAGGTCCGCCCGCCCCGTCACCCGCGCCGCGTTGGTCGCGAACCTCGGATCCTGGGCGAGGTCGGCCCGTCCGGCCACCGCGCAGAACCGGGCGAACTGGGCGTCGTTGCCCACTGCGAGCACGAGGTGGCCGTCGGCGGTGGCGAAGGCCTGGTACGGCACGATCGACGGATGGGCGTTCCCGAGCCGGGCGGGCGGGACGCCCGTGACGAGGTAGCCCTGCGCCTGGTTCGCGAGCGCGGCCACCTGCACGTCGAGGAGCGAGAGATCGACGTGCTGCCCCTCGCCGGTTCGGTCCCGGTGAGCGAGCGCCGCGAGGATCGCGGTCGCCGCGTACATCCCGGTGAGGACGTCCGTGAGCGCGACGCCGACCTTCGTCGGCCCGCCGCCCGGGACGCCGTCCGGCGCGCCCGTCACGCTCATGAGCCCGCCCATCGCCTGGAGGAGGAAGTCGTAGCCCGGGCGATCGCGATAGGGCCCGTCCTGCCCGAAGCCGCTGATCGAGCAGGTGACGAGCCGCGGGTTCTCGCGCGCGAGCGCGCCGTGGTCGAGCCCGTAGCGGGCGAGCGCGCCCACCTTGAAGTTCTCGACGACCACGTCCGACCACGCGGCGAGCCGCCGGACGATCGCCTGTCCCTCCGGCCGCGAGAGATCGATCGTGATCGAGCGCTTCCCGCGGTTCGCCGCGGCGAAGTAGGCGGCGGTCCGGGGCTCGCCCGCCTCCGGCTCGAGCCACGGCGGACCCCACCCCCGCGTCTCGTCACCCGTCCCCGGTCGCTCGACCTTGATCACCTCCGCGCCGAGATCCGCGAGCGCCTGGGTCGCCCAGGGGCCCGCGAGGACCCGGGAGAGGTCGAGCACCCGCACGTGCGCGAGGGCGGCGCTTCGCATGCGGGAATCATATTGCGATGATGCGGTGGACCTCACGCCCTCTCGCGCGGAGGTCGAGGGAGCAGCGGATGGCGACCCCTTCCAGGGACCTCACCGACTACATGGCGTTCCAGGACCTCCTCTCCGAGGAGGAGCGGGCGGTCCGCGTCCAGGCCCGCCGGTTCGTGAACGAGGAGGTCCTGCCGATCATCGAGCGGCACGCGCAGGAGCAGACCTTCCCGCGCCACCTCGTCTCGAAGATGGGCGACCTCGGCTTCTACGGCCCGACGCTCCCTGCGCGCTATGGCTGCGCCGGCCTCTCGAACGTCGCGTACGGCCTCCTCATGTACGAGCTCGAGCGGGGCGACAGCGGGATCCGCTCCTTCGCTTCGGTGCAGGGCTCGCTCGTCATGTACCCGATCCACGCCTACGGGAGCGACGCGCAGAAGGAGCGCTGGCTGCCGCGGCTCGCCCGCGGCGAGGCGGTGGGCTGCTTCGGGCTCACCGAGCCCGACTTCGGCTCGAACCCGGCCGGCATGCGGACTCGCGCCGTGCGGCAGCCGGGCGGCCGCTGGCGCCTCGACGGCACGAAGATGTGGATCACGAGCGGCTCGCTCGCCGACGTGGCGGTGGTCTGGGCGCAGACCGAGGACGGCATCCGCGGCTTCCTCGTCGAGAAGGGCACGCCCGGGTTCTCCGCGCCGGAGATGAAGGGGAAGTGGTCGCTCCGCGCGTCGGTCACCTCCGAGCTCGTCCTCGACGGCGTGGTGGTGGACGAGGAGCGCTCGCTCCTGCCCGGGGTGAAGGGGCTCAAGGGTCCTCTCTCCTGCCTCACCCAGGCCCGCTACGGGATCGCCTGGGGCGTCCTCGGCGCCGCCGACGCCTGCTACCAGTGCGCGCTCGACTACGCGAAGGAGCGGATCCAGTTCGACCGGCCCATCGCGAGCTTCCAGCTCCAGCAGGAGAAGCTCGCGCGGATGGTGACGCAGCTCACCCTCGGGCAGCTCCTCGCGCTGCGGCTCGGGCGACTCAAGGACGAGGGGACGTACACGCCCGCCCAGGTCTCGATGGCGAAGATGAACAACGTCGCGGCCGCGAGGGAGATCGCCGCGACCGCGCGCACGATCCTCGGCGCGAACGGGATCCTCGGCGAGTACCCGGTGATGCGCCACATGGCGAACCTCGAGTCCGTCTACACGTACGAGGGGACGCACGACATGCACCTGCTCGTCATCGGCGAGGAGGTCACGGGGATCTCCGCCTTCAGGTAACGCGATCCCGCCTCGGCCCCTCCCACGGCTCGCCTCCGAGGAACCACCGGAGCTCGTCCGGCGCCCGGCCGACGACGCGCAGCCAGCCGCCGTGGATGCACCGCAGGTGGTGGAACTCGCAGACGCCGATCTGGTTCTCGAGCTCGTCGCCACCGCCGCGCGAGCGATAGAGCACGTGGTGCGCGTGGGTGGCGCGCCGGCTGCAGCCGGGCACCTGGCAATGTCCCAGGCCTCGCTCCCGCACCTCGCGCGAGAGGGTCTTCCGCGGCCTCGCCGCGCACTCCCACGCGCGGATGAAGTGCGCCGCGACGATCGCGAGGCACTTCCCGGCTGGCAGCGGGAGGCCGGTGCGCTCCCGGACGGCCTGGACCGCCGCCGCGACCACGACGGCAACCCGGAGGGGTAGCGGGGTCGCGACCCTCCGCTGCGCACGCATCTGCCGCTCCGCCTCGCCCTCCAGCGCCCGCCGCAGCGCGACGCAGGTGAGCGCGTGCGCGCGCGGGATCCACGCGGCGATCTCGCCCTCCGGGAGCCGGGCGAGGAGGCGCAGCTTCTCGAACGGCAGCCCCTGCCGCGTCGCCTCCTGGAGCGCGGGAGACGCCCACCGCCGCTCCTCGACCTTCGCGCGCTCCTCGACGGACCGCGCGGAGAGTCCGAGCCGCTCGGCGCAGTAGTGGCGGAACCCGTCGTACCCGAGGAGCCGCCAGAGCCCGCTCCTCCGCAGCGCCACCGCACACCAGGCGAGGACCTCGTCGCACCGGGCGCGAAGGCTCGAGAGCCGCCGGAGCTTCCGGTCCACCTCGCGCGCGCCGTCCGACTCGTCGAAGGACACGTCCGGGGAGGGGAAGTCGCCCACGCGGGAGAGGAGCTCCCATCGCCCGGTCTCCGCCTCGAGCGCGGTGCGCCTTTCCTCGCGCCGGATCCCGACGGGCCGGAACCCCGCGCGGAGGGAGAGGTCGACGGCCGCGTCGGGATCGAGCGGGTGGGTGCCGGCGAACTCCTGCGCGATCGCCTCGAGCCGCTCGACGCGGCCTCCCGGGACGAGCTCGCCCGCGAGCTCGAGCGCGACGTCGAGCACCTCGCGATCCTCCGGCGCCATCCGGACGCCGAGCCGGAGCCAGGGCTCGTCCTCCTCGTCCGGACGCCCCGCGGCGCGGACGGCCGCCTCGAGCTCCCGCACCGTCATCCGCTCCGCCCGCGCCACCCACGCGGGCTCCTCGTCACCGACCGCGACGTTCAGGACCGTCTGCGCCGCCCGCAGCCGGACGCGCCCGGCGCGGAGCGCGTCGCGGAGGAGCGGCCGGGTCCGGAGCTCGCGGCCGAGCCGCGCGAGCCCCTCCGTCGCGCGCCGCCCGAGGTCGAGGACCTCGCGCGCGTAGTCGTCGAGGTGGCAGCCGAGGACCGCGAGCCGGTCGCCCCGGCGGAGCAGGTCGAGCCCCTCGGCGATCGCGACGTCCGTCGCGCCGCGGACCCGCGCCAGCGAGGCGAGCGTCGCCTCGCACTCGTCCGCGAGCGGCTCGCCTCCGCGGAACCACTCGTGGAGCTCCGCGCCCGTGAGCGGCTCGAGCTCGCCGGGGAGCGGCGAGCCGGTGGGGCGCGGGCGGGCGGGCGCGGCGGCCATCCTCAGATCCTCCCACGGCGGTCTGACACCCGCAGTCATGAACTGCCAACCGCGGATCTCTTGCGATGATGGGCCGGACCTCATGCCCCACACGGCGCCTTGCGCGTGCCATCCGCGCCCATATACGGTTTCGGAGCAAGCGCTCGCTGGACCCGAGGCGGGGATGCCGGTTCGATGCGACGTACCCGGCGTGGACGGGCTCAAGACCGTCTTCACGCAACACGGCTACCTCGGCCCCGAGGCGATGGCGGCGCTCGGCGGCGCGTTCGGCGAGTCGCACCGCCGCGTCGACCTGCCGCTCTACCTTCGGCGGCTCGCCACGCCCAGACCCCTCCACGTCCTCATCCGCCTGTTCGGCCTGTTCGCGCCGGTGAACGAGGCCGAGGCTCGCGGGGCGCTCGCACCGCTCACGCCCGAGGGGCTCGAGCGCGCGGGGCTCGTCGAGCGGTGCGACGGGCAGCTCCGGGCCAAGGTCGGGCTGACCGCGTTCGAGGGGCTGCTGCTGGCCCACGACCGGATCGAGGAGACGGCCGATCAGCTCGCCGCAGACCACGTGCTGGGCGTGAACCCGAGCACCGTGAACCTGGCGCAGCTCACGATCCGGCGCCGGGTGCGCTCGGCCCTCGACATCGGTTGCGGCCAGGGGGCTCAGGCGCTGCTGCTGGCCCGCGTCGCCGAGCGGGTGACCGGCGTGGACGTGAACGAGCGCGCCCTGGCCTTCGCTCGGTTCAACGCCTGCGTGAACGGCGTCAGGAACGTCGAGTGGCTCGCCGGCGACTTCTTCGCGCCGGTGGCGGGCCGCCGCTTCGACCTCATCGTGTCCAACCCGCCCTACGTCATCTCGCCGGAGTCACGGTTCGTCTTCCGCGACGGGGGGCGCCCTTCGGACGCGGTCTCCGCCGAGGTGGTGCGCGGCGCGGCGGCTCATCTCGAGGACGACGGCCACGCGACCGTGGTCTGCAACTGGGCGCTGGCGGCCGACGAGGACTGGTCGTCCCCCCCGCGGCGCTGGGTCGAGGGCACGGGGTGCGACGCCCTCGTCCTCTACCGCGGCAAGCAGGACGCGATGGAGTACGCCGCCGCCTGGAACCGCAGCCTCGACCGTGCCTCCTACGCCGAGGCCCTGACTTCAAGATCGTGAAGGCCGTCGACAAGGCGTCGCCCATCATCGTCCAGACCGCCACCCAGTGCACGAGCCCGGGCTCCGCCTACTTCGTGGCCCGCAAGGCGAGCGAGTACACCAAGACGGGCGACGGCGTGGAGTACCTCAAGATCACGATGAAGGAGGTGTTCTTCACCTCGGTGAGCCCGAACTCGGGGACCGATCTGCCGCTCGAGACCGTCACCCTGGGCTTCAAGTCGGCCGAGGTGAAGGTGGCCGCCCAGAAGGCCGATGGCACGCTGGACGCGTACGTGACCGGAGTGGTGGACGCGAACAGCTGCGGCGACAAGGGCGAGCACTGAGAGTGGACTAGCCCCGGCCGAGAGGTCGGGGAGAGGGCCC
>DASWCJ010000288.1:0-8182 GCA_036390155.1 Anaeromyxobacter sp.
AATTCAGCGCGTCAAGAGCGAGACGACGCCCGTCGTCATCGCGGGCAGGTACGTGATCGCGAGGACGCCGACCGCCATGATGAGCAGGAACGGGAGCGACTTGCGGTAGACCCACGGCAGGGGCTTTCCGAACCGCGAGGCGGAGAGGAAGAGGTTCAGCCCCATCGGCGGGAAGAGGAAGCCGAGCTCGAGGTTCGCGAGGAAGACGACCCCGAGGTGGATCCGCTCGATCCCGTACGCCTCGCCGAGCGGTGCGACGAGCGGCGCGAGCACGACGATGGCCGAGTAGATCTCGAGGATGCTCCCGAGCACGAGGAGCACCGCGTTCAGCATGAGCAGGAAGAGCGCCGGGCTCTTCACGTGCTCGGTCATCCAGACGACGAGCCGCGTCGGCACCTCCGCGTCCACGAACCACGACGTCACGCCGAGGGCGCACCCGAGCAGGATGAGCACCGAGCCCACCAGCGCGGACGCGTGCACGAGCACCCGCGGCAGGTCGCGGATGGGGTGGATCGACCGGAAGATGACGAGCTCGACCACGAGCGCGTAGGCGGCGGCGAGCGCGGCCGCCTCGGTCACCGTCGCGAACCCGGATCCCACCGAGACCACGACGAGGGTCGGGAGGCCGAGATCCCACTTCGCGTCCCAGAGCGCGCGGGCCGCCTCGCCGGCGCGCAGCGGCTGCCGGGGCGCGCCCGACCGGCGGCCCATCCAGACCCCGTACGCCGCCACGATGAGGATCATCAGCATGCCGGGGAGGAGCCCGCCGATGAAGAGGTCCTTGAGCGGCGCCTGCGCGACGACGCCGTAGAGGATCACCGGCAGCGACGGCGGGAAGAGGAGCCCGAGCGAGCCCGCGGCGGTGACGAGGCCGACCGAGAAGTCCTCCGGGTACTTGTCCTCGAGGAGCGAGGGGAGGAGGAGGCCACCGAGCGCGAGGATCGTGACGCCGGACGCGCCGGTGAAGGTGGTGAAGAGCGCGCACACGAACGTCACCATCACCGCGACGCCGCCGGGCATCCAGCCGAAGAGCCCCTTGTACGCGCGCACCAGCCGCCGTGCGGCGCCGCCCTCCGCGAGCACGTACCCGGCCGCGGTGAGGAGCGGGATCGCCGGGAGGGTGGCGGAGGAGACGAGGTTGAAGGTGGCGGTCGGCACCGCGGCGACGCCGATCGGCCCCGCCTCGCGGAAGAAGAGCGCCATCGCGACGCCGGCCATCGCGACGAACACCGGGATGCCGAGGAGGAACGCGGCCGCGACCACGAGGAGGAGGACGGTCCCCAGCGTCGACGAGGGCGTGGCGGCCCCGAGGAGGAACGCCGCCGCCGCGGCGGCGAGCGTGCCGACGCGGGCGACCCAGCGCGCGCTCGCGTCGAGCCCGTCCCCGGCGCGCCACACGAAGCGGAGGGCCATCACCGTGAAGCCGACCGGCATGACGAGCTGGCTCCAGGCCACGCGGATGCCGAACGCGACCATGCCGAAGCCGCTCCACTCGGCCTCGACGAGCTTCAGCGAGGCCCAGGCGAGCAGCGCGCAGGTCGCGGCCGACACCGCCTGGCCGAAGAGGCGCGCGGCGCGGCGCGGCCACCCGTCCGGCACGAGGTCGAGCGTGGCGAGCGCGAGGTGGCGCCCCGAGGCGGTCGCGAGGAGGGCGCCGAGGAACCCGACCCAGAGGGTGATGTGCTGCGCGAGGACCGAGGAGCCCGGCAGCTCGCGGCCGGTGAGCCGCCGCAGCGCCGTGGACGCGGCGGGGAGGAGCACCATCGCGAGGAGGAGGAACGCGACGAGCGCGCGCTCGACGCTCGTCCCGAGCTTCTCCTCGGCGGGTCCTGTGGGGGCGGACGGGTTCACGCGGAAGGCGGTTGACCCCTCCTGGAGGGGCGTCTATGAGTACCACGAGTCTCACGCCATCGGCCCTCTCGCGTGCACCGCCTCCACCGCTCAATCATCCTCCTCGCCGCGCTGGCGCCGCTCGCCGGCTGCAGGAGCGTCGCGCTCAAGTTCGCCGCGGACGCGGTGGCGGGGAGCGGCGAAGCCTACGCGAGCGACGACGATCCCGAGCTCGTCCGCGACGCCGTCCCCTTCGGCCTGAAGACGATGGAGGGGGTCCTCGAGGAGAAGCCCCGGCACGAGGGGCTCCTCACCGCGCTCGCGTCGGGCTTCACCTCCTACGCCTACGCCTTCGTCCAGCAGGACGGGGAGCTCGCGGACCTCGACGGCAAGCTCGACGTCGCCCGCGCCGCCCGCGAGCGCGCCCGGAAGCTGTACCTGCGCGCGCGCGGCTACGGCCTGCGTGGCCTCGACGTGCGCAAGGAGCGGCTCGGCCAGCGGATCCTCGCCGGTGGCGCGGACGCGCGCGCAGCGCTCGCCGAGACGCGCAAGGAGGACGTGCCGCTCCTCTACTGGACGGCCTCCGCCTGGACGCTCTCCATCGCCGCGGACAAGGCGAACATGGCGGGGATCGCGGAGCTGCCGACGCCCGTCGCGATGATGGAGCGCGCGCTCGCGCTCGACGAGGCCTGGAGCGACGGGGCGATCCACGAGTTCTTCGTGGTGTACGACGCCACCCGCAGCGCCGCGGAGGGGGGCGGGCCCGACCGCGCCAAGGCGCACCTCGACCGCGCGCTCGCCCTCTCGATGAACAAGAAGGTGGGCCCGCGCGTCTCCTGGGCGGAGGGCGTGCTCGTGCAGCGGCAGGACCGCGACGCGTTCGTCCGCACGCTCGAGGAGGTGGTCCGCGCGGACCCGGGCGAGGTGCCGCGCTATCGGCTCGTGAACATCGTCGCGCAGCGGCGCGCGAAGGCGCTCCTCGCACACGTGGACGACCTCTTCCTCTGATCCGGATCCCGAAGGAGAACTCCGTGAAGAAGATCTTCCTCGCCGCGACGCTCGCGGCGCTCCTGCCCTCGCTCGCGGCGGCGCAGGTCACCATCAAGCTCGCCACCCTCGCCCCCCAGGGCTCGACCTGGCACGAGCTCCTGAAGGTGATGGCGCAACGCTGGGAGCAGGCCTCGAACGGCCAGGTGAAGCTCCGGATCTACGCGGGCGGCGCCCAGGGCAGCGAGGGCGACATGGTGCGGAAGATGGCGGTGGGCCAGATCCAGGCCGCCGCCATCTCCAACGTGGGCATGCACGACGTCGTCCCGGACCCCCAGGTCCTCTCGGTGCCGTTCCTCTTCGACGACGCGGAGCAGATGGAGTGCGCGTTCGCGAAGCTGCGCGGCCGGCTCGAGGCGGCCCTCGAGCAGCGCGGCTTCGTGGCGCTGCAGTGGAGCCGGATCGGCTCGGTGCAGCTTTTCTGCACGAAGGCGTACCGCACGCCGGAGGAGGCGAAGGACGCGAAGGTCTGGGCCTGGGAGGGCGATCCGAAGAGCGTCGAGGCCTACCGGCTCTCGGGGCTGAAGCCCGTCGTGCTCTCCGCGACGGACACGATGCCGTCGCTCCAGACCGGGATGATCGACTGCGTCCCGAACGTGCCGCTCTACATGCTCACCACGCGCATGTTCGAGCGCGCGAACCACGTGCTCGACGTCCCGTGGAGCTACCTCATCGGCGCGACCCTCGTGCGCAAGGAGGCGTGGGAGCGGATCCCGGCGGACCTCCGCCCCAAGCTCGCGGCGATCGCGGCGGAGCTCGGGCGCAAGGTGGACGACGAGGTGCGGCGGCTCAACGTGGACGCGGTCGGCGCCATGCAGAAGCAGGGGCTCGAGGTCGTGAAGGGCGACCCGCTGCCCTGGCGCGCCGCGCTCGAGAGGTCGTGGCCGATCCTGCGGGGCGGCGTCGTCCCGGCCGACCTGTTCGACCAGGCGAAGGCCGCGCGCGACGCGTGCCGGGCCGCGACGAAGAAGACCCGGAAGTAGCTACGCCCGCGCCGCCGTCGTCGCGATCGGCTCGGCGAGGAACGCGGCGAGGTCCCGCCGGAGCGCCCCGCTCGCGAAGAGCAGGGTGAGGTGGCCGGCGGCGTACACCCGCGGCTCGACGCCCCACGCGTCGGCGAGGCGGAGCGCGCCGTCGTGGAGCGCGATCTGGTCGTGCGAGCCCGCCGCGATCAGCACCTGGCCCGCCGGCCGGGGGCGGCGGTCGGGGCGGAACGGCAGGAGCATCTCCTCGAGCACCGGCGCCTCCGCCATCGGCGCGCCCGCGCGCTCGGCGAGGCGGAGGTAGCGGCGCCCGATCGGCGTCTGGGCGAACACGGCCGCCACGTCCGCCGGGGGCGCGAGCAGCGCGACGCGATCGATCCGCTCCGGGCCGGTCGCGGCGAGCGCGGCGGCCAGGGCCCCGAGCGAGAGGCCGACCAGCACGACCTCGCCGCCCCGGGCGCCCGCGTGGGCCGCGAGGGCCCGGATCTCCAGCACGAGCTGCTCGATCGCGGCGCGCACGTCCGGGAGGTTTGGCGAGACGAACCCCTCGCCGCTCCGCGTCCCGGGCGCGGCGCGGCCGAGGTGGCGCGGCGGGACGAGCGTCCACACGTCGAGGCCGGCGCGCCCGAGGAGCCGCGCGTAGCCGGACATCGTGTCGAGGCCAGGGACCTTCCAGGGCGGGACGAGGACCGCCGTGCCGCGCCGCGGCGCGGCGGCGGGTTGCGCCCAGACCTCCATCGTCCGATCCCCGGCCACCGGCCGGGGAGATGGGCCGACCCATCGGCCGCTCTCGGGAGGGCCACCCGCGAGCGGCGGGAGCGGGCCGAAGCATTCGAGCGCGACGCCCTTCGCGGGCCGGAACGCGATCGCGGGCCGATCGCGCACGTCCTCGCTCCACATCGCACAGAGGTCCACGAGCCGGTGAAGGAGCGCTGTCATCACGCCGTCATTATGAGCTCGCTCCGATCCCTCGGCCCGTCCACCGGTGGGGCTTCCGATGAGGCGCACATGGCGCGGAAGCGATCTCCGGGACGCGGACGCGACGCCCGAGCCGCACTGGCTCCGTCGCGGCGGCGCGCCAGATCGCGGCGCGCTAGGCGGCGCGGCGCACGCGCTCGACCGTGTCGAGCAGGCGATCGAGGTCGAAGGGCTTCGAGAGCATCGCCGCCGGGTCGAGCCCGTCGAGCGAGCGGGGGTCCGCGTCGAGCGACGCCGAGAGCACGATCGTCGGGATGTCCGCCAAGCGCGGATCGCGCCGCTGCTCGGCCCGGAACGTCCATCCGTCCATCACCGGCATCGCGAGATCGAGGAGGATCACGCTCGGCGCCGGGAGCTCGGCGAGCTCGGCGAGCGCCGCGAGCCCGTCCGCCGCGCAGGAGACCACGTACCCGCGCTCGGAGAGCACCTCCGCGAGCGCGTCCCGCAAACCGGGGTCGTCTTCGACGAGGAGGATGCGAGCGAGCTGGGCCACGGCTGCCCGCAGGCTGTGTACGACGTCCCGGACAGGGAAGCCCTACGGGCACTTTCGCCTCACCCTCCCCCCCATGCGGGACCCGAGGGCGGCGGGCCCCGTGGGGCGCGTCGATCGCGTCGTTGACGCCCCGCCGGACCCGCGAGTAAGCATCGAGGAGCGTTCGCCCGAACGCGCGGCAGACGCGGGCCGCCACCCCGACCGGAGATCTCGAACCTATGGCCGAGCGCGAAGCGGGGCCCTCTCCCTCTTCGAGCGCGCTCCACGGCCGTGCGCCGCCGCCGAAGGTCGCGCTCCCGGCGCGCGGCGTCGCGATCGGACTCCGCTGGAGCGGCGTCGAGGGCGCAGGCAACCAGATCATCGGGGCCAAGCTCGAGTGCTCGGGGGAGCGCGCCCGGCTCGTTCGGCTCTGGCGGCCCTTCACCGACGTCCCCGGCCGCCGCGACCTCGTGAGCCAGGTCGGTGCCTGGGTCGCAGAGGAGGCGCGCTGGGCGGAGGGCCGGCTCGCGATCGGCGTCGACTTCGCGCTGTCGCTCTCCGAGACGCACCTCCGCCAGCTCGGGCTCCTGCGCCAGGGGCTCCGCGGACCGGTGACGCTGGGCCGCCACCTCCATGATCGCTTCGTCGGCTCGACGGGCGACTTCACCGAGGCCGCGGCACGGTTCCGGGCGGAGCTCGGGCGCGACCGGCCGCGCCTGACCGACTGCTACCGCGGCGAGCTGAACCTGCCCACGAGCGCGCGCGCCCACCGGCAGACCTTCTTCGGCCTGTGCGCCATGGCCTCGGTACAGGCCTCGTTCGTGCCGTGGGATCAGCCCGCCGCGGGCCGTCCCGTGATCGCCGAGGTCCGGCCCGGGCTCGTCGCACGCTCGCTCCTCGGCGCGTGCTCGTACCGCGACGACGACCGGGACGGCGTCGCGCGCGCCTCGACGCGGGCCGCGATCCTGCGGACGCTCCGGGCCGCGGCGCGGCTCGAGTTCGAGATGGAGCAGGCGGCGCAGGTCGTCGAGGACGGGCGCGGCGACCACCTCGACTCCGTGCTCGCCGCGGTGGGGGTCGCCGCCGCATGGGCCGACGACTTCCAGGGGGTCCCCTCGAACGTCCCCCGCTCCGAGGGCTGGATCCACTCGATCCGCGAGGAGCCATGGCGGTAGCGCGCCCGCGTCGCGGCGGCGGGATCGAGGAGCGGCTCCGGGAGGTCCACCGCGACATCCAGGCGTACCGCCCGCGCGGCTTCGGCCCGCCGGTGCACGGCGCCCCGGTGGCGAGCCGCATCTTCCTGCTCGGCCAGGCGCCCGGCCCGCACGAGGCGCGCTTCGGCCGGCCCTTCGCGTGGACCGCGGGGAAGACCCTCTTCCGCTGGCTCGAGCGCGCGACCGGCGCGGACGAGGAGGCCGTCCGGGCGCGCGTCTACATCGCCGCGGTGGTCCGCTGCTTCCCGGGGAAGACGACCGGCGGGGGCGACCGGGTGCCCACCCCCGACGAGTGCGAGGCGTGGCGGACCTTCGTCGCGCGCGAGGTGGAGATCCTCCGGCCGCGCCTCGTCCTCCCGGTGGGGCGGCTCGCGATCCAGGAGGTGCTCGGCCACCGGGAGCCCATCGCGGCGGTGGTCGGGCGCGAGACGCGGACCAACTTCCACGGAGTGGACGTGGACGTCATCCCGCTCCCGCACCCGTCCGGCGCCTCCACCTGGTTCAAGCTCGAGCCGGGGAAGACGCTGCTCGAGGAGGCGCTCGCGCTCGTCGCGCGCCACCCGGAGGTGGAGCGGGCGTTCGGGAGGCGACGCTGAGGATGCGGGTGCCCGCGAGGCTCGGGCCCGCCCTGGCGGTCGCGCTCGCCGCGGCCTGCGCCCACGCGCCCCCGCCCCACGAGACGACCGGCGAGGCCCCGCGCGCGGGCGGCGGCGCCGGGCGCGGCGAGGTCGGGCTCGCGAGCTTCTACGCTCACGACTTCCAGGGGCGCCGGACCGCGAGCGGCGCGCGGTACGACATGAACGCGCTCACCTGCGCTCACCCCAGCGCGCCGTTCGGGACCCGGCTCCGCGTCACCGAGGTCGCGACCGGACGGTCGGTCGTCGTCACGGTCAACGACCGGGGCCCCTTCACGAAGGGGCGGGTGGTGGACGTCTCGCTCGCCGCCGCGAAGCGGCTCGGGATGGTGCAGCGCGGCCTCGCGAAGGTGCGCGTCGAGCGGGCGGGCGACGCGCGCTAGGCGCAATGCCGGTCACTTAGCGGTGCCGGCCACTTCCGGGGTCGCTGCGCATCTTCAGATTCGGCGAACGCTCCCGTAGGGCCTCGGGCATGGCCCCCGGTCCTCCTGCGCCGCCGCCCGAGTCGCAACCGGCACCGGACGGTCGAGCGGGTCCAGAAACGTAGACGCCGGCGCACGCCCGGGCGCGCCAGCTCCGCGCGAGAGCGTTCCCGTACGATGGCGGGCACGGCGAGCGCCATGGGCGCGGCCCCGAACGGTCACCGGAGCTGACGCGCGAAGCTGTCACGCCGCGTGCACGCCGGCTCGCGTACGGACACCGCATCCGAACGCAGCGACGGAGCCGGCGTGCACGCGGCGTGACAGCGGCACACGCCGGACCCGCTCGTCCTCGGTGGCGCCCGCACTGGCTCCGCCGTGCCGGTCGCAGTCCGGTTCCGGTGCCGTGGGCCGCTGGCGCGCCCGGGCGTGCGCCGGCGTCTGCGTTTCGGGGTCCTTCCGACAGTCCGGCGCCGGTCGCGACTCTGGCGGCGGCGCAGGAGGACGGCGCCTTCCCCGGCCCGCCTCGGCGGCGTTCGGTCCGGGTGCCGAGCTCGTCGAGCTGGACCCGCACCACGATGTGCGCGACCTCGAGAGGCCGGCC
>DASWCJ010000289.1:0-2581 GCA_036390155.1 Anaeromyxobacter sp.
CGCCTTCGCGCCCGTGTACGCGGCGATGCTCCTCGCCGCCGTCCTCGCCCGGAGCGCGGCGCTCTCGGCCGCCGCCGGCCTGCTCGTGTACCTCGCCGGCGTCGCCGCGGGGTCCCGCGGCTTCCTCGCGGAGCTGTTCGCGGAGGGGACGAGCCGCGCCACGTTCCTCGCGGTCACGGCGGCGCTGCCCCGGCTCACCCGCCTCGCCGAGCTCGCGGCCGGCGTCGCGCGGAGCGAGCCGGTCCGCGTCGCGGTCGCGGCGCCGCTCGTCATCGGGACGCTCGCGTTCGCGCTCGCCCTGCTCGCGGTCGCGGTCGACCGCTTCGACCGGAAGGACTGGTGATGGCGCGCCCCCGTCGGTTCGTGCTGGTCGTCGCCCTCGCCCTGGCGGCGCTCGCGACCCTCTTGTTCGCGGTCTCCGACACCCCCACGGCGGCCGCCGTCGGCCGGGCGCCGGAGTTCCGCCACCACCTCCGGACCGACGAGGTGAAGCGGCTCCAGGAGCGGCGAACGCTTGCGCCCATCGCGAGCGCCGCCCCGGCCTTCGATCCATGGGCGCCCGGCCCGCAGGCGCCGCCGCGCCGCGATCCGTTCCTCGTCGCGTTGCCCCGCGATCCGAGCGAGCCCCTCGTCGTCCTCGAGGCGAACGCGCTGCGGCACTCGCAGCTCGGCGAGCTGTTCGTCGATTGCCTCTTCCGCGCCCCGGGCGGGGACCCGTTTCGGGAGCTCCGCGCGCTCGGGTTCGACCCGCTGAAGGACCTCGATCGCGTGGCGGTCTCGTCGCGCGGCGTCGTGGTGTCCGGGTTCTTCGCGCGGACCCGGTTCGACCGGCTCGTGGAGGTGTCGGAGGTCTCGTCGTACGGCGACGCCGGCCGGCTCCTTCGCTCCCCCGTCGCCGCCGCGGCGGGCGGCCCGGTGCTCGGCATCTGGGGCACGAGCACGCTGCTGCTCGGCGAGCGCCGGTTCGTGGAGGAGGGGATCGACCGGCTCGAGGGACGGGCCGCGGACGCGCCGCCGGTGATCCCGGAGTCGCTCACCTACGGCGAGGCGTACGGCGTACTGAGCGGGAAGGCGATCGCCGGGCTGTTCCGCGGAGATCCGTCGGGGGTCGGCCAGAAGCTCGCCGACGTCGCGTCGCGCGTCGAGCTGCACGCGGACGCGATGAGCGACGTCGCGATGACCGCGAAGGTCTCGGGCCCGGACGGGGGCGCGGTGGAGGACCTCGGGAGCGCCCTCGGGGCCGCGATGGCGGTCGCCCGCCTCGACGCGCGCGCCCGCGGCAGTGCGGAGCTCGCGCAGCTGCTCGAGCACGCGCGCGTCCTCCGCGGATCGGGCGAGTTCTCGCTGGAGCTCGCCATCCCGATGGACGTCCTCGAGGGCTGGTTCGCGGGGTGCGGCGCCGGCGGGGGCGAGCCCTCGCGCGGCGCCGCGTCCGCTCGCTAGGATCCGCGGGTGGCCGCCCCGGAGCCCGCCGCCGCGGACCTCGCCCGCATGCGCCGGCTGCGCTGGCTCTCCTTCGCGCTCGTCTGCGCCGCGTACGTCCTCTCCTTCTTCCACCGGATCGCGCCGAACCCGATGGCAGGCGAGCTTCGCGCCGCGTTCGGGCTCTCGGCGGCGGAGCTGGGCGCCCTCGCGGGCTCCTACTTCTGGCTCTACACCCCGATGCAGATCCCGACCGGTGTGCTCGTGGACGTGCTCGGGCCGCGTCGCATCGTGGCGCTCGGCGGCGTCGCGGCAGGGATCGGGTCGATCGCGTTCGGCCGCGCGCAGACGCTCGCCGGCGCCACCGCGGGCCGGGCGCTGGTCGGCCTCGGCGTCTCGGTCGCGTTCGTGTCGCTGCTGAAGCTCGTGACGAGCTGGTTCCGCGAGTCGGAGTTCGGGACCCTATCCGGCCGCGTGATGGTGCTCGGGAACGTCGGCGCGCTCTCCGCCTCGACGCCACTCGCCTGGGCGGTCCAGGTGACCTCCTGGCGGAACGTGTTCGTCGCGGTCGGGCTCTCGTCGCTCGCGGGCGCCGCCCTCACCTGGCTCCTCGTGCGCGACCGCCCGGCGGACGCGGGGCTCCCGTCGATGCGGTCGCTCGAGGGCCGCGCCGAGCTCGCGCCGCACGCGGGCACGTGGTGGCACGGCCTCGGGCTGGTGCTGCGCAACCGGAGCACGTGGCCGGGGTTCTTCGTGAACCTCGGGCTGGGCGGCTCCTACATCGCCTTCGCCGGGCTCTGGGCGGGACCGTACCTGCGCGCGGTGCACGGGATGACGAACGACCGCGCCTCGGTCCACACCTTCGTCATGCTCCTCGGCTTCGCCTCCTGCTCCCTCCCGATCGGCTGGGTCTCCGACCGGCTCCGGCGGCGGCGGCTGCCGGCGGTGGCGCTCGGGCTCGTCCACGTCGCGTGCTGGGTGCCGCTCGTCCTGGGGGTGCCGCTCTCCGTCGCGGAGAGCCTCCCCCTCTTCGCGCTGCTCGGCTTCTCCGCGCCCGCGTTCACGCTGTCGTGGGCGAGCGTGAAGGAGGTGAACGCGCCCGCGCTCTCCGGCACCGCGATGGCCGTCGCGAACACCGGCGTGTTCCTCGGCTCGCTGA
>DASWCJ010000290.1:0-11686 GCA_036390155.1 Anaeromyxobacter sp.
GGCCGCCCGCCCCGGCGCGCATCTCCGCCAGCGCGCAGGACCCGTCGCTCGCCAGGTGGCTCTGGGACGAGAGCGAGAAGCTCACGGGCGTGGCGTTCGGCCTCGCACCGGCGGCGGCGAGGACGGCGGCGTGATCGAGGCGACGCCGTGGGGCTCGTCGTGCTGGCAGGAGGCTTGTGGGTGACCGCGCGCAGGACACCAGGGGCCACCGCGCGACCGGCGCCCGCCTGGAAACGATGAAGGCATCGCCGCAGTGGAAGGATGGACGGTTCAGGAACTTGCTCGATCGCCAGGATGCACCGCTCCTGAAGAGCCTCGCGCAGTGGGCGCGCGGCGCCGAACACACGGTGCCCGACGAGCCCCCGCCGATCGAGGCCCGGAGCCGCGGGGATCTTTCGACTCCGCCGCCCGTCGGCCTGCGCGTCACATGGCTCAGCCACTCGACGACGCTCGTCGAGATCGACGGGCACCGGCTGCTGCTCGATCCGGTGTGGAGCGAGCGCGCTTCCCCCGTCTCGTGGGCGGGGCCGAAGCGGTTCCACCCTCCTCCGCTCCCGCTCGCAGAGTTGCCCCCTGTCGCTCGTCGACGTCGACGTCGTCCGTGCCGTCGGGTCGTCCTCAAGGAGGGATACATGGCATCGACGGCACGCTCGACCATCCAGACGCGCTACGCGCAGATGTTTCCGACGCTCGAGGCCGCCGAGGTGGAGCGGCTGCGGCGCTTCGGCGAGCAGCGGACCTACGCCGCGGGCGAGTCGCTCGTCACCACGGGCGAGGTCTCGTGGGCGCTCACGAGCTCACATCTAGATGCCATGTGACTGTCAGTCGCTACGAATCCTCAGGCCTCCCCCTCCCCGCCTCGAACTCCCTCAGCCCGACGAACCACTCAAGCTTCTTCTCGAAGCTCGGAAACGCCGCATTCTTCCCGCTCGGGTTGGGCAGCACGAACACCCGCGCCTCCCCGATCGCCGAACGCCGCCGCCCGGGTCCCGCCTCTGGGCTCCGGGGAAGGACGATCCGTGCGAGCGTCACGCCGACGAGCGCGACCACCGCCGGCCGCGCTCTCTCGACCTTCCGCACCAGCTCGGCGACCCCCCGCTCGTACTCGCGCCTCGTCAGCTCCGCCGCGCTTCGCGTCGGCCGGGGGCAGACGTTCGTCAGGCCGAGGCCGAGCTCGAGGAGCCGCCCGTCGTCCGCGGGCCGGAGCAGCTCCGGGGTGAACCTGGCCGCGTGGAGGAGCCGCCAGAACGGGTTTCCGGGGCTCGCGAAATGATGCCCGACCCGTGCCGACTCGAGCGACGGGTTGATGCCCACGAACAGAACGCGCAGCCCGGGCGCGAGGACGTCGGGGAGCCGCGCGGCGGGGCTTACAGCACGACCTGCCACCCCACGAACCTCGGAGGTCCCATGATCGTGCCCGCCGTGGAGCGGCCCTGCCGATGGGCCTTCTGGAACGCCTCCGACTCGGTCCACTTCCTGAACGCGTCCTCTTCGCGCCACACGGTGTGGGACGCGTACAGCCGCGCGCCTTCCTCCTCGGGACCCTTGAGGAGGTGGAAGGCCTCGAACCCGGGCACCTCATTCAGGTAGGTCTCGCGCTCGCGCCAGCCCTTCTCGAAGTCGTCGCACCGGTCCGGGGCCACGCGGAAGTGGTTCATGGCGATGAACATGGCGAGGACTTAGCCGGCCGCGCCCGCGGCCGCCATGCGACCGGGGCCGCGCCCGCGGCCGTCAGATGATGCGGCGCACGGCGCTGCACATTAGCTCCGCCCCATGCGCCTGCCCTACATCCCCGCCGGAATGAACGTGACGGTCTGGCCGCCCGTGCTCGCCACGCGCGGCCCCGGCTTCCGGGGCGTGCTCCATTCCCACCACTCGCTGCACTTCGTCCTCTCGATCGACGGCGAGCTCCGCGTTCGAGCCTCGCCGCTCGGCCGGTGGGCGACCGCGCCCGGCGTGCTCACGTGGGCGGACACGCCGCACGCGATCGATTCGGGCGGCACGGAGGTCCTGCTCGTCTTTCTCGACCCGGAGAGCGAGGCGGGGCTGACCTTCCGTCCGCTGCTCGAGCGCCCGGTCCGACTCCTGTCTGCCCACGAGCGGTCCGCGCTGGTCCGGGATGTCGTTCCCCGCACGATCCTGAGCTCGGGCGCGGACGGCTGGGTCGATCACGCCGCTCGCGTCCTGGGAGTCCCCCGCACGGTCTCGCAGCGCCCGACCCACCCGCGGGTGCGACGGCTCCTGCGGATGCTCCACTCGAGCGGCGCCGACGACGCCACCTCGCTCGAGGCGCTCGCGCGCGCCGTCGGGCTGTCGCCGGGCCGCCTGATGCACGTGTTCACCGAATCGGTCGGGATCCCCCTCCGGCCGTACCTCTCCTGGCTCAGGGTCCAGCGCGCAGCGGTGGCCATCGTCAACGGGACCCCGCTCGGGGAAGCCGCTCACGGCGCGGGCTTCGCCGACGCCTCCCACATGACGCGCACCTTCAAGCGCATGATCGGGGCGGCGCCCTCCGTGCTGCGCCCGATGAGCTGCACGCCGAAGCTGTCGAGCGGCTTCGCCGTCCCGCCGTCGCGCGGCGGCGAAGCGTCACTCTAGCCGGCTCGACCTCGCGGCTCCGATTTCGCAGCCAGTTCGTGCAAGCGGGCCGATCGCGCGGACCGCTACGTTCATCCCCGCGAACTCACCAGCGAGGTCGAAATGAGGAAGCCGAATTGCTCGAGCGCCCGCCGCGCAGCCCTGGCGGCGTCGTGCTCGCTCCTGCTCGCATCGTGCACCGCGAGCCCGCCGGCGCAGAAGCCGCCCGTCACCCAGCAACGCCCGCTGTCCGGCCTCCTGAAGGCGAGCGCCTATCCGAACTCCGACACGCTCCTGGTGCTCGTCACGATGCAGCAGCTCATGGCGGCACACCGCGAGTGGGAGGGGTACCAGTACTTCGGGCGACTCGCCGACGAGCAACCCAGGCGGCGCGCGCTCTTCAGGGCGCTGCAAGCCACGATGCAGGCGCGCGTCGCGAACGACGTGCCGCTGCTCCGGCGCGTGTCATGGGTCGAGGACGCGATCCGCAAGCTCGACGAGGGGGTCGCCGCCGAACCGGCGCTCGGGCGCCTCGCCCGGGGCCTCGTGTTCGCCGACCTGCCCTCGCGCTTCAAGAAGGCCTCCCAGGCGATCGAGGACCTCCAATGGTCCCTCGACCACCCGATCGACCTTCCGCTCGGCCTGGATCGGGGGATCTACCGTGGCCTGGCGGCGGCCTACCGGACGCTCGGAGACCAGCGCCGCTCACAGGAGATGCTCGCTCGCGCCGGTCTCGCGTCGCTGGACGACCCTCGAGACCCCCGGGTGCTCGCGGACGTGTCGGTCGACGCGGCGAGTGGATTTCGCTTCGCCGGGAAGCGCCTCGTCCGCGAGGCCGAAGGAGTGTACGTCGCCGAAGGGTACGACTTCGCGAATCTCGCGTTCATCATCGCGGACGGGTTCGTCGTGGCCATCGACGCGGGCACGACCGAGGAGTCGGCGCGAGACGCCGTGGCGGCGTTGCGACGGGTCACGCAAGCTCCCATCAAGTACCTCATCTTGACCCATGGTCACTGGGACCACGTGGGCGGCCTGAACGCCGTGCTCGAGCCGGGCGTCACCGTCATCGCCCGTGCCAACTTCCCGGGGGAGCTCCAGCGGTCGAACGACTATCCAGGACCGTTTCGATGGTTCTTCGGGACCGGCAAGATGCGGCTGGAGGTGAAGCCGGACCGCCTGATCTCCGCCCCCGAGACCCTCCGCGCGGGCGGTCTGGACCTCGCCATCATCCCGGCGCGGAGCGGTGAGACGCCCGACGCGCTGTTCATACATGACCGCAAGCACGATCTCCTCTTCGTGGGCGACGCCTTCATGCCGTACGTGGGGGCGCCGTTCGTGGCCGAGGGTTCGCCGGAAGGGTTTCTCGGCGCGATCGCCCAGGTCCTCGAGCTGCACCCGCGCCGGCTCGTCCACGGCCACGTGCCGCTCACGGCGATCTTCACGATGGAGGCCATGCCGGGCCTCCGCGACGCGTTCGGCGCGCTCTACGAGCGCACCCTGGCCGCCGCGCACGCGGCGCGCCCCCTCGCGGACGTGCTGCACGACGACTTCCTGCCCGACTCATTGCGCGACGCGCCGGCCGCGGTCCAGCCCTACCTCATCGCGCGCGACACATTCGTGCAGCGTCTCTACACCGAGCACGCCGGGTACTGGCAATCGAACGGCGACGGGATCGACGCCTTCACGCGCGCCGAGTGGGCCGCGGCGCTCGACGCGCTCGGGGGCGGGAGCGACGGGGCGTTCGCGCGCGTGGCGAACGAGTTCGAAGGTCGCGGCGACGCCGCCCTCGCGCTCCAGGTCGCGGAGTTGGGGCTGGTTCCTCACCCCTCGAGCGCGGCGCTGAGGGACAGCCGCGAGCGCGCGCTCAGGACCCTGCGTGACCTCCATTCCCAGACGAATCCATTCCGGTTCATCGTGTACTCGGAGTGGGCGGGGCGCGCGCTCGCCCCCGTCGCCGGGGGCGAGGCGTCCCCGCGCCCACCTGGACCGCCGCCGCTCACAGAGCGCCGGTAGCTGCTACCCTTTCCCCGGTGTGCCGCGAAGCTCAAGCCCGAGCGCCCGGATGACCTTCATGACCGTCCCGAACTCCGGGTTCCCTCCGGGTGACAGCGCCTTGTAGAGCCCCTCGCGCGTGAGCCCCGTCTTGCGTGCAAGCTGCGACATCCCGCGAGCGCGCGCGATGTTTCCGAGCGCGGTCGTGATGAAGGCAGGGTCATCCCGACCGGAGAGCCAGCGCTTTCGAATCCATCATGGGGGTCAGCTCCGACGTAGAGCTCGACCGCGCTGCAGGCCGCCTCGGCGCGCGACCGGCGGGGTCGGCGGCGAGGTCCTGCGGTCCGCCGAGCGGGTCGACGGGAGCGGCCTCGGGGGCGACGTGCCAGCCGAGGTCCACGAGCGCCTCGAGGGTCGTGCGGCTGAGCGGGCTGCTCGCGCCGAGGTAGGCGGTCATGAGCTCCGACCCGAAGGTCGTGCCGCGCCAGTGCTTGCCGGTGCTCGCCGCCAGTCCGATGGCCTCTAACGGCACCGGGTTCCCGGAATAGCCCGCGCCGCCGTCGAAGTCACGGAAGGACGCTCGGGCGCTCGCGCCGATGAAGTAGGGATCGGAAGTTCCGCTCCCGCCGACGAGGAGCGGCATGCCGGGCTGGCTCCACAGGGTGCCGAATCCGAGGACGTGGAGGAGCTCGTGCAGGAGGACGGTCTCCCGCTGCGCGGCGGTGAGCGACGCGAGATCCGCCGAGTCCACCTTCACGAAGCCGATGAACGGGAGGTCGTCGCTGCTCCGGACCCAGCAGGGCGAGGAGAGCGCCACGATCCCCCCCTTCCCGTCGAGCGGCTCGACGCCGACGAGCACCCGGACCTCGCCGACGTGGGCGACGATCGTCGTGTTCCCGCAGTCGACCCACGGATCCTCCACGGTCTCGAATCCCGGGACCGGCCCCGTCACCACGCTCGTGAGGACGGCGACTGCCGCGTCGAGCGCGGGGCCGAGCGCAGATTCCGCGAGGGTGGAGAGGTACATCGGGCTCACGTGCAGGTCGCTCGCCCCGGCAGGAGCGACGGAGACCGTGCGCGCCGCCGACGACGCCTTCCCGTCCGCGCCCGTGCACCGGTAGCCGATGGTGAAGGACCCTGCGTCGGGGAACCGCACGACGCCCTCGGCCGAGGTGCTGGCCGAGGGATCGCCGCCCGGAAAGTCCCATGCGTGCGTCACGGGCGCCTGCGCGCCCGCGCAGGCGCCCTGGAAGCTGAGGCGGCCGCCGGGGACGGTCCGCGCGCCCGCCACGCTCGGCACCACGATGGACGCGGCCGGCGCGGGCTCGGCGGGAGCGCCCCCGCAGGCGACGAGCGTCGCGCCGAGGACGAGGCAGGCGAGGGAGGAGGGAGCGCGGGAGGCCTTCACGATCGGCACCTCGGGATGGAGCGGCCGACGATGACACGCCCGGCGGCGTCCGGTCGAGCCGGGCCTCGCGCCGTCCCCCGAGCATCGGCGATCGTTTCGGGCCCGATACCGGCCCGTCACATCCCGCTCCTAGGGTGACCGCTTCATGTCCCTTCTCACGACGAGGCGGATCGCGCTCCTGGCCGCGAGCGCGCTCGCGGCGTGCAGCAGCGCCTCCTACGACCCGGGCAGTGCGCAGAAGGCGACCGGCACCGCGCCCGTCTTTTTCATCGCGGACCAGCTCACCTCCACGCAGCGATCCACCCGCGCCGTGGTCGACGCCGGAACGATCTGGCTCCTCGACGCGGACGGCGACTTCGTGTTCGGGACCCAGCCCGACGCCAACTGGAACGCCGACGTCGGGCTCGCCCTCGCCTGGCGGCAGGTGCCGGGCGCGTCCAAGTACCGCGTGATGGCTCGGAACACCGTCACCAGCCCGACCGACTGGAAGGAGCTGCTCGCGGTCCCCGCGCCGGATCCCGAGCTGACGCCCACGGTCGTCGCGGCCGGCCTGAATCCGTGGAAGGCGGATCTCGGGACGGGCGGCTTCCCGTGGGCCTTCGGCAACCACGTCGAGCTCGCGGTCACCGCCGAGGACTCGAAGGGCGCGATCCTGGAGGGCGGGCTCACCCTGTCGCTCGACACCGCCGACGAGTTCGCCGGCGTGCTCACGAGCGTGGCCGTGGGACCTGCCGGGCTGCCGCCCCCCTTCGACGTGGCCGGCGAGCACGGTGTCACCTTCTCGAGATCGTTCCGGCTGAGCTTCTCGGAGCCCATGCGGACCGACGCGCCCCCACGCCTCACCGCCCTCAGCGACAACGTCGTCGGCCAGCGGGTGACGGCGGTCGCGTGGGGAGCCGATCCGCTCGTCCCGAGCTTCACCCCCGCGAGCGCCGCTCCGAACGCGTTCCTCGCGGTCGAGCTGACGGTGAAGGGAACCTGCACCGAGCTCCTCGTCGACCGCTCGCCGGGAGACGTGCTGCTGGAGGCGCGGGACGTCGCGCTGTTCCGCGCGTCGTCTGACGCCCGCGTCCTCCTCCTCGACCCGATCACCGGCGAGCTCATCGGCGAGGCGGAGGGCGTCACCACGGTCGCGATCGCGGTGAGCCGGATCGCCCTCGCGACGCCCCTCTCGTTCGGCGCGCCGGCGGGCTCGCTCCTGTGCGCGCTCTCGGGCGGCGCGGTCGCGCCCCCGACCTGGGTCGACGCGGTGGGGGAGCGGGTCCAGGTGAGCGACGCGACGCCGTTCTTCGTCGGCGAGCCGGTCGCCGTATACGAACCCCAGATCGCGGGGACGGGAGCGGTCCTGGACGTCCTGACCGTCGCCGGGGTGGACACCGTCGCGAACGTGCTCGCGCTCTCTGCGCCTCCCTCCGACGGCCACGGCACCAGATCGGTGGTGCTGCCGCTGAACGGCCTCGGAGGGGAGATCGCGCTCAGGCCGAGCGCGGCGCTGTCGCTCCAGCGCGACGCGCTCGGCGGGCCCGACGTCGAGATCTTCCTGGCCGCTCCCGGGAACGTCATGGTCGGGGACACCGTCCTCGTGGACGGCGACGGGGACCTCCGGACCACCCGCGACCAGGCGCAGGCCCGGGTGAAGCAGGTGAAGCTCGCGCCGGACGGCGCGCCGTCGTACTCGATCGTGGTGGTCGATCTCCCGCCGTCGCTGCTGCTCCTGCACGGAAGGGCGCTGGTGATCTCGCTCGGCGATGCGTTCCGAGTGGGCGGCACGCGCGACACGAGCGCCGCCGCGATCACCGACCTCGACCGGCATGCGGACCAGTTCAGCCCCGACGGGCTCCTCTACTAGCCCGCGTGCGACCCGCGCTCGCCGTCGCCGCCTGCGCGCGGCCCGGGTCGCCCGACGCGGGCGACGCGCCTTCCCTCGCGTCCGCCGCTCCGGCGGGCGGCGCCCCGGGCATCTCCTCCTTCGCGCAGAACGTCCGGGCCGAGGACCTCCTCGGCGAGCTCTTTCCGGGTCAGGCGAACAGCTGGGTGGTCGACCGCGACTTCTCGCTCGCACCGGGGTTCGGCCTAGAATACGGCTACGCCCTGCAGCTCTGGGCCGGCTGCACCACCGCCCCGGCGTCGGGCGACCCGGCGATCCTCTTCGACCGGCTACTCGACGACTGGCTCGCGAGCGCCTCCACGACCGCGCTCCTCCATCCGTTCCCCTATGACCAGGGCGCCGCGGAGGTCACGTTCCTCACCCCGCTCCTCGGGACCGCGGACGGACTCGTCACCGCGGTGGTGGCGGCCCCGATCGCAGGTGGCTCGGAGAGCGCCCTCCAGGGCCACGCCTCCGCCTTCCTCGCCGGGACGGTCGACTCGAGGCTCGTCCGCACGCTCGCGCTCACCGCGGGGACGACCTACTCGCTCTCCTGGATCGAGGAGGTCTCGCCCGCCGCGGGACGCCTCGTCGGCGACGCCGTCGCGCCGTGGGGGCCGCGCTGGCAGGTGGTGCTGCGCGATCCCTCGACCGGCGCCGCGCTCGGAGATCCGCTCTTCGTCCGGACCGCGGAGACGTTCGAGCCGTCCGCGCCCCACACCGCCTCGTTCTCGACCTCGGGCCTGCCCGCGCACGCGGTGGACCTCTCGTTCGAGCTCCGCTCCGCCGCGAGCCTCGACGCCCTCGGGACCTACGCGGCGGTGGACGCGGTCACCCTCGCGACCACGGGCGGCCCGGTGCCCCTTCCGAACGGCGACTTCGAGGCGGGGCTCGCGCCGTGGCGCGCGGGCGGTGGCGGCCAGTCCCAGAACGTCCGGAGCGCACCGCGGGTGCTCGCCCTCTATCCCGCGGGCGCGGTGACCGTCGCCGTGACCCGCATCTTCTACGCACCGCCCGCCGCGTCCTGGGCGCGGCTCGTGGACGTCTTCCGGAACGACCTCGACGTCGAGGTCGCGACCACCGTGGTCTACGCGACCTCGCACCTGGGCGGCTCTACGACGGCGTGGACGAGCGCCGCCGGCGGGAGCGCCCTGGTCGGCCGCGACACGGCGGGCGGCGTGCGCGACGTGGGGATCGTGTTCGGCTCCGCGACCGGCCTGGTCGACCCGCTCGGCGTCGTCCCCGACCTCGCTTTCGTCGTGCACCGCGTGCGGCTCCCCCCGCGCGGCGCGGCCGCGCTCGTCCATTTCGTGGTCCAGGTCGGCGAGGGAGCGACGATGACGGGCGCCGATCACGCCACCACCGCCACCGACGCCGCGTGCGAGGCGATCGCGACCGGGTTCCGGACGCAGCCGTCCTACCGCGAGTGGCTCGAGCCGGGGGTCGCCTCCCTCGTCCAAAACCTCTGACCTACCGGCCGGGCGGCGACGCCCCGGCGGGCTCGCCGCCGGCGGGAACGAGGCGCTGCTCGTAAAGCGCTTCCTCGAGGTCCTGGGCGGCATTCTCGAGCTCGACGCGCTTCAGGCCGAGGAAAGGTTCGCGCGCGGCGATCGCCCCGCCGACCCCGACGCTCGACAGCCAGTTGATGATCTCCTTGCCGACGCGGAAGAGGCGCTCGTTCTTCGCCTCCGCCTTCCCGAGCCCCTCGGCGCAGGACGAGAGCCGCGGCGCGAGCTTCTCCCGCTCGCCCTCGCAGGCGCGGCTCGCCTCGGCGCGCTCCCGGGAGACGGCCTGGCACTTCACCGCGGACTCGATGAGGCTGCGGTTCGCCTCGGTCTGCTCGCCGAGCTTCTGCCGGAGCTCGCTCAGCTCGCGGTCCGGTCGCTTCGGCGCGGGCGCCGCTTTCGCCTGCGCCCGCAGCGCCTCCACCTCCTTCTGGAGCGCCGCCTCCTTCGCCTTGGACGTCGCGGCCTCGTCCTCGAGGGCGCGCACCTGCGCGGTGGTGGACCGGAGCGCGTCGCGGAGCCTCGTCTCGGCGGCCGCGTCCGCGCGCCCGGCCGTGGGGAGGAAGAGCGCGGCGGCGCCGAGCAGGGCCGGCATCGAAAGGGTGCGTGCCATGGCTAGAACCTCGCGACGAGATCGGTCTGGAGGACGTCGACCCGGTACGGCGGCCCCGCCACCTCGTCGGCGCTGAACCAGCGCACGCCGAGGGTCACCCGCTCCGCGACCATGAGGTTCGCGTTCGCGACGACGCCCTTCAGGTTCGTTCCCCCGAGCCCGAAATCCGAGTCGGCGAAGGCGTCGAGCGTCGCGTCGGACTCGAGGTAGCGGTAGCCGAGGCTTGCGCTCCAGCTCCAGCGTGACTCCATCCGCGCGCTGCCGAGCGCGAGTCGGGCGAGGTAGCCGAAGCCGCCGCCCGCGTACCCGCCGCACCCCGTCGTGCTGCAGCCCTGCCGGTTGTTGAGGGCGACCTGCCCCACCGGTGCCTTCGAGAAGGCCAGGTTCCAGACCGCGTCGGCGTCGATCGTGGCCTTCATCGCACGCCCCGCGGGCAGCTCGAGGCGCGCGGTAGTCTCGAGCTCGCGGAACGGGCTCGCGAGCCCGAAGTACTCGTACCGCGAGGCCGCCCCGAGCGACTCCGCGACGAGCGCTGCATCCGACGGCGTGCGCAGCGGAAAGTAGGTATTCCCCTTCTGCGCCCAGGTCGGGCGCGTGTCGTCGGTGCTGCAGGTGACGGTCTTGAGGTTGGTGTCGCAGGGGACGGAGGCCTTCCCCTCGACGCCGTAGAAGTCATGGAGCGCGACGCCCAGCCGGACGGCGCGCCGCTCGCCGCGCCACTCCGCGCCGACCTGGCCCGAGAAGAGCCACTTGTCGCGGCTCGGGAGCTTCTCCGTCCGCTCCGCCGGGTAGGCGATTGCCGTGATGTTGAGCGGGAACGCCCCGCCGGTCGCGAACCCCGTCACGCCACGGCCCAGGTCCGCCCGCCCCTGCACCGCGACGCCGTCGAGGTTCACGTTGTCCGAGAAGACGAGCTCGGTGCGGAAGAGCGGGTTCTCGAACCGCCCGACCCAGGCGGTGAGCCCCGGCGCGCCCTCCTTCCCGGTGGCGGCGCGGACGTAGGCGCGATCGATCCAGATCGGGTACTTGCTGAAGTCGCCGCCGGACGCGCCCAGCGTCTGGTTGGGCGAGATGGGCGAGCCGTTCTCGCCGCTCGCGAGCCGGAGGTTCGTGGTGATCCCCGGGGACACCTCCGCCTCGAGCCCCACCCGAAGCCGGAGCCGCGGGCGCGAGCGGTCCTGGTCGACGTTCAGGTAACGCTGGCCCGAGAGGTCCAAGAACTTCACGTCCACCGGCGAGCCGGCGTCGATGGCGGCGAAGTCGGGAAACTGCCCCTGGTTCGCGTTCCCCGGCGGGAACATCGCCCGCTCCCACCGCACCCGCACGTCGCCCCCGATGCGGAGCTTCTGGAGCCAGGTCGGCACCACGCTCGGCTGCGCCCACCCCTCCGTCCGCATCTGCTCGAGGAGCTCGCGGCGGAGCTGCTCGCGGATCTGCATCCGGGCGAGCTCGGGCACGTACGGGATGCGGCGGACCCCCTCCGGCGAGAGGATCAGCTCGAGGTCGCCGTCGTTCAGCACCCCCGCCTCGAACAGGGACCGCGCGAGCTCGGCCACCGCGCGCGCATTCGCGCCCGGCCCGCCCGCCTCGAGCCACGCCGAGATCGCGTCCATGTTGGTCGGGCTCACGAGCGCCTGGATGAACAGCCAGCGCGCGAGGTCCTCGACGGCCTGCGCGCCGGAGCCCGATGGAACCACGCGGTCCCGATCGTCGGGGCGCAGCTT
>DASWCJ010000291.1:0-14605 GCA_036390155.1 Anaeromyxobacter sp.
CAGTCCGGCGCCGGTCGCGACTCTGGCGGCGGCGCAGGAGGACGGCGCCTTCCCCGGCCCGCCTCGGCGGCGTTCGGTCCGGGTGCCGAGCTCGTCGAGCTGGACCCGCACCACGATGTGCGCGACCTCGAGAGGCCGGCCGCTAAGTGACCGGCATTGGGGCTAATACCGGCGGAACCCCTCGTCGTCTCCCGCCGCCACGACGGCGCGCTTCGGCGCCGGGAGCGCCGGGGCGCGGCGGGCGGGCTCGGGGGCGGGGCGTGCCCGCGCGGGCTCCGCGCCCACCTTGAAGAACGACACCGTCGCGCGCAGCTCCTCCGCCTGCGCCGCGATCTCCTCGGCGGTGCTGGCGAGGCTCTCGGAGGAGGCGGCGTTCTGCTGGATCACGCGCTCGAGCTCCGAGATCGCGGTCGTGACGGACTCCGCGCCCGTGGCCTGCGACCGGGCGGCCTCGCTGATCTCCAGCACCAGCGCGGCGGTGCGCTGGATGTCCGGGACCATCTTCTCGAGCACCGCGCCCGCGCGCTCCGAGACCGCGCGGCTCTCGCCGGAGAGCGCGCCGACCTCGACCGCGGCCTGCTTCGAGCGCTCGGCGAGCCGGCGCACCTCGGTCGCGACCACCGCGAACCCGCGCCCGTGCTCCCCGGCGCGGGCCGCCTCGATCGCCGCGTTGAGGGCGAGGAGGTTCGTGGCGTGGGCGATCTCCTCGATCACCTCGACGCGCTCGGTGATCTTGCGCATCGCCTCGAGCGTCTTGCGCACCGCCTCGCCGCCGGCGACCGCGTCGGACGCGGCCCGGGTCGCGATCTCCTTCGTCTGGGCGGCGTTGGTCGCACTCTGGCCGATGGTGGAGGCCACCGTCGCGATCGACGAGGAGGCCTGGGTCGCCGAGGCGGCCTGCTCGGAGGCGCCCTGGGAGACGCCGTTCGCCGACGCGCTCATCTCCTGGCTCGCGCTCGCGAGCGCCTCGGCCGTGCTCTGCACCGACCGCGCGACCTCGGCGAGCTTCTCGGCCGTGCGCCCGATGGCGCCGGAGAGGTCGCCGAGCTCGTCCTGGGCGTCGTCCTTCGAGGTCCAGACGAGATCGCCGTCCGCGAGGCGGGCCGCGCCGTCCCGCAGCGCGCGCAGGCGGGAGGAGAGGGACCGCGCGAAGGCGAGCTGGGCGGCGAAGATGAGAAGGAAGAACGTCGCGGTGCCCGCCGCCGCGCCGAGGCTCGCGATCCGGACGCGGGTCGCGGTGGTCTCCTCCAGCTCCGCGATCTCGAGCTTGAACTTGTCGACGAGCGAGGCGATCTGCTCGTTGAACCGCTCGTAGCGCTTGCGCTGCGGCCCCTGCAGCAGGCGCGCGGCCTCGCCCTGGCGCCCCGCCTCCGCGGCGGGGATGAGCGCGTCGTCCGTCGTGAGGACGAACTCGTCCCACGTTGCGCGCGCGTCGTCGACCGCGACGCGGTCCTGCTCGTCGGAGACCGCCTCGCGCACCGCGGAGAACTCGTCGGCGACGACCTTCTTCAGCTCACCGACGTGCGTCTTGAGGGGCCCGATCCGCTCGACGTTGGCCTCGCTCACGAGCGCGCCGAGCTCCGCGCGGACCTGGCTCAGATCCGCGCGGAGCAGCGCGAGCTGCTCGACCGCCTGCTGGCGCTCGCGGATCCGCTCGTAGAGCGGACCCCCGACCTTCACCACCGACACCGTCCACAAGTTCGCGGCCAGCGCGAGCGCCATCGCCCCGAGCGCGGCGAGCGCGACGAGGAGCAGCTTCGTGCGGAGCTGCAGGCGCACCACGACCCGCAGCGGGGACCGCCACCACGACGACGTCCAGCCAGACATGAAGCTCCTCGCGCGGGTCCGCGCGGACAGGGCTACTTCTTCACGGCGACGAAGAACTTCTCGACGATCACCTGCCCCTCCTTCGAGAGGACGTACTCCATGAAGGACTTCACGTCGCCGACGGCGAGGCCCTTCGTCACGAGCAGCATCGGGCGCGAGAGCAGGTACGCGCCGGAGCGGATGTTCGCGTCGCTGGGCGGGGTCGCGTCGAGCGAGACCGTCCGGACCGCGTCGCGCACGCCGGGGGGGGCGGAGGCGAGGAAGCCGATGGAGGCGATGCAGATCGCGCCCTCGGACCTCGACACCTCGGCGAGCTGCTCCTTGAGCGACTCGACCTCGCGGATGCCCTGGACGAAAGGCGCGCCGTCGAGGATGAGCTCCTGGACGGTCTGCACCGTGGCGCGCTTGCTCGCGAGCGGCTCGATCTGGGTGACGATCTTCACGTCCTTCCCGCCGAGGTCCTTCCAGCTCTTCACCTTCCCGGTGAAGACGTCCTTCAGCTGCTCCTTCGACAGGTCCTTCACCGGGTTCGCCTTGTTCACGAACACCGCGAGGCCGTCGTAGCCTACGATCGTCCCGAGGAGGCCGGACTTCTTCTCGTCGGGCGTGAGCGTCCGGCCGGCGCCGACGACGTGGAGCTTGCCCTCGGCGAGCGCCTTCAGCCCCTTGCCCGTGCCGGAGAGATCCGCGAGCTGGACCTTGATGCCCGTCTTCCCCTGGAAGCCCTGGACGATCCCGCCCTGGAGCACCGTGTCGGCGAGCGTGCTCGAGCCGCCATAGAGGACGTCCGCCGCGCCGGCGAGCGCCGGGACGGAGAGCACCGCAGCCAGGAACCACTTCGCGATCCGCATCGTCGTTCTCCTCCCTCGAGATCCCACCGTGCGCATCCTAGTCGAACCCCCGCGCGGCACCGCGTCGCGTGCCCGCGGCAGATGGCCGCGAGCGTAAGCAGAATGTCATCCGCAGTGAAAGTGAGGCAACCGGGGAGCGTCGCCCACATCGCCTCCGCCCGTCACCTCGTGGCGACGGGGACGAAGAAGCGCTCGACCACCGCCTGGCCGTCGCGCGAAAGGACGTAGTCGACGAGCGCCTTCGCCGCGCCGGCGGGGGAGCCGCGGGTGACTAGGAGCATCGGGCGCGAGAGCAGGTACGCGCCGGACCGGATGTTCGCGTCCGTCGGGGCCTTCCCCTCGAGCGAGATGGGCCGCACGCCGTCGCGGACGTCGGGCTCCACCGACCCGAGGTAGGCCACCGAGGCCACGCACACGGCCGCCTCCGTGCGCGAGACCACCGCGAGCTGATCGGTGATGAGCTCCAGCTCGCGCGCCTCGGGCGCGAACGCGCCGCCCTCGAGCACGAGCTCCCGGAGGAGGTGGACCGTCGCGCGCTGGCTCGCCACCGGCTCGACGAGCAGGACGATCTTCACGTCGCGTCCGCCGAGCTGCTTCCAGCTCGTCACCTTGCCGGAGAGGATCTCGCGGAGCTGCGCCCGGGTGAGGTCCTTTATCGGATTGGTGCGGTTCACGTAGACGGAGAGCGCGTCGTGGGCCACCACGGTGCCGACGAGCCCCGCCTTCCGCTCCGCCGCGGTGAGCGGCCGGCCGGCGCCGGTCACGTCGAGCCTCCCCGCGGCGAGCGCCTCGAGCCCGCGCCCCGTCCCCGAGCGGTCCACGATCTCGACGGCGACGCCGGTCCGCGCCCGGAAGGCGTCGAGAAATCCACGCTCCAGCACGGTGTGGGCGATCGTGCTCGAGCCGCCGTAGCGGACCGTCTCCCGCGCGAGGGTCGCCGCCGGGACCGTGAGGACCGTCGCCAGGATCTGGATCGCGAGAGCTCGCAAGCATGCTCCCAGGGGGAGTCCCGGAGAGCCTTCCACGTTCCCACGCAGAGTGCGAGTGAACTCTGGGGCTCCGCGGCGACTCGCCGTGTCCCGCGGGCGAGGGACCCGCCCGGGGAAGGGCCGGAGCATCAGCCGGCGAGCCGGATCGCCTCGTCGAGCCGCCGCAGCGTCTCGTCCCGACCCAGGATCTGCACGACGTCGTACATGCCCGGGGAGGCCGTGCCGCCGGTGAGCGCCACCCGGACGGGCTGGGCGATCTTCCCGAGCCCGAGGTCGCGCTTCGCCGCCTCCGCCTGGAACAGGGCCTCGAGCGGCGCGGTGTCGAGCGACGCGAGCGCCGCGATCCCGGCGCGGATCGCCTCGAGGACGGGCCGGCTCTCCTTCGTGAGGAGCTTCTCCTTCGCCTTCGGGTCGAAGGTCACCGGGGCGTAGAAGTACCGGAACTGCTGCGCGTACTCGGCGAGCGTCTTCGTCCGGTCGCGCGCGACGCGGACCACGTGCCGGAGCTTCGCGTCGTCCTCCACCGGGAGCCCGGCCGCCCGGAAGAAGGGGAGCGCCTTCTTCGCGAGCTCCTCCTCCGGGACCTGCTTCAGCCACTCGTGGTTCACCCAGGCCATCTTGTCCAGGTTGAACACGCCCGCGGTGGCGCCCACGCTCTTCAGGTCGAAGAGCCGGACGAGCTCGGCGAGCGAGAAGAGCTCCTGGTCGCCGTGCGACCACCCGAGCCGCACGAGGTAGTTCACGACCGCCTCGGGCAGGTAGCCCAGGTCGCGGTAGGCGGTCACGCTCGTCGCGCCGTGGCGCTTCGAGAGGCGGGTCTTGTCGGCCCCGAGGATCATCGGGAAGTGCGCGAACGCCGGGACCGGGTACCCGAGGGCCCGGTACATCAGGATCTGCCGGGCGGTGTTGTTGACGTGGTCGTCGCCGCGGCCGACGAGGTTCACCTTCATGGTGAGGTCGTCCACCACCGCGCCGAAGTTGTAGAGCGGCACGCGGTCGGAGCGGAGGATGACCTCGTCCTGCAGGGTGTCGTTCGGCGTCGAGATGTGCCCCTTCACGAGGTCGTCGAACGCGGTGGCGCCGAGCTCCGGCACGCGGAAGCGGACGACGTGCGGCTTCGAGCGGTCGTAGGGCTTCTCGCGGCAGGTGCCCGGGTAGCGGTACTGCCGCTTCTCCGCCTCGGCGCGCTTCCGCCCGGCCTCGAGCTCCTCGCGCGTGCAGGTGCACGCGTAGGCCTTCCCCTCCGCGATGAGCCGCTCCGCGTGCGCCTCGTAGAGGTCGAGCCGCTCCATCTGGAAGTACGGGCCGTGCGGGCCGCCGACGTCCGGCCCCTCGTCCCAGTCGAGCCCGAGCCAGCGGAGGCCCTCGAAGATCGCCGCCTCGGCCTCCTTGGTCGAGCGACCCTGGTCGGTGTCCTCGATGCGGAGGATGAACGTGCCGCCGTGCCGCCGGGCCCACAGCCAGTTGAACAGGGCGGTGCGCGCGCCGCCGATGTGCAGGTATCCGGTCGGGGATGGGGCGAACCGAACGCGAGGCTTGTCCATGGCGGGCGGAACCTACCATAGCTAAACTGGCGCGCATGCGCCGGGTGCTCGCCGCCGTGTTGCTCCTCGCCGCGGTCCCCGCCGCCGCGGCGCTGTTCGTCGCGACCAGCGTCGAGGAGGCGGCGCGCTCGTCCGACGCGGTCGTGCGCGGAACGGTGGTCTCCGCCCGCGGGCGCGTCACCGCCAGTGGCCGCCGCGTCATGACCGACGTGGAGATCGCGGTCGCGAGCGCGTGGAAGGGGGAGCCCGCTGCGACCGTCCGCGTGGTCGTACCCGGCGGCTCGACGCCCGGGCTTGGAATGTCCGTCGACGGCGCGCCGACGTTCGAGGAGGGCGAGGAGGTGGTGGTGTTCCTCGGACGCACCGGCGACGCGTGGCAGGTGATCGGGCTCGCCGCCGGGAAGTACCGGGTGACGGGGGCGGACGCCCGCCCGGGCCTCGCGCCGGAGGACGTCGCTCCGCGAGCGCTCGCGGCGGGCGAGCGCGCCGCCGGGCCGATGCCGGTCGCGGAGCTGGAGCGGCGGGTGAGGGCGGCGCGGTGAGCCTCCGCGCCGTGCTCGCCGCGGTCGCGCTCCTCGCCGGCGCGCCGGCCGCCGCCTACGTGCGGACGACCGCGAAAGGCACCGGCGTCCCGCTCGCCTGGCCGGTGCCGGTCGTCCCCTGGGACCTGAACCCGGCCTGGGCGAACACCGCCCCGTCGTGCACCGCCGGCGCCGTCCACGGCGCGGTGCAGGCGAGCTTCGCGGAGTGGGAGCAGGGGTGCGCGAACCTCCGGCTGCTCTACGCGGGCGACTCCGCCGAGCAGGGAACCGGGGTGAATTCGTCCGGCCGGAACGTGGTGATGTTCCGGAACGGCTGGTGCTCGCAGGATCCCCGCGTGGTGGACCCGACCACGGGCCATGTCGATCCGTGCATGAACGATCCGGACCTCACCTGCGGCGACCTCTACGGCTGCTTCCAGGACCCGGCCACCTGCATCGGGAAGACGAGCTGCGCCTCGTGGAACGTCCTCGCGCTGACCACGGTCCTTCACGACCCGTCGAGCGGGCGGATCCTCTCCGCGGACATCGAGCTCGTCGGGTGGGACGGAGGGGCGCAGGGAAGCCTGCTCACCGCTCTCCCGCCGCACGGCTGGTACTTCACGTGCAACTCGAGCGCGCAGACCGGCTCGCTCTGCACGCGATACGGCGACGGGGGCTGCGACTTCATCGACCTCCAGAACACCGTCACCCACGAGGCGGGGCACTTCCTCGGCCTCGCTCACCCGTGCGGCGAGGGCGTGCTGCCTGCCTGCCCGACGCCGAGCCCCACGATGGCCCCGACCGCTCCGACCGGCCAGAAGACGAAGCGCGTGCTCACCGCGGACGACGTGGCGGGGGTCTGCGCGATCTACCCCGAGCCTTCCGGAGGGTGCGGCTGCGGCGGGGGCGGGGGCACCGGGACGGCGGCGCTCCTGCTCGTCGCGCTCGCGCTGCGGCGGTCCCGCCTCAGGGAGAACTGGACCGGTTGATTCGAGTGTGTGCGAGGCTCCGGCCGAGTCGTAGACCGCGACGGGCTCGGAGCACCGCCCACCCTTCGGCCGCGTGTAGCGGTCCATCAGCTCATCTCCGTAGAGCTGGCGGGCCGCGACGTCCTGGTGCACGCGGCAGAGGAGCCGGCACGCCTCGACGCTGGTCTCCCCGCCGAGCGCGAATCCATCGACGTGATCGAGCTCGACCCGGCAGGTTGAGCCACAGACCCCGCCGCCTTCGAGGGGCCAGGTGCAGCGTCCGAGGTCGCGCTTCCAGGCCTCGCGCAGGACCGCGGCCGGGACATGGCGGGTTCGCTTCGAGGGAGCTGGCGGCGCGGCCGGAGTCGAGACCGCCCCCCGCCCGGTCTTCCGCGGCTTCTCCACGATCCCGCGGCGCTTCGCGTGACGCTGGAGGATGAGGTCGAGCCCCACCTCGAGGATCTCCTCCTCCGATGCGCCCGGGTTCGAGTGCGAGAGGGCGTCGCGAGCGGCGGCGAGCTTGTCGAGGAGGCGGCGGGAGACCGTCATGCTCACGCGGGCGCGCTCGGCGTCGAGCGGCTTCACGGCCGGGCGGTTGAGGGTGGGTGCGCCGGGCCATGGCGCCGGCGACGCGACGGGGAGCGCCGCCTTCGCTCCGTCCGTCGCAGGCGTTTCGGGCGCCCGAAATTCAAGCGACCCGGACGGGCCGGCCGGCGGCTCCGGGCGGTCGCTCGACCTCGTCGCGACCGCGTCGGCGGCCCGCACCGGCCTCACGAGGAAGTCGCGCCGGGGAACGTTCTCGACCGGCCGGATGGACGCGGCGACGAAAGCGGCGTCGCGGCTCGAGAGGCCGAAGAACCGGGGGAGAACCTCGGCCGCGTTTTCGGGCGTGATGCACTTCGCGAGCTCGATGACCGAAGACAGACATAGCCGACCGTCCCGGAGCGCCGCCTCGACCTGCGAATACTTCAGGACCAGCTCCGCCGCAGTCTTCCGGTACTGCGCCGCGCCGGCCGAGAGCCCGAGCTCCCGGCGGAGGAAGGAGAAGAGGCTGGCGTGCCCGAGCTCCGTCCACCGCCGCTCGCGATCGAACTCCGCGAGGGCGACGAGGAACTCCGAGAGCGCGTGGTGCTCGCGGCGGAGGAGGTCGGCGAGGCGGGTGGTCTCTTCGCGGGCCGTCGTCATGCAGGAAGTATCGCACGCGATTTCGAGGCCTCCTGGAACGCACGCATTCGAGTCCTGGCGCGAGATCCCGAGCGCCCCCTCGCCGCACCCCTCGCGCAACTCCGCGAAGCCCACGGCGGGCCCGCGAGCGCGTCGTGAGGCGCTTGCCGCGCGCCGCTCCGCGCGGAGGTGTCGACCCCTCGTGAACCGGTCAAGCTCCCAGTTGGGTCCGAACCGCCGACCCGGTCCCGCGGGACCGCCCAGCCGGCGACGCTCGGGCCGTCAGGTCTCGCCTCGTGCCGCGCCGGACGATCGATGAGGCATCGGGAATCCCGCTGGCCGCCCCTGATCGCGGGGCGCGCGCGAGCGCTCGAATCAAGCGGGTCCGGCGTTAGCTGACGACCAGCCCGGCATACCCGACCACCTCGCGGTCGTCGCCGGTCACGTCGCCCGAGCTCCCGTAGCGCACGAGCTCCGCCTTCGTCGCGCCGAGCTCGCGCGCCGCGAACAGCATCACCGTCGCCGGGATGACGCCGCACATCGAGATCCCCTCGCGACGCACCGTGCGGTGGAGCCCCTCGGGATCGAGCGCGAGGATCCGGTCGATCGCGAGCCGGTCCTTCACGCGCGCCTCCGCCGCCGGGATGTAGTGGCTCATGTCGGACGAGGCGACGACGAGCGCGCCGTGCGCCCTCGCCGCCGCGGCGACGGCCCGCCCGAGCTCGCGGCACTCGCAGACCGGGAGGTGGCCGAGGCAGAGCGCGGCGAGCTCCACGTCGGCCCGCGCCGCCTGGAGGAACGGGACCTGGACCTCGAGCGAGTGCTCGCGGAGGTGCGCGGCGCGGTCGAGCTCGACGAGCGGCCCGGCCGCGAGCGCGTCGGTGAGCTCCGCCGAGACCGGGACGATCCCGAGCGGGGTGCCCCAGCCGCCGTCCGCGGGCCAGAGGGCGGCGGGTCGCCCGAGGCCGGTGTGGTTCGGGCCGAGGACGATCACCCGCCGCGGCAGCTCGAGGCGGGCATAGACCGCGCCGGCGATCGCGCCCGAGTAGACGTAGCCGGCGTGAGGGACGACCACCCCGAGCGCCCGGACCTTCTCGACGGGCGCGGCGAGAAAGGCGCCGACCTCCCGAGCGAGCGCGCGCCGCTCGCCCTCGTAGAAGCGTCCCGCGACCGCAGGCTCACGGTCCATGGCCACCCTGGAGTATAAACGTCCGGAGCATGAGCGGGCGCAAGACGGTCCTGGTGGTCGATGACTCGCAGGCGATCCTCGACGTGCTCGAGAGCGCCTTCGAGGAGGCCGGCTTCGCAGTGGTCGCCGCCTCGGACGGCGAGGAGGTGTTCCGGAAGATGGCCCAGTCCACCCCGGACGCGCTCCTCCTCGACCTCTACATGCCCAAGCTCAACGGCGCCGACGTCTGCCGGCTCGTGAAGGCGCACCCGCACTGGAAGAAGACCTTCCTCGTGCTCATGTCCTCGCGGATCAGCGACCGCGAGGTGGACCTGTACCGCCGCCTGGGCGTGAACGAGATCCTGCGCAAGCCCTTCGACCCCGCCCACGCCGTCGCCCTCGTGGAGAAGGCGGTCGGCGCGACGCGGGGCTGATCGCCGTCCGGTCTAGAGCCTGCCGTTCGGGCAGACGATCGAGGGCGGGTTGCAGAGGCAGGTGCCCGGGCCGGGACCCGAGGACGCGGAGATCGTCGGCGCGAGGCACACCCCGGCCGCGTCCGTCCCTGCGTAACACGTCCATGGGACCGCGTTCCCGAGTGCCTTCGTGCACGCCTGGTCCCCGGTGGGATCCCCGATGCTCGGAACGCAGCCGGCCGGCGGGACCATGCCGAGGTAGTCGGCCGAGTAGCCCTCGCCCGGGTTCGCCTCGCACTGATGCGTGTCGTGGTTGAGGTTGATGTATCGGGTCGGACCGGTCGGGGCCTCGTCCACGCCGTTCGGGTCCGACACGAACCACCAATCGTAGGCCTGATCGTGCGCCTGCTGGAATGTGAGCGGCGGCAGCGCCGGGCCGCGGCAGATCTTCCGCGTCGTCCCGTCCGGGTTCGTGATGCGGAGGAGCGTCATCGACGCGGAGGCGGGCTGCGTCGGCACCGTCAGGTTCGTGGGCGGCTTCACGATCTGTGCGACGCGGCCGAGGATCGGTCCGAAGGCCGAGTTGCAGATCGAGGCGTCGATCACGTCCGCGCCGGCCGCGCGCAGCTCCGCGCCGGCCTCGGTGAGCCGGTAGCCCGCCGCGACGCCGCCGCACTGGTTGGCGGGGAACTTGGCCGTGCAGGTGAGGTCCGGCTGGCAGACGTTCGGGACGCACTGCGTGTCCACGCAGGTCGAGTCGCTGGGGTCGCCGGACATCGTCGCGGAGACGATGTACGCGGCGCCGAGCGGCCGATCGAGCGCGGTGAGCGAGCTCACGAAGTCCGTGACGCGGAACTCCTTCTGCTGGTCCACCGGCTTCGGGGTGCCGTTGTCGTTGAACGCATCGTGCCAGCAGGAATCCTTGGGCGGAGCGCCGGTGAGGATCACGCCGCGGACCGGGTCCGCGGGGGAGCTGCAGTCGTCCTCGTCGGCGACGTAGACCACGACGAGCTTCGCGCCGGCGTGCGGCCAGGCCGCGGGTACGCCAGGGACCCGCGCCGTCGATGTGAGGCCCACGACGTCGAACTGCTGGCCGGCGAGCGCCTTCGAGATGGCGAGCCGCCCCGCCTGAAGGTGCTGCTCCTGGCCGGAGCCGCAGGTGCCGACCATGACGTTCCCGGTCGGGGTCGTCTTCGTGGTGTCGGCGAAGAAGTTCTTGAGCTCGGCGCGGGTGAAGCCCTGGCGGTTGGTCGCCGTGAGCGTGCTTGCGACCTGGACCCAGGCGTCGCCGCTCTGGGTCGCGTAGAGGCTCTTGTCGAAGTGGAGGACGCGAGGGTTTGCGCCCTGGACCGCGGCCCGCCCGGTCGTGGTCACGCCCCCGACGAAGTCACCTTGCGGGTAGAGGGCCCCGTCCACACCCACCCCCGGAACGCAGGCGAGCTGGGTCTGGGTCGGGCCGGCGGGGCCCGAGGGCGAGCCCGTCTTGCAGCAGATGTTCGCCACACCGTCGCAGACCCCGCACGAGTAGCCGCTCGGGCACTCCGCGGACGACCCGCATGTCTGGGTCTGGCAGCAGACCGCGCTGGCGTACGTGACGCCCGCGCACTGCTTCGAGGTGGTCGTGCAGATGTTGCCGGCGGCGCAATTGGACGTCGTCGAGCAGGTGACCGGCGGCCGGTCGAACGCATACCGCTCCTTGACCTGCCCGCACGCCGTGGAGGTCGCCACCTCCGCGTCGGTGCAGGAGACGGTGGTGGTCTCGACGTTGGTCCCGCCCGCGTCACAGCAGACCGACTGGCCCGCGTACCCGTTGCAGGTGGTCTTGCACGAGAAGTTCGTCCCGCAACCGAGCCCCGCGCCGCACTTCCTCGCGATCCGCATCGGCGTGCAGACGGGCGTTCCAGCGCCGGAGAGCGTGCCGCACACGTTCGGGTACGTGCCGCAGGTCGCCTGGCACATCGCCGCGGTCGGCTGGTCGTAGAAGACCGAGCTCGTCGTGATGGCGATGTGGAAGGCGAACGGCTCGAGGTTGACCCGCTCGTTGTCGTTGAACGAATTCAGCGAGTTGACGAACTGGTCGAACGCCTCCGCGAGCTTGGTCTGCTTTCCCAGCATCGAGCCCGAGTCGTCCACCACGAAGAGGATGTCGGCGGACGAGATGTTCGGGAGCGCGACCTCCTTGGAGCCCGGCTGGATCGTGCAGCGGTTGACCTCGTTGAACTGATAGTCGGCGCACCCCGCCGCCGCGAGGGCGGCGAGTGCGACGGCGAACGCGGAGCCTCGGTGGAATCGCATCGTCGGGTCTCGCTAGAGCGCGCTCGCGCAGGCGCAGCCGGTGGCGGTGGTGCAGACGGTCAGGTCGGGGTTCGCGCAGTAGCCCGTGCAGCACGACGACGTGCCCGTGCCGCAGGCCTGGCCCGTGAGGAGGCACTGGACCGGCGGCGTGTCGCAGAAGCAGGCGGTGCCTGTGCACGGGACGAGCTGCTCGGACACGTTGATGGTGAGGCACGTGAGCCCGCTGCAGCAGCTCGCGTCGGTCGTGCAGGACTGCGATACGTTCGCGCAGATCGGCGGCGGCGGGCCGCACGTCCCGGAGTTGCAGACGTCCGTCGGGCTGCAGCACGGGGTGCTGGTGCACGACTGGCCCGAGTTCGCGCAGGTCGGCGGTGGGGCGACGCTCTTGCAAGTGTTCGTCCCCCCGATGTCGCAGACGGCGGGCGAGCAGCACTCGGCGTTCGACGTGCAGCTCAGGCCCAGGTCCGGCGCCTTGCAGCAGGTGCCGGACGTGTTGCCCGCGCCGATGGTGCAGGTGCTCGGGGAGCAGCAGTCCGCGTTCACCGTGCAGCTCGCGCCGCCCGGCTGGCAGGCGCCGCCGCCACCGGTCTTGCAGACGTGGGTGATGGAGTCACAGGTCAACGAGCAGCAGTCGGCGTTCACGCTGCAGGTGGCGCCGTCGCCGATGCAGCTGCCGCAGACCGAGTTCTCGAAGCAGTAGTTCGTGCAGCACTCGCCGCTGCCCGAGCAGGAGTGGCCGATGTCGAAGCAGCCGGATACCGGCACCGTCTCGAGGCACTCCTTCCGCGTGGTGCCCGGGACCGGGTAGCAGAGGAGCCCCGAGCAGCAGGTGCTCTGCGTGCCGGTCGTGCCGGTGCAGATCGAGCCCCGAGGGTCGCAAGTTCCTACCGGCGTGACTATCGGCGCGCAGCGGAGGATCTCGTCTGCGCCCGGGACGCAGGGCACGCCGTTGCAGCACTGGTCGGCGAACTGGCAGACCTGGCCCGCCGAGATGCAGCAGCCGGGGTTCGACCCGTCCCATCCGGTCGGGCAGGGGGGCGTGATCGGGCCGCCGAAGCAGCGCATGATCCCGCTGGAGTCGGGCTTGCAGAGCGCATGCCCGGAGACGCCGCCCTGGGTCTGGCCGGTCAGCGGGTCGATCCAGCAGCAGTTCTGGGAAGCGTTCACCGTGCCGCCCCCGCCGCAGATGTTGCCCGGCGGGTTGCAGTTCTGGCCGCCGCTGCAGGTCGGTGGCGAGGAGGTGTTCTTCTTCTCGCACAAGACGCCGTAGGACGTGGTGACCGCCGCCGTCGTGAAGACGTACTGTGCGTCCGTCCCGCCGCAGCAGGCGGCACTGGAGCTCGCGACGTGCGCCGGGTCGAGGTCGCAGTAGTCGCCGGTCATCTTGCAGCCACCCGCCGCCTTGCAGACCGAGACTCCCGAGCCCGGGTCCTCGCACACGCGCGTGCAGCAGCCCGAGCCGGAGCTGCAGGGCGTGCCGTCCTGGCCGCACCCGCCGGAGGGCGTGAGGCACCGGCCCGGCGTGGAGGTGGGAGTACCGCTCGCGCCGTTGGAGCAGCCGCCCGAGCAGCAGTCCTCGGCCCGGTAGCAGATGTCTCCGCTGGCGTTGCACGAGTACGCCTGGACGCAGGTGCCGCCCTGGCAGTTGGTCGAGCAGCAGTCGGTGCCGACCGTGCAGTGGTTCCCGAGCGTGATGCAGCTCGAGACGGTGGTGTTCACCTGCGCGCAGGTCCCGCCGCTGCAGTTCCCCGAGCAGCACTGGGAGTTCCCGCCGCAGCTGCTGGCGTTCGGCGTGCAGCTCGCGGCGCAGGCGGCGCTCACGCAGGAGAAGCTGCAGCAGTCGGTGCCGTCGGTGCAACCCTTGCCCGACTCGAGACAGAACTTGGCGGAGGTGCACTTCCCGAAGGCGCAGACGCTCGAGCAGCACTGCGAGCTGGAGGTGCAGCTGTCGTCGCCCGCGACGCACGCGGGCGTGTACGAGATCCCGCACTGGTTGGAGCTACACGTCCCCGAGCAGCAATCGGACGGAGCGCTGCAGCTCGTGGTGTCGGCGTGGCACTGGCCGGCCCCCAGCGTGCAAATGCCGCTCGCGCAATGACCCAAGCAGCAGTCGGCGTCCACGCCGCACACGTGGCTGGTGGGCCAGCAGATGGGAGCCGGGACGCAGGTACCGTTGCACGTCTTGCTGCAGCAATCGGCTGCGCTCGCGCAGATGGTGCCATCCGGGGAGCAGGACGTCGCTCCCCCGCAGGAGCCGGTCGCCTGACCGGCGGGGATCGTGCACTGCTGCGTGCAGCACTCGTTCGCCGCCGAGCACGGGACGCCGTCCAGCTTGCAGTTCGAATCCGCGCTGCAGTGGCCGCTGAGGTCGCAGGACCCGGCGCAGCACTCCGACGAGGTGACGCACGCGGTCCCGCTCGACTTGCACGTCGTTGACTTCGAGTCCTTCGTCCCGCTGCATGCGGCGAGGGCAAACGCGAAGACGAGAGCAAGCCCCACGAACAGGGGTCGGGTGCGGGTCGGCATTTCGTGATCTTCCGCTACCCGGACCTCCGGCCGCAAGTGGACAACGGGTCGCCCCGGCGAATCACACCTACATGCGTACCGACCGAACGTTGACTCACCACCGCGCGCGTGCGAGGAGGGAGCGTGTCGGCGCCGGCGCACATGCCCTCACCGACGCTCGCTCGCCGCGATCTCGTGGCGACCTGGGCGAAGGCCGTGGCCGGCATCGCGGCCGCGAGGCTCGTCTCGCGCTTCGAGCCGACCGGCCTCCTCGCCGCGAACCTCGCCGGCGTCGCGGCGTTCCTGTTCATCGCCCTGCCCGACGCGCGGCTGCGCGCGCGCGGCGAGGGCTGGGACGCG
>DASWCJ010000292.1:0-8544 GCA_036390155.1 Anaeromyxobacter sp.
CGGGCCGTGTAGACGTACGAGAGCTCCGGGTCCCGCGCGATCTCGAGGCAGGGCTCGGCGACGCCCGGTGTGTACGCGAGGGAGAGGTCGCGCGCCGTCGCGCAGGGCTTCGTGGGGACGACCTCGATCTTCCCCTTGCGGCCCATCGAGTGGTACGCGAGCGCGTCTTCCTTGCGGATCTTCTTCTTCGGAGCGGGGCTGCCCGGGGGGCTCTTCGGATCGACCATTCGTGAATCTCCTCGCGACCGCGGCTTCGGGTTCGCGTGAGTGGGAAGCGCGCAAAAGACCCGAGAACCCCCATGCTGTCAAGCAGCGATCCGGGGGCGGCACGACAATTGCAGCATTGGCAGCAATCACCATACCCGGAGTGTCACCGGGCCATGCCGCACCGCGCCAAGCGCGCGACTCCACGCAGATTCCGAGTACTTGACCGAGCGTGCTGGCGCTCGCCTGCGATTGCCGCTGCGTCGCGCGCGCCGCACCCGCGCAGGCCGCGACGCGTCCCCGCGGGAGGATTCCGGGCGGGGGGCTCGGCCCTAGCGTGTGTCGGGGGAGGGGACGTTCGCCCGTCCTCGGTGCGGAGGGACGGGTGGCGCGACGGAGATGGCTGGCGCTCGCGCTCGCGGCGGCGGCCGCCTGCGGTGGCGATGGCGGCGGCGGGGGCGCGCGCGCGCCCGGCGGACCGGGGCCGATCGCGGCCGAGAACGCGTTCGCGGGCGACGCCGGGTGGCGGCTCCACCAGCGCGCCGCGCCGGGCCAGCTCGAGGGCTACGCCGGCGCGACGAGCGTCCAGCGCGGCGGGACGGTCGACGTCCACCTCCGGTCCGACGTGCCCGCGAGCGTTCGCTGGAAGCTCTACCGGATGGGCTGGTACGGCGGCGCGGAGGGTCGCCTGCGCGCCTCGGGCGGCCCGGTCGCGGTCGACCCCCAGCCGACGCCCCAGCCGTCGCCGGACACCGGGCTCCTCGAGTGCCGCTGGCCCACGACCTTCACGATCACCACCGACCCGGGCTGGACGAGCGGCGTCTACCTCGTCGTGCTCACGCGCGGCGACGGGCCGCAGAGCTACGTCCCGTTCGTGCTGCGCGACGACCTCCACCGCGGCGCCGCCGTGGTGCAGCTCTCGGTCTCCACCTGGCTGGCGTACGACGGGTGGGGAGGGAGAAGCCTCTACCCGCCGTGGAACGGCAAGCCCGGCGACGGTCCGCCCGCGCAGGAGGTCTCCTTCGATCGTCCGTACGACGAGGGGAGCGGCGCCGGCGAGTACTTCCGGTGGGAGCACGAGTTCGTGAAGTGGGCGGAGTCGCGCGGCCTCGACCTCGTCTACGTGACGAACGTGGACCTCGACCGCGACCCGTCGCTCCTCGCCGGCCAGCGGCTCTTCGTGTCGCTCGGGCACGACGAGTACTGGACGGCGCCGGCGCGCGACGCGGTGGAGGCGGCGCTCGCGGCCGGGACCTCCGCGGCGTTCCTCTCCGGCAACGCGATCTTCTGGCAGGCGCGCCTCGAGCCGTCGCGGTCCGGCGGCGGCGAGCGGCGGACCCTCGTCTGCTACAAGCAGCAGTCGAGGACGCGCGATCCGAGGCGCGGGACGCCGCTCGAGACCACGCAGTGGCGTGAGCCGCCGGTGAACCGCCCCGAGAACGCGCTCCTCGGCGTCCTCACCACCGCCGTGCTCCGGGCCGGCGATGCGCCGCCGTGGATCGTGACGAATCCCGGCCACTGGATCTACGAGGGGACCGGGGTGCGCGAGGGGGACGCGATACCGGGGATCGTCGGCCACGAGACCGACCGGCGTTCGAACGACTCGCGCCGGCCGACGCCCGCGGGGACCGAGGCGGTGGCGCGCTCGCCGGTGACGGACCAGACCCGCGGTCCCGACGTCCAGGAGGCGACCGTGCGGCCGACGGACGCCGGCGGCTTCGTCTTCGCCGCCGGCACGATCCAGTTCGTCTGGGGGCTCGCGAAGGACGGCGTCGCGGACGGGCGCGTGCAGCGCCTCACCGAAAACGTCTTCCGCCGCGCGGGGCTCGCGCCCGCGAACGACACGACGCTCGCCCACACCGCCTCGAGGTGAGCGGCGGGCTCAACCCGCGTCGCCGTCCGCGCCGAGGAGCGCCGCCTCCTCCGCGGGCGGGAAGTCGAGCGCGCCGATCCCGCGGCGGGCGAGGGTCCGCGCCGCCGCGGCGGCCCGGCCACCCCGTCCGGCGGCGAGGCACCACTGCGCGTGCGCGGCGAGGAGGAGCACCTCGAGCGCCCGGGCGAGCGTCATCGCGACGCCGCGAGCGCCGGCCTCCCGCGTCGCCGCGCTCGCCGACCCGAGGAACCCGCGCGCGTCGTGCACCGCCCGGAGCGCCGCCGCGACCGGCTCACGCAGCGCGGCGTCGGCGGCCTCGCGCGCGAGGTCGCGCACCTCCGCCTCGAGCGCCGCCTCCGCGCCGTCGGCCGCGAGCGCGCGCAGCGCCTCGAGGGCGAGCACGTTCGTCGTCCCCTCCCAGATCGGGAGCACTTGCGCGTCGCGCAGCAGGCGCGGGAGGCCGGTGTCCTCCACGTAGCCCGCGCCCCCGAAGCACTCGAGCGCCTCGGAGGCGATCGCGACCGCCTGCTTCCCGGTCGCGAGCTTCGCGAGCGGCGTCACCACCCGCAGCAGCGCCGGGACCGCGGCGCCGCCCTCCCCCGCCTCGCGCAGCCCGAGGAGGGCCGCCGCGCGGAAGGCGAGGAGGAACGCGCCCTCGCGCTCGGCCTCGAGCGCCGCGAGCGTCGCGAGGTGGAGCGGCCGCGCCGCGAGCGGCGTCCGGAACGCGACGCGCCGCAGCGCGTAGTCGCGGGCGAGGGCGAGGGCGCGCTGCATCCCCGCGGCGGCCACGACCGCATTCCAGGTCCGCGTCACCGCGAGCATCGGCGCGACCGTCCGGACACCGCGCTCGAGCCCCGCCACCGGGACGGCGACGGCGCCGTCGAGCGTCAGCTCCGCGGTGGGGAGCTTGCGCGTCCCGAGCTTCTCCTTCAGCCGGTTCACCAGGATTCCGTTCGGGGTCCCGTCCTCGCGGCGCGTCTCGACGTAGAACAGGGCGAGGCCGCGCGAGCCCTCCGGGTTCCCCGCCGGCCGCGCGAGCGCGAGCGCGATCTCCGCGGTGGTCGCGGACGAGAACCACTTCGTCCCCCAGAGCCGCCACGCGCCGTCCGCACCGCGCCGCGCGACCGTCTCGGTGCCGGAGACGTCGGAGCCGCCGGTCCGCTCGGTCATCCACTGGCCGCTCGTCCACGCGCGGGCCGGATCGCGCGAGGTGAGCCGCGGGACGGCGCGCTCGACGAGCGCCGCGTTCCCGGCGTCGAGGAGCGTCCGCGCCGCCCCGTCCGTCATCGCGAGGGGGCAGGAGTACACGTCCGTGGAGGGATCGAGGAGGTACGCCTTCGCGAGCTGGTGGACGCGCGAGCGCGCGCCGTGGCGCCGCTCGTACGCCTCGGCGACGAGGCCGTGGTGCGCGGCGAGGATCGCGGCCTCGCGCCAGAGCGGCGTCGTCTCGATCCGGTCCACGCGCCGCCCCCACGCGTCCCACGCGACGAGCCGCGGCTCCGTTTCGCGCTCGGCGAGCTGCCGCTCGAAGAGCGGCCCCGCGGCGAGCGCGCCGAGGTGCACGAGCTCGGGCTCGAGCGCCGCGAGCTCCTCCGGCGCGAAGGTTCGCGCGAGGAGCTCGCGCAGGAGGGGGTCCGCCGCGTACCCGTTCGAGACGCGGGGTGGGTCCTGGAAGAACGCCATCGTGAGTGAATATTCGCTCCCCGCCGCGCGCGCTCCGCCGCAGCGAAAGCGCCCCCTCTCTCTACCCTCTCCCCTGAGGGGAGAGGGAATGGGAGAGGGGTGGGGCCCTGGAGTGCGGCCGAGTGGGATTTCCTTCGCGGGCCCGCACCACGTATCCTGCGCCACGTGAAGGTCCTGTTCGTCACCCCCCCGTACCACTGCGGCGTCGTCGAGGTGGCGGGGCGCTGGATCCCGCTGCAGTACGTCTACCTCGCCGGCGCGGCCCGCGCGGCCGGCTTCGACTGCGAGATCTACGACGCGATGTCCCTCGACGTGGGCCACGCCGAGGTCGCGAAGAAGCTCGACGCCGCGCGCGCCGACGTGGTGTGCGTCTCCGCGATCACCGCGTCGTACCCGGACGCGCTCGAGGTCGCGCGCGCCGCGAAGGCGCGCGGCGCCATCACGGTGATGGGCGGCGTCCACCCGAACTTCATGTGGCGCGAGACGCTCGAGGACGGCGGCGTCGACTACGTCGTGCTCGGCGAGGGCGAGGAGACGCTCGTCGCGCTCCTCCGCTGCCTCGACGCGAAGGACGATCCGCTGAAGGTCCCCGGGCTCGCGTTCGCGCGCGACGGCCGGGCCGGCCGGACCGCGCCGCGCCCGCGGCTCTCGTCGCTCGACGGGCTGCCGCTCGCCTTCGACCTCCTCGACTGGTCGCCGTACACGTACTTCGTGAAGCCCGGGTCCCGCCTCGGTGCGGTGTCGACCTCCCGCGGCTGCACGTACACCTGCGGCTTCTGCTCGCAGACGCAGTTCTGGGAGAAGACCTGGCGGGCGCGCGATCCGCGCTGCGTCGCGGACGAGATCGCCGCGCTCCGGCGCGACCACGGCGTCGACGTCGTGCTGCTCACCGACGAGTACCCGACGAGCGACCGGCCGCGGTGGGAGGCGTTCCTCGACCGGATGATCGAGCTCGACACCGGCGTCGACCTCCTCATGGAGACGCGCGTCCCGGACATCGTCCGGGACCGGGACATCCTCCCGAAGTACGTGAAGGCGGGGATCGTCCACGTCTACGTCGGCATCGAGGCGACCGACCAGGAGACCTTGAACCTCGTGAACAAGGAGACGACGGTCGACGAGAACCGCCTCGCGCTCCAGCTCCTCTCCGACCACGACCTCGTCTCGGAGACCTCCTTCGTGCTCGGGCTCCCGCACGACACGCCCGAGCGGATCAAGGAGACGCTCGCGCTCGCGAAGGAGTACGACCCGGACTTCGCGCACTTCCTCGCGATCGCCCCGTGGCCGTACGCGTCGATGTGGAAGGACCTCGAGCCGCACGTCGTCTCGCGCGACTGGCGCCGGTACAACCTCATCGACCCGGTCGTGAAGCCGATCGCGATGACGATCCGCGAGGTGGACGACGCGATCATCGACTGCTACCGGAAGTTCTACTTCGAGAAGGGCAAGCAGCTCCTCGCGATGCGCCCCGGGTTCCGCAAGGACTACGTGTTCCGCTCGATGAAGCTCATCATGCAGTCGAGCTTCGTGAAGAAGAAGATGCTCGGCCGCGCGATGCCGGAGGAGGTCCGGAACCTCCTCTCCGCGCTGGGCCGGCAGACCGGGTCCGATCGCACCTGAGTACCGGCGCCGACCCAGCGTAAAAGGACGATTCGCCTTCCCTTCGCTCGGGCACTAGGCCGGTGGAGGTACTGCGCGTTTACGCGCAGGTTTTCCGCGGATTGGGTGACTGCGCGCAACTGCGCATGAGGCCAGGCGGCGCACCCCCTGCGCGGCGGTGCCATCCCGTCGCCATTCCAAAGGACTTCCCGAGGCAGAGGGTGCGCGGATGTGCGCCCGCTGCTTCGCCAGCGAGGATCGGTGCTTGCATTAGCGCACGCGTGGGAATGAGACAAAGCGTCACCGAGGTGCCGGAGATGAAGATCAGAAGGTGCGGGAAAGGTCTCGGAGCGGCGTTCGCGCTCGCGCTCCTGGCGTCTGCCGGGACCGCGCGGGCGGATGTCGCGAGCGCCGGCGCGTTCACCCTGGCCGGGAGCTGGTCGTCGGGGACCGCGACCTCGACCCCGCCCGCGGTCCTCTCCTCGCCGAATCCGGTCACGCCCTCGGGCACCGGCCGGATCCTCGTCGTCGCCGTGGTCATGAAGGCGAACGGCGTGCTCAACGATGCCATCAGCTACACCGTCACCGCGAAGTACAACACGACCGTGGACGTCCTCCCCATGGCGTCCACGGGCGCGCCCTCCTCCACGAGCGCCACGGCCGCGTGGGTCGGGTACGTGATGGACCCGAACCTCGTCGCGACCTTGTCCTCGGCGCAGGTGAGCGTCACGGTCGCATCCAAGGGCGCGACCGGCTTCACGGCGATCGCGGTCTACACCGGGTTCTTCACCGGTGCGAACGTCGGCACGCCCTCCTGGACCGTCGCGGATTCGAGCACCGTGAACGTCACCGGCAACATCGCGACCGTTCCCGAGGCCGTCAACTACCCGGCCACCGGCGCGATGCTCGCCGTCGTCGCGGCGCCGACCGCCGCGACCGCGCCCTCCGTCTCCACCTCCGGCTACACCCTGCTCGGGAGCGGGACCGCGCCGCTCGGCGCGTACATCGGCTGGAAGGCGACCGCTTCCGCCAGCTCGGAGACCACCGTCGCGAGCGGCACCGGTCCGCTCGCGTTCACGGCGATCTCGCTCAACCCGGCGAATTACGTCGGGGTGGGCGACGGGACGCCGTTCAGCACCGCGCCCATGGTCGCGATCATGAACCCGATGGACGGGCAGGCGATCTCGCGCGCGACGACCGGCTTCCGCGTCCAGGCGCGCGTCTTCAGCCCGAAGAACGCCGCCCTCGCGACCCAGCTCATTCCCGTGGGCGGCGTTGTCCTCCTCGAGAACGGCGTCCAGGTCGCGACGCTGGGGCAGCTCAGCGCCTACGGCGGCGCGACGAACGAATCCGGAATCTGGGAGGTGAAGTACAACCCCGTCGGCGGCGACGGCGCCCAGCGCAAGCTCCAGGTCCAGGCGACGAACGCGACCGGCTCGGTGAGGTCGCGGGCCGTCTACGTCTCGACGACGCCGCAGGGGACCGGCGACTCGAAGCTGCTCGTCCGCGACAACGCGAGCCAGCTCTGCAACGACTGCCACAACCTGCCGATCCACTCGTCGGAGAAGTCGGGCAACCGGCTCGGGTCGTGGGCGGTCGTCTGCCGCGACTGCCACACCCCGCACGCCACGACCAACGTCTACCTCGTCCAGCAGACCGTGAAGCCGCCGCCGATCACGCGGGACGACGGGTCGCACAACGTCGTGTTCACCACCACGGCCCGCGGGGCCGCCAACAGCCTCCTGAACACGGGCGCGAGCGCGACCGGGCCCTGCCAGGCGTGCCACAACCGCACCACGGACTCGGTCGGCAACCCCCTCTTCCGGAACAGCATCACGGCGGACACGAGCCACAACACCACCACGCCCGACTGCATGGCCTGCCACGGCCACACCTCGGGCTTCCCGAGGCCCGTGCTCGCCTCCTGCCACGAATGCCACGGCAAGGCGACGCCTCGCGCCGACCTCATGCCGACCGAGACGGTCCCGCCGATCGACACCTGCGGCAACACCGTGGCCACCACGAACCTCGGCGGTTCGAACCGCGTCGGCGCGCACGTGGCCCACCTCCTCGGCTCGAAGTACCAGTACGGTCTCCCCGGCATCTGCACCTCGTGCCACCTCAGCGACGTCAACGGCGTCGCGTCGCCGCCCCCGGGCCACCCGGGAGCCGTCTGCTCGACCCTCCAGGCCGACCGCGCCGTCTTCACCTTCGGCCCGATCGCGACGGGCACGGGCGGCACTGGCACTGTCTGGGCCGGCACGACCACCCCGGCGTACAACTACTCGACGCAGGGTTGCAGCGCGGTCTACTGCCACGGCGCCTGGCCCGACCCCAACAAGCACTCCGGTTACGGCGCCGCCGGCGCCACCCCGACCTGGGGCCAGAGCATCACCACCTGTTCCGCCTGCCACTACGGCAGGGACATAACGACCTCCGCGCCCACCTGGCCGCACCCGTTCCGCGCGAGCGACCTCGTCGGCTCGACCTGCACGTCCTGCCACCCCGGGTCCTCGACGCCGCCCACGAAGACCTCGACGACGCACGTGGACGGGAACCTCGACAAGACCACCTCTGGCTGCACGCAGTGCCACGGCGCCCTCCTGCTCACGGCGTCGAACGCGGCGCCCTTGAACGCCGCGCCGGGCGCCACCACCGTGGCGGTGGACGCGACGGGGCTCACGACCACCACCTCCGGCGCGACCGGGGCGCACTTCTCGCACCTCGTGAAGACGAACTTCCGGTCGACGACGCTCGCCTGCATCGAGTGTCACGCCGTCCCCCCCGACGGCGACACGAACCACGCGACCGCGAGCACGACCGGCTCGCGCGCCACGCTCACCTGGGGCACCCTCGCCAACGGGACGGTCCAGGGCTGGACGCCCACGACCGCGAACCCGGGCTACTCCGGCTCGAACACGCAGACCTACACGAGCCCGAGCTACGGCACGACCGGCGGCACCTGCGCGACCGTCTTCTGCCACGGCGCCTTCCCGAATGGCCCGAACTCCGGGACCGGGGTCAGCGTCGCCTGGAACGGCGGGATCAGCTACAGCGCCACCGTCTGCACGAGCATCCCGTGCGCGACCACCAAGCTCACCTGCACCTCCTGCCACGGCTCGGGCACCGACGCCCAGCCCGCGACCGCGCACACCGCGGGGAGCACCGGCTGGGGCTGCGGCGGC
>DASWCJ010000293.1:0-25589 GCA_036390155.1 Anaeromyxobacter sp.
ACGAGCCGGCGCGGGGCGCTGCGGGATCCGTTCGAAGGCTTGCGCGTCGTCTTCATCGTTCCCTCCGGGTGGGGGCTCCGGTCCCTCTCCACTAGCAATACGCTTGCCTTCCTCCCAGGGACGGCGTTACAGGGGCTTGGCGCCCGGCTCGCCTGCTTGGGCCTGTAATCCTTTCAGCCGCAGCTCTGGAAATCATGCCGACGAAGCCCTCGCGCGACCTCCAGACGTTCCCGAACCCGAAGCCGGAGCGGCCGTTCGAGATCGCGATGGAGTGCCCCGAATTCACCTGTGTCTGCCCGATGACGGGGCAGCCGGACTTCGCGACCATGCGGATCCGCTACGTCCCGGCGGCGCGCTGCGTCGAGCTCAAGAGCCTGAAGCTCTACCTCTGGTCTTACCGCGACGAGGGCACGTTCCACGAAGCGGTCACGAACCGGATCTGTGACGACCTCGCGCGCGCGCTCGAGCCGAGGTGGCTCGAGGTGACGGGCGACTTCGCGGTCCGCGGCGGGATCCACACGGTCGTGACCGCACGGCACGGCGAGCGCCCGCCGGACGTCTAGGCGACCGTCCGGCGGACCCCACAGCCGATCCAACCGCCTTCCGCTCCACCCGTCCGAGCCCCACCTTGTCCCACGGGGGGAGGGGCATGGGCCGGGGCGGGGGGCTGCGCGTCGCATACGTCCACTATGGCTGGCAGAGCGGCGTGACCTCCTCGGTCGCGCGGGCCCTCTCGGAGCGCGGCCACGAGGTGCGTCTCGTGACCGCGATGGGGGGCCTCGACCTCCGCGACGCCGCCACCGGCCGTCCGCGGCCCACGCCCGACGTGCTCCTCCACCTCGCGCTCGCGATCGCCCGGTTCGGACGCCACGCGCTCGATCATCGCTGGAACACCGGATTCGCGTTCGACCGGCACGCGCGCGACGCGGGGCGGGCGCTGCGGGCGCTCCGACCGGCGCCGGACCTCGTGCTGCAGAACGGGGCGCTCTTCGGCCCCGGCGTGCCCCCGCCGTTCCCTTACGTCCTCCTCGTCGATCACACCCGCGCGCTCGCGGAGACGAGCCCGGGCTGGCCCGCGGCCGGGGTCGCGCCGCCGCTCCGCTACGGTCGCGGCTGGTTCGCGCGCGAGGCGGCGGTCTACCGGGGCGCCGCCGCGATCGCGACCTTCAGCGAGAACGCGGCCCGCTCGGTCGTCGCCGACTACGGTGCCGAGCCCGCGCGCGTCCGGGTCGTCGGGGCCGGGGCGAACGTGTTTCCCGAGAGCGCCCCGCGTCGCGACGACGGGAGCACCATCGCCTTCGTGGGGTTCGACTTCGCGCGGAAGGGCGGCCTCGTCCTCCTCGAGGCCCTCGCGATCCTGCGCAGGCGGGTGCGGCGTGCGCGCCTGCTCGTCGCCGGCGCCCCGCCGCCCGACCGCGCGCCTCCGGGCGCGATCTTCCTCGGCCCGGTCGAGACCGCGGAGCTCCCCGACTTCTTCTCGCAGTCGACGGTCTTCGCGATGCCGACGCTGCACGAGCCGTTCGGCCTCGCCTTCCTCGACGCCATGGCGTGCGGCCTCCCCTGCGTCGGGACCCGGGTCGAGGCGGTCCCCGAGATCGTCCGGGACGGCGAGACGGGGCTCCTCGTCCCCCCCGGAGACCCGGTCGCCCTGGCGGACGCGCTCGAGCGGATCCTGGCCGATCCCGCCCGCGCGCGCGCCATGGGTGCCCGCGGGCGCGCCCGGGTCTTCGCGTCGGGGCTCTGGAGCCACGTCGCGGTGCGGCTGGAGCGCACCTTCGACGACCTCCTCGGCTCGACCGGACGAGCGGCGTGACCCTTGCTCGCGGGAGGCCCGGGGGCGGCGACGGTCCGTCGCCGGCAGGGTAGAATCCCCGCCGGTGTCTCAGCCCGCCCCCGACCTCAGCGCGTTCGAGCCCGCGTCGCTCGTCGGCGCCACGCTCGACGGACGCTACGAGCTCACGGGCCACCTCGCCACCGGCGGGATGGGCGCCGTGTTCCGCGCCCAGCACGTGCACCTCCGCAAGGAGTTCGCGGTGAAGGTGCTGCGCCCGGACCTCACCACGTCGCCGGATCTCGTCGAGCGGTTCCGGCGCGAGGCGGAGATCGCGAGCGCGCTCGAGCACGACAACATCGTGAAGGTCTCGGACTTCGGCCGGAGCTCCGAGGGCTACCTGTTCCTCGTGATGGAGCTGCTCCAGGGCGAGAGCCTCTTCGAGCGGCTGCGGCGCGAGGGGGTCCTCCCGCCCGCGGCGGCGGTGCCGATCCTCTGGCAGATCTGCTCCGCGCTCGAGGCCGCCCACGCGCGCGGCGTCGTGCACCGCGACCTGAAGCCCGAGAACGTGTTCCTCGCCCGCACGTCGTCGGGGCGGGAGGTGACGAAGATCCTCGACTTCGGGATCGCGAAGTTCATGGATCCGGCGAGCGGGTCGGCGACGCAGGCCGGCGTCGTCGTCGGGACGCCCGAGTACCTCGCGCCGGAGCAGGCGATGGGGACCGCGGTCGACGCGCGCGCCGACGTCTACGCGGTCGGGCTCATCGCCTGGCGGATGCTCGTCGGCCACCACCCGTTCAAGGCCGAGGACGCCCGCGGGCTCCTCATGATGCAGGCGACGAGGCCGGTGCCGCCCATGGTCGAGTGGCGCCAGGACCTCGCCGCCCACCCCGCGCTCGTCGCGGCGGTCGCGAAGGCCTGCGAGAAGGAGGCCGGCGCGCGCCACCAGTCCGCCGCCCTGCTCGGCGACGCCCTCGCCGCCGCGCTCGGGCCCGCGTTCATGATCCCGCCCGGCGCGACCCCCGCCCCCGCGCCTTCGCTCGACGGGCTCTCGCCCGTGCAGCTCCGCGAGCTCCTGCGGACGCCTTCGCAGGCGGGCGGCGCACGGACGAAGATGCTCGCGATCCTCGCGGTCGGGCGCGCCCGCGTCTCGCGCCTCTTCACCGAGCGGCTGCCACGCGCCGCACGCGAGTCCGTCCACCAGGTGCGGGCCCACCCGGTCGCGTGGGGGATCGGGACCGCCGCCCTGATCGGCCTCGCGGTGGCGATCGGGATGTTCGCTCACAGCCGCGGGCGCGCCGTCGCCACGGCGCGGGAGCTCCTCGCCTCGAACCGCGCCCTGGAGGCGCGGGCGGTGCTGGACGACGCGCTCGAGCACCGCCCGGAGGACCCGGAGCTCCTCGAGCTCCACACCGCCGCGGAGCAGGGGGTGGTCCGCGCCGAGCAGGAAGCGCGGCTGTCGCGCGCTCGAACGCTCCACCGGTCGGGCCGCCACGCGGAGGCGATCGAGGCGTACGCTGCGGCGCGCGCCAAGGGACCGCTCGACGACGTCGCGCTCGCGGATCTCGTCTCGGATCTCGGACGCGAGCGCAGCCTCGCCGATCGCGCGACGCGGGTGCTCCGCGACGAGGGCGCCCGGGCGGTCCCGGCGGTGCTCCGCGCCGCCGCCACCGCGTCGGGAAACCACCGGCTCCGCGGCCTCACCCTCGCCCGCGACCTCGGCGCGGAGGACCAGATCGACCGGGTCGCGGCCTGGACCGGGCTCCTCGCCGACTCCGACTGCGAGCTCCGGCGCGCCGCCGCGCGCCGGCTGGGCGAGCTCGGCGACGCCGCCGCGCTCGCCGCGCTCCGCAAGGCGGCGCAGGCGAAGACCGAGACCAAGGGCGGCCTCTTCAGCAAGCCCAAGCAGACGCCCGCCTGCGGCGCGCCCGACGCGGACGCCGCCGTGCGGCGGATCCAGGCGGCCCGCCTGTCGCCGCGGCGATAGAACGCTCCCACCACCACGCCCCGAGGTGACCCGCATGGCCCGCAGGGAAGGGATCTCGCTCGCGGCAATCGCCGCCGCGCCGCTCCGCATCGACGTCGACGCGCTCGCCGTACCGGTCCACGCCGAGGAGGTGGGGCGCGCGCCGTCCGCGCTCGTCCGGACGCTCGACGAGCGGCTCGGGGGCGCCCTGGTCGCGGCGATCCGCGGGGAGCGGTTCGAGGGGAAGGCGGAGCAGGAGCTCCGGCTCGCGACGCTCGGCCGGCTCCCCGCGGCGACCCTCCTGCTCGAAGGGCTCGGCCCCCGCGGGCGCGGCGACGCCTTCGACCGGAGCGGGAACGAGCCGCTCCGGAGCGCGGCGGGGCGGGCCGCCCGGGCCGCGGCCAAGGCGGGCGCGCGTTCGCTCGCGGTGATCGTCCCGGAGGGCCCCCGCGATCTCGCGCGCGCCGCGCGCGCCGCCGCGGAGGGCGCGCTCCTCGGCGGCTACGAGTTCCGGCGCTACAAGACCGCGAAGAGGCCGGCCGCCGGCCTCGAGTCGGTCCGCGTGGCGCTCCCCGCGGGCGCCGAGCGGTCCGCGGAGGTGAAGCGCGAGCTCGCCCTCGCCTCCGAGCTCGCCGCGGCGATCGTCTGGGCGCGCGACCTCGTGAACCTCGGGCCGGCCGACTGCACCCCGACGCACCTCGCCGGCGCGGCGCGCGCGCTCGCCCACGAGGCGGGCCTCCGGGTCGAGGTCCGCGGCCCGCGGGAGATCGCGGCGCTGAAGATGGGGATGTTCCTCGGCGTGACCCGCGGCTCCGCTGAGCCGCCGCGGCTCGTCCACGTGAGCTGGGTCCCGTCGGGCGCCGCCGGCCGGCGGCCGCCGGTGGTGCTCGTGGGGAAGGCGATCACCTTCGACTCGGGCGGCCTCTCCCTCAAGCCGACCGACAGCATGGTCACGATGAACACCGACATGGCGGGGAGCGCAGCGGTGCTCGGCGCGATGCGCGTCATCGCGACGCTCCGGCCGCCCTTCCCGGTGCACGCGGTCCTCGGCGCCTGCGAGAACATGCCGGGCGGGCGCGCCTACAAGCCGTCCGACGTCCTCGTCGCGACCGACGGCCAGACGGTGGAGATCACCAACACCGACGCCGAAGGGCGGCTCGTGCTCGGCGACGTGATCGCCTGGGCGGCGCGGCGGTGGAAGGCCGCCGCGATGATCGACGTCGCGACCCTCACGGGCGCGTGCATGGTCGCGCTCGGGACGACCACCGCCGGCCTCCTCGGCCCCGACGGGCCGGTGGTGGAGGGCGTCCTCGCCGCGGCGCGCGCGTCGGGCGAGGAGGTCTGGCGGCTGCCGCTCGTCGAGTCGCTGAAGGAGCAGCTGAAGAGCGATCGCGCCGACATGAAGAACACCGGCGACCGGTGGGGCGGCGCGATCAGCGCGGCCCACTTCCTCCACGCGTTCGCGAAGGACGCCCCCTGGGCGCACCTCGACATCGCGGGCCCGTCGCACACCTCGAAGGAGCGCGGGTACGTCGCGAAGGGGGGCACGGGGTTCGGGATCCGCACGCTCGTCGAGTTCGTCCGGGCCTGGTCCGCGTGAGCGCTGCGGGCTCGCGCCGAGCGGGGTAGACCTGTTCCCGGATGCCCTTCCACGACGAGCTCGCGCTGCTCCTCCGCCCCGCCGGCGGCGGGGTGCCGCTCGTCTCGGCGGGGCTCGACGAGCAGCGCGCGCTCCAGCGCCGGCTCGCGGGCGTCGGGACCGACGCGGAGGTCGGGGAGCGCTGGGTCGCCGACCTCGTCCGCGCGCCGACCGCGCGCGCCGTCCTCATGGGCATCCCGTCCGACGTCGGCGCCGGCCACCGCCGCGGCGCCGCGTTCGCGCCCGCCGCGCTGCGCGCGCGGCTCCTCCGCGACGACCCGCGCTTCCTCGCGCGCGCGCGCGAGGCCGGGCTCGTGGACCTCGGCGACGTCTTGACCGTGCCGCAGCTCCTGCACGACGAGATGCTCTCCCCGGAGCAGCTGTCCCGGACCCGCGCCGCGCTCTACCCCGATCTCGCTCCCCGGGAGCGCACCGCGCTCCCGGTCTCGCCGCTGTCGATCGCGGAGGAGGCGGTCTCGCGCGTGGTCGCGGTGAACCCGGACGCGGCGGTGATCGCCCTCGGCGGCGACCACTCGGCGGCGTGGCCGATCGTGAAGGCGCTCGCGTCGGCGCGGGTCGGGCTCGGGGTCGTGCAGGTGGACGCGCACACGGACCTCCTCGAGGAGCGGCTCGGCGTCCGCTACTGCTTCGGGACCTGGTCCTTCCACGCGAACGACGCGCTCGGGCGCGGCGGGCGGCTCGTCCAGGTCGGCACGCGCGTGTCGCGGCACGACCGGGCGTACTGGGAGTCGACGCTGGCGGTCCGGCAGCTCTGGGCGGACGAGGTGCGGCGGGACCCCGCCGCGGCGCTCGACGCGATCGTGCGCCACCTCGAGCGGGCCGGCGTCGAGCGGGTCTACTTCACGAACGACGTGGACGGCACCGACGATTCGTTCGTCCAGGCGACCGGGACGCCGGAGGCGGGCGGGCTCGACCCCGACTTCGTGGTCGCGCTCGTGCGCCGGCTCGGGCAGGAATTCGAGCTCGCGGGCGGCGACGTGATGGAGGTCGCGCCGGGGCTCGGCGGGGCGGAGGCCACGGATCGAACGCTCGCGGTGGCGACGCGGTACCTCCGGGAGACGATCGCCGCGGCGCTCGGGATCGCGCCATAGACGAAGCCCCGGATCCTCTCGGACCCGGGGCTCCTGGGTGTCGGACGTTCCGTCGTTCGGACCGCTACGCCTTCTCTTCGGCGCTCTTCCTTGCCGGGGTGGCGATCTTGAGGAGCGCGCCAACCGCCGCGCCCGCCGCCGCGCCAGCGACCGCGAAGAGCGAGCCGACCGCGGTCACGCCGAGCACCATCCCGAAGACGATGAGGGCGCGGACGCCGAGGCTGGCCGTGACCGGCGTCCCGAAGATGCCGCCCGCGAGGAGGACGCCCGCGTAGCCGCCGTAGAGCAGCGCCGGGAGGAGGGCGACTGCGAGGAAGGTGGCGAGGCCGATGCCGGCACCGACGAGAGCGGGGAGCTTCGAGTTCTTGGTCGTCATGGCGTTTCTCCTGCTGGTTGTCGGGGCCTCTGTCCGCCCCCCGTCCTGTACCTTCTTCTTTGCACGCGGCCTGCCAGCCGCTCGTCCCGTCGAATCGCGGGGTTGCGCGGGGCTCGCGTCGGGAAAACCGGACGGAAGCTGCGGGCGCCCGACAGGGCGCGCAGGGGGGCCCGTGCTACCCTGCGCCGCCGTGAACGCCTTCAAGCGCCACCTCGCGCAGGTCGCCGACTACCCGTACACGAAGCTCGACGCGCGGGTGAAGCTCGACCAGAACGAGAGCCCCGACGACTTCCCGCCCGCGCTCAAGGCGCGCGCGCTGGAGCGGATCGCGAGCCTCTCCTGGAACCGCTACCCCGAGCTGCACGCCGACGACGTGCGCGCCGCGGTCGCGCGTCACGAGGGGTGGCCGGAGGATGGGGTCGTGCTCTCGCCGGGCTCGAACCTCCTCGTCCTCGCGCTGGCGTCGGCCGCGTCGTCGGTGATCGACACCTCGCCCGCGTTCCCCTACTACAAGGGATCCGCGACCGCGACCGCGACGCCGTACCGCGCCGTGCCGCTCGGCGAGGGCTTCGCGCTCCCGACCGCGGGGCTCCTCGCCGCGCTCGACCAGGCGCCGGGCGTCCTCTTCGTCCCGAACCCGCACGGCCCGACCGGCAAGCTCTTCGACCCGGCCGACCTCGCCGCGCTCGGCGAGCGGGCGCGGGAGCGTGGTGGGCTCCTCGTGGTGGACGAGGCGTACCACGCGTTCGCCGGCACCGACGCGCGCCCCCTCGCCCGCGCGAACCCGCACGTCGCGATCCTGCGGACCTTCTCGAAGTCCTGGTGCCTCGGGGGGATCCGGGCGGGCTACCTCCTCGGCTCGGCCAAGGTCGCGGCCGTCGCGCGCGCGCTCCTGCCGCCCTTCTGCATCCCGGCGCACACCGGCGCGATCCTCCTCACCGCCCTCGAGTCGCCCGGGTACGTCGCGCCGCTCGTGGCGCGGATCCGGGCGGAGCGCGAGCGGCTCCTCGCGGAGCTCGGGAAGCACCCGGAGTGGAAGGCCTGGCCGTCCGCGTCGAACTTCATCCTGGTCCGGACGAAGGACGCGAAGGCGGCGCACGCGAAGCTCCTCGCCGCCGGCATCCTCGTGCGGCGGCAGGACCACTACGCCGGGCTCGAGGGCTGCATCCGCGTGTCGGTCGGGACGCGCGAGGAGAACGACGCGCTGCTGGCAGCGGCGTTCCGCTAGCCACAATGCCGGTCACTTAGCGGCCGGCCGCTTCCGGGGTAGCTGCTCAGCTGCGAGGGGGGACGTCCGGGTTCCGGGTTCGGCGAACGCTCCCGTCGGGCCTCGGGCATGGCCCCCGTCCTCCTGCGCCGCAGGAGGACGGCGCCTTCCCCGGCCCGCCTCGGCGGCGTTCGGTCCGGGCGACGAGATCATCGCGATGGAGCCGCACCACAATGTGCGCGACCTCGAGAGGCCGGCACTGCTAAGTGACCGGCATTGCCGCTAGCCACGCCCTCGTTCAGTGAATCCTCGGCAGCAGCGGCAAGCCCGCCACGATCTTCGCCTCCGCCCTCGCGAGCTCGCCGAGCCGCGTGCGCGCCCCTTCCCCGCCCTCGCGCACCGCGAGGTCGACGAAGAGTCGCTCGTGGCCCGCCTCCGACTGGGCGAAGCGCGCGTAGAGCTCGCGCAGCCGCGGGTCGGGGAGCGCCCCGGCGAGGAGCGCGAGCCGCTCGTGGCTGCGCGCCTCGATGAGCGCCGACACGAGCAGCCGGTCCACGAGCCGCGCCGGCCCGGCGCGGACGAGCTGCACCAGCGCCCGCGCGTAGGGATCCCCGCCGTCCGGCCCGAGGCCGAGCCCGAGCCGCGCCATCTCGGCGAGCACGGCGAGGAGGTGCTGCAGCTCCTCCTGCGCGAGCTTCGCGAGCGAGCGCACGAGCTCGGGCCGCTTCGGGTGATCGGCGACGAGCTTCAGCGCGCTCGCCGCCGCCTTCTTCTCGCAATGCGCGTGATCGACGAGCGTCGCGCGGAACCCCTCGACCGCGACGGCGGTCCAGCGCGGGTCGGTGGCGGTGAGGAGGAGAGACACGCGGTGAGTGTAGCGGCCGGCGCTAGCCAAGCGCGAGCGCGGCGACGGCGGCCGGCGACAGGACCGCGGGGGCCCGCGGCAGCCGAGCGAGGTCGAAGGCGCGGACGAGCTCCCCCGGCGCGACCCGCGCGCCCGGCGGCGCGAGGCCCGAGAGCGAGGCGAGGAGCCCCACCACCGCCCGCGGATCGGCGCCCCGCTCACGCAGCTCGCCGAGCGAGAGCGCCCCGTGCCGCTTCGCGAGCCGCTCGCCGTCCTCGCCGACGACGAGCGGGACGTGGGCGAACCGCGGCGGCGCGAGCCCGAGCGCCTCGAAGAGGAGGAGCTGCCGCGCGGTGGACGGCAGGAGATCGTCCCCGCGCACGACGTCGGTGATCCCCATCGCGGCGTCGTCCACCACCACCGCGAGCTGGTACGCCGGGACGCCGTCGGCGCGGGCCACCACGAAGTCCCCGACCTGCGTCGAGACGTCGACCGCCTGCGGCCCGTGGACGCCGTCCTCGAACCGGACCTCCCCGGGCGCGACGCGCAGCCGCCAGGCCGGTCGCCTCCCCACCGAGCGCCGGTTCACCTCCTCGGTGGAGAGGCGGTCGCACGTCCCCGGGTAGCGCGGCCCATCGTCCGAGAGGCCGTGCGGCGCCTCGGCCGCCCGTGCGATCTCGGCGCGCGAGCAGAAGCAGGGGTAAACCCGCCCCGCCTCGCGGAGGCGACGCAGCGCGTCGTCGTAGCGCCCGAGCCGCTCGGACTGGCGGTACGGCCCGGACGGCCCTCCGACGTCCGGCCCCTCGTCCCAGTCGAGCCCGAGCCAGCGCAGCTCCCCGAGGATCCGCTCCTCGAGGCCCGGCCGGACCCGCGCCCGGTCGAGGTCCTCGACGCGCTGGAGCCAGCGGCCGCCCGCCGCCCGCGCCGCGAGCCACGAGAGGAGCGCGGTCCGGGCGTTCCCGAGGTGGAGAGGCCCGGTGGGCGACGGCGCGAACCGGCCGCGGTGGAGGTGCATGAAGGCCCCGGAAGGTGCGATGCCGGAAGGGCGCCCGTCCTGATATCCCGGTGCGCGCTGCCCGCTCAAGCGCAAAACTTGAAGACGCGGCCCATCCGCGTGACGGTGACCTCCATGCCCCGCCAGGCCGGCGTCCTCCTCCCGCTCTTCTCGGTGCGCTCCTCCGCGGACTGGGGCGTGGGCGAGATCCCCGACCTCGTGCCGTGGGCGCGGTGGTGCGCCGCCGCGGGGTTCTCCGCCGCGCAGGTCCTGCCCGTGAACGAGGCGTCGCGCGGGCAGCAGAGCCCGTACGCCGCGCTCTCCGCGTTCGCGATCGACCCGGTCTACGTCGGGGTGGGCGGGCTCGAGGACTTCGACGCCGCGGGCGGGCTCTCCGCGCTCTCGCGGGAGGACCAGGCGCTCCTCGAGACCGTCCGGACCTTCCCCACCGTGCGCTGGGACGAGGTCCGCGGCTTGAAGCGCCGCGCGCTCGACGTCGCCTTCGCCCGCTTCGAGCGCGAGGAGGGGTCCCGCCGGAGCACGCGCGCCCGCGCGCTCGAGGCGTTCGCGCGCCAGGAGGGCGCCTGGCTCGACGACTACGCGCTCTTCGTCGCGATCCACGACGTCGAGCAGGGCGGCCGGCCGTGGACGGACTGGCCCGCGCCGCTGCGCGACCGGGACCCCGCCGCCCTCGCCGAGGCGCGCGCCCGGCTCTCACGGACCGTCCTCTTCCACACCTGGCTGCAGTGGCAGGCGGAGGAGCAGTGGCACGCGGCGCGCGCTGCGGCGAACGCCGTGGGGGTCGAGCTCGCCGGCGACCTGCCGTTCATGGTCGCGACCGACTCCGCCGACGTGTGGGCGCGCCGCGGCGACTTCCGGCTCGACGCGCGGGTGGGCGTCCCGCCCGACGCGTTCAGCGAGACCGGTCAGGACTGGGGGCTCCCGGTCTACCGGTGGGACGTGATGGAGCGCGAGGGCTTCCCCTGGCTCTCCGAGCGCGGGCGCCGGATGGCCGACCTCTACGGCCTCTACCGCGTCGACCACGTGGTCGGCATGTACCGCACCTACTATTTCCCGAACGACGGCGGCCCGCCCGCGTTCGTGCCGCAGGGCGAGGAGGCGCAGCGCCGGAACGGCGAGCGCGTCCTCGGGATCTTCTCGAAGGGGGCGCGCGTCATCGCCGAGGACCTCGGCACCGTCCCCGACTTCGTGCGCGCCTCGCTCGAGGAGATCGCGATCCCCGGCTACCGGGTCCTCCGCTGGGAGCGGCACTGGCACGACCCGGGCCAGCCGTTCCGCGACCCGGCGCAGTGGCCGGCGATCTCGGTCGCGACCACCGGGACGCACGACACGGACTCCCTCGCGGACTGGGTCGACGGGATGCCGCCGGACGAGCGCGCCGCCTTCCTCGCGCTCCCCGAGCTCGCGGCGCTCCGCGCGCGCGCGCCGTCCCGGTTCGACGACGGGGTGCGGGACGCGATCCTCGAGCTCGTGTACGGCGCCGGGTCCGACCTCCTCCTGCTCCCGTTCCAGGACGCGTTCGGCCTGCGGGAGCGGGTGAACGTCCCGGGCACGGTGAACGGCGAGAACTGGACCTACCGGATCCCGCGCGACCTGACGGCGCTGCACGCCGACCTCGCCGCGCGCGACCGGCTGCGCAGCCTCGCGGCGCGCACGGGGAGGCTCGGAGGCGGGTAGGCCCGCGGGATCGGGGCGGGCCGTCGGGGGCGGCGTGCGCGTGGGAGCGGGGGGGAACGGAGGGGGCGACCAAACCGCCCAAGGGGACGCCGCCCTCGCGGACGCCCTCCTCGCGGAGCTCGCGGCGGAGCTCCAGCGCGGCGAGGGGATGACCCCGCGCCCGGCGTCCACCTACCGGCTCCAGCTGCACGCGGGCTTCGGCTTCGAGCACGCCGCGCGGGTCGTTCCGTACCTCTCGGCGCTCGGCGTCACCGACGTCTACCTCTCGCCGATCCTCGCCGCCGCCCCCGGCTCGACCCACGGCTACGACGTCGTGGACCACGCGCGGCTCTCACCGGAGCTCGGCGGCGCCGACGGGTACGCAAAGCTCGCCGCGGCCTGCCGCGAGCGCGGGATGGGGATCCTCCTCGACTTCGTCCCGAACCACATGGGCATCGGGCCGCAGAATCCGTGGTGGATGGACGTCCTCGAGAACGGTCCCTCCTCCGTCCACGCGCCGGCGTTCGACGTGGAGTGGACGCCCCTCAAGGCGGAGCTCGGCGCGAAGGTCCTCGTGCCGGTGCTGGGCGACCAGTTCGGGCGCGTCCTCGAGCGCGGCGAGCTCGTGCTCGCCCGCGACGGCGGCGCGTTCGTGATCCGCTACTACGACCACGTCTTCCCGGTCGCGCCCCGCTCGGTCCCGCTCGTGCTGCGCCACGGCCTCGCGCCGCTCCGGAACGCGCTCGGCCCCGCGGACCCGCACGTCCAGGAGCTCGAGTCGATCTGCGTCTCGCTCGAGAAGCTCGCGCCCCGCACGGACACCTCGCCCGAGGCCGTCGCCGACCGCGCCCGCGAGAAGGAGGTCGCGAAGCGGCGGCTCGTCGCGCTGTGCGAGGCGAGCGAGGCGATCCGCGCCTTCGTCGACGGGAGCGTCCGCGAGTTCAACGGGCGGGCGGGGGACCCGCGTTCGTTCGACCTGCTCCAGCGCCTTCTCGACGGCCAGGCGTACCGGCTCGCGTTCTGGCGCGTCGCCGGCGAGGAGATCAACTACCGGCGCTTCTTCGACGTGAACGGCCTCGCGGCGATCCGCATGGAGGAGCCGCAGGTCTTCGCCGCCGCGCACCGGCTCGTGCTCGGGCTCCTGCGCGACGGGCTCGCGACCGGGCTGCGCGTCGACCACCCCGACGGCCTCTACGCGCCGGCGGCGTACTTCCGGCGGCTCCAGGCGTCCTACCTCGTCGAGCGCGCGCGGCTCGCGGCCCTGCGCCGGGGCCGCACGCTCGACCCCGCGACGGAGGCGCTCCTCCTCGGGCGCCTCTTCGAGGTGCTCGAGGCGGGGCGGCTCCCCTCGCGGCCGCTCTACGTCGTCGCGGAGAAGATCGTGCTCGCGCCGGAGCGGCTGCCCGAGACCTGGGACGTGGACGGCACCACCGGCTACGAGTTCCTCGCGCTCGTGAACGGGCTCTTCGTCGATCGCGCGGCGGAGCGGACGTTCGAGGGGCTCTGGACGCGGGCCGCGGGGCGCCGGGAGGAGTTCGCCGAGCTCGTGGCGGAGAAGAAGCGGGTGGTCATGTCCTCGTCGATGGCGGGCGAGGTGAACATGCTCGCCTACCGGCTCAACCGGATCTCCGAGACGAACCGGCGCACGCGTGACTTCACGCTGAACGAGCTCACCCGCGCGCTCGTGGAGGTGGTCTCGCTCTTCTCGGTCTACCGGACCTACGTCACGCGGCGGGCCGAGGTCGACGAGCGGGACCGCTCGGTGGTGGAGCAGGCGATCGCGCGCGCGCGCCGGCGGAGCCCGGTCGTCGATCCGTCGATCTACGACTTCCTGCGCGACGTCCTCCTCCAGCACTACCCCGACGGCCTCTCGGACGCGGAGCGGGACGAGTGGCTCGAGTTCACCCTGAAGCTCCAGCAGGTGACCGGGTCCGTGACCGCGAAGGCGGTCGAGGACACCGCGTTCTACGCCTACGCGCGGTTCCTCTCGCTGAACGAGGTCGGGGCTACGCCGACCCGCTTCGGCGTCCTCCCCGCGGAGGTCCACGCGCTGTTCGCCGAGCGGCTGGAGCGGTTCCCGTCCTCGCTCTCGGCGACCTCCACGCACGACACCAAGCGGAGCGAGGACGTCCGCGTCCGGATCGACGCGCTCTCCGAGCTCGCGTCCGAGTGGCGGAGCGCGGTCGTCCGCTGGTGGCGCATGAACGCGCCGCTCCGGGGCGGCGAGAAGGGCCGGCCCGCGCCCGACCGCCGAGACGAGCTGCTCCTCTACCAGACGCTCGTGGGCGCGTTCCCGGACGAGCGGCTCTCGCCCGGCACGCCGGCCCACGCCGACTTCGTCGCGCGGATCCGCGCGTACGTCGAGAAGGCGATCCGCGAGGCGAAGGTCCATACCAGCTGGACGAACCCCGACGAGGCCTACGAGGGCGGCGTCGTCAGGTTCGTCGAGGCGATCCTCTCGTCGCCGCCGTTCCTCGCGGAGCTCGCCGCGCTCGCCTCCCGCGTCGCGCGGGCGGGTCGGATCTCGTCGCTCGCCCAGGTGGCGCTCAAGTGCGCCGCGCCCGGCGTGCCCGACGTCTACCAGGGCTGCGAGCAGTGGGACCTCTCGCTCGTCGATCCCGACAACCGCCGGCCGGTGGACTTCGACGGGCGCGCGCGCTCGCTCGAGGGGATCGAGGCGGAGCTGGCGGGCGGCCGGGAGGCGCGCGCGGCGCTCGCGCGGGCGCTCTCGTCGCCGGAGGGGCTCGCGTCGGGGCGGGCGAAGCTCCTCCTCCTGCGGGTGGCGCTGCACCTCCGGCGGGCGGAGCCCGAGCTCTTCCGGAGCGGGGACTACCGGCCGCTCGAGGCGGACGGCCCGCTCGCCGCCTGCGTCTTCGCGTTCGCGCGGGCCATCGCCGGCCGCGCGCTGCTCTGCGCGGTGCCCCGGCTCGTGCTCGCGCCGCTCGAGGCGGGCGGCGGCGCGGTGCGGTGGGAGGGGACCCTCCCGCTGCCCCCGGCGCTCCCCCGCCGCTGGCGCGACGTCGTGACGGGCGCGATCCGCGAGGGGCACGCCCTCGCGCTCGCCGAGCTCTTCTCGGACTTCCCTGTGGCGCTGCTGGTTTCGGAAGGCGGGTAGGCTCATGGCACTCCAAGGAACCGCGAACACCCGCTTCTTCCTCGTCCGCCACGGGCGCGCGGAGGCGAGCAACCCCGGAGGAGACGCGGCGCGCCGGCTCGTTCTGGAGGCGCGCGAGGAGCTCACCGAGCACTTCCGGGCGCTCGAATGGAAGGAGCTCGAGATCGACCGTGTCTTCACGAGCCCGTTCGTGCGCGCGCGGGAGACCGCGGAGATCCTGACCGCTGCGACGGGTGCGCCGCTGGAGGAGAGCGAGGCGCTCGCGTCAGGGAAGTCGACCGGGCCCGAGCTGCTCCGGCTCGGGGCGCGGCTCGGCCGCGGCGCCGCGCTCGTCGGGCACAACCCGGAGATCGCCGAGGCGGTCTCGGCCGCGGCCGGCCGCAAGGTGGATGTTCCGCCGGGCGCGGTCGCAGCGATCGAGGCGGACGGCGCGGGGTTCCGGCTTGCGTGGCTCCGGGCGCCGGCGTGAGCGGAGCATGGGGGCTGACCGACGTCGATCTTGATTGGGCTAATATGGTCACGACTTCCGATTGACCGCGATTGCACTTAGATGGCATCGCATTGTCAGAACCTTGTGACAGTATGCGGGTCATGCGCTCGAAGCGAGCCACGCTGCGCCAGCAAGAGCTCGAGTTCCGCACCTGGGGCGGCGCACGAATAGGTGCGGGGAGGAAGCCAGCCGGCGATCGGCAGCGCGCGCCTCACGCCGCACGCGAGGAGGTCCGGCCCTACCAGCCGGTGCACGTGTCGATGCGGATGGCGCCGCATGTCTGGAACCTGCGGAGCCAGCGGTCGTTCCGGGTGATCGACGCGGCAATACGCAGGGCGCGCCGCGATCGGGGATTCCGGGTCGCGCACTTCACGATCCTGGGCAACCACCTCCACCTCGTCGTCGAGGCGAACGGGACGCGGGCGTTCACGCGCGGCGTGCGCGCGCTCGCCATCCGGGTCGCTCGCGGCCTGAATTGCATGATGGGGCGCACCGGCCCGGTGTTCGCCGACCGCTACGACGCGCACGTCCTCCGGACGCCGGCCGAGGTCCGGAACGCGGTGCGGTACGTGCTCGGGAACTTCGAGAGTCACGCGGTTCGGCGCGGCGAGCTGCGCTCGACGACGGGCTGGGTGGATCCGTTCTCGTCCGCGGCGGCGAGGGGTCCGCGCGAGGAGCGGGTCTTGGACATCTCCGGACGTTCAGGTTACCGCGAGATCGGCGGCGGACAGTCAGGCCCCGCAGAGAGCCGAGTGGCGGTACACCGAGGCTCACGGCGCGTTCCAGATGAGTTGGTCCGTCTGCGTCGTCGTCCCCTTGGGCGATTTCGTTCCCGAAACCGAGATAACGAGGACGTTCCGCCCAGATTGTGGGGTCAACTCAGCGGCAGCGAACCGACCGGGCGCAGCAACGAAGCGACTCGTGACGTCCTGCTTGTTCCACGTCGCCTTGAACGTGGCCGGCAGGACGGTCGCCTTGAAGTGAACGATGACGATAGCCTTCTTCCCTGCCGCGAGTGACGTGACACTCTCCGTTGGAGATCGATATGTCATTAAGGCGGTCTGGAGAAGGAGTTCCTGCGAGGTTGCCGTAACCGGCCCAAAAGTGGTGCCGCGGAAGACGACGTCCTCCCGGCCGACAACGACACCCGGCTCGTCCGCACGCCACATCGGCACGGCGGAAAACGTTCTGAATCCGGGTGGGTCGTAACTACGAAGTCCCATGGGCGGCGAAACCTTACCCTGCGCCATTTGTGTGATGTCCAGGTCCCCGGTGGCGGAATCCGAGTCGATGCCCCAGCTGACCAAGCCCCCCGACGTAACGATTCCACTCCAGAGAGCTGGGACGATGAGCCCCACCTGCGGTACCAGAGAACACCAAGACCAATAACCGCCGCAGCGCTCGCATAGATAGGCCGGGGCGGTTTGGTTGAAGATTCGCCCCGCACCGCTGTCTGGGAGTCCCGACCCGGTCGCGAAACAATACGCGGGTGTGATCATGTCGAGCTTGAACACGAGCAATGCTCCAGTGGAGCTGGGTCCGTTCGTCAGAACGTACGAATACTCGTAGTATCCGTTGACGTTCCATCCCGCGCTCGCGTCGACGTTGAACCCGGAAAGGTTCGGGTTGAGAACGTCGATGCCCGCCTGCCCCATCCCGATGTTCGGTACGAATGCAACCGCGAGCGCCGCCACAAAGATCGCAATACGTTCCGTCCTCATGTCGTGCTCCTAGAACCCAAACCGAAAGTGAATGGGACCTTCGGGGACTCGCTCGCAGTCAATCGCCTCCGCCGCTCTCAGAATCTTGGCCTCATAATCATGCGCATTCTTGAATTCGCCCGTGTCCACGACTTGCACCCATGCGAAATCCACGTCGTGACCCTGTCGGTGGAGGACGTGGCCTTTGGGCGTGCTCTCGAAGTTGCCATCCAGGTCGAAGATGCCACCTCGAACGAGGCTCATATCATCGAGGCCGATGAGGATCTTCCCGCGCGTGCCGTTTGAGATAGCCTCCGCAAACTCTTGCACCTTCGGCAACACTGCGGGGCTCAGGTAGTGGTTGTCGGCGTGGTTGTCACACCACGTCTGGTTGCCACACTGCTGCCCGGCGCCTCCCGACAAGAAGAACGAACCGGGTTCGGCCGCGACCGCGACCAGCCCGAGACTTGGGTCAAGCGAGATCGATCCTGTGCTCGGCGTCCCGCCCGCAGGTGAACTGGCTGCAACGGTGAAGTCGGCCGTGGCGGGTCCGGGAAGGAGCGCAGCCCGCAGCGTTCCATCGAAGGTCGTGCTCCCGCTCAACAACCCCTGCGACGTGTCGAAGGTCGCGCTCCCCTGAGGCGTAACCGTAAGGACCTTCTGGAAGACGTCGAAGGAGCTCGGCGGAGGATTGTGCGTGTGGCCCCCGGAATTCGCTACATACGTGAACTGCGCCTGAACAGGAACGTTCGGGACCGCCACTGTGGGGCAGAGCGTGTCGTACACGGTCACTGCCAGCTGACCCGTCTCCGGCCCGATGGCGGGTTCGACGATCGAGGTGTTGCCCGAACTCGCGGGAATCGCCGGCGCGAGCTTCGTGGGCGCGGTGAGCGCGACCGCCCCGATCCCATCCGCCACCATGTTGAGCATCCCCGAGAACGACGCAGAGCCCACCATCTCGACATCCCAAGTGATGATCGGTTTGCAGGGGTAGATGAGTCCGGTGAGGATGTTAAAGACCGAGCCGGCGTTCGTGTAGTTGTAATGGCATGCCCTGTCACCGGCCCTGTGGACGGGATCAGTGGTATTCCAGGACGTGACCGAGAAACAGAACTCCCAATAGTCGGTGTAGTACTCCGACACGGTGAGAGTGTGCTCATAGACGTACTGGAAGCCGCTTGGTGCCGTGAAAGTCACAGTCCAGGTGGAATCGGGTTGCGCGCCCCCCCACGCGATGACCTGCCACGACAATGCGACGTCCCCCGTTGTCCCGATGGGAAGCGGCGTGGAATCTGCCGGTCGCGAACGATCGTAATATTCCCAGCCGCGTTCCGTCCCCGGCGGCCACCAGAACAGACCGTAGATCGTCATCGTTGGGTCCGTCGCTGAGGCCGTCAGCAACGCCTGGGCCCTCGAGATGGACCCCGTATTCGGCGGTGCGGACGAACCTACAACGCTGGAAAACTGCGCCAGCGCCTCTCGTGGGCAGAAGACCCCGAGAAGCACGGCGAGGAGCACGCCGAGACTCCGGACGAGGCGAAACGCTGGAGCGTTCTCTTCGGGTGCTGCCCGGCATGCAGATACCGTGCCTCTGCGAAGGCGCGAGCACAACTGAGTAAGAGCGGATGCGAGCACAGATCCCCCCGTGCGCAAATCGCCGGTCGCCGGTGCAGACCGGACTGAAGGTCGTATTGGACTGCCAGCGAAATTTACTGGCAGCACAGGAGCGTCATGTCAAGCGCCAGATTGCATGACCAGCCGCTGGCGGGACTTGCACCCCACGATTCCGTCGTGATGCCGCGCACCTGCGCAAGGGTGCGGACACAAGATCGCCCCTCGAGTCCGCGAGGGCGATTCATGGCTTTCCACCGACGAGTTCCTTCAGCTTCCCGAGCACGCCCTGCTGCCGGCGGCGCTCGGCCTTCCGGGGCCTCCCGCTGCTCGCGCAGGACGTCCTCGTGCGTCCTCCACTTCCCCTGCCGGCGGAGTTCCTCTATCTCCCCGCTTCATCCTCAAGAACGAGCGGTACGTCGGCCGCTTCGTCTGGAAGAAGCGCACGTGGGCGACGGACCCGGCCACCGGCGCTCGAACGTACCGGATGCGCGGCGAAGACGAGTCCAGCTCTTTCGCGAGGACCTTGGCTGCGTGTTCGCATGGGCCACAGAACGCCCGCCGCGGGCGTCGACGAGCAAGTCGGGAATGCAACGTGAGCTGGAATTCGAGGACGGCAGCGAGTCCGTTAGCGGAGTCATCAGCCGATTCAAGATCGAGGCGGGGCGCAGTTGTCCGCGTGGCGCCGTGCCGCCATCCACGATCAGGCCGGCTCGACCCACCAAAGTCGAGCGAATCCCGGGCTTCATCGCGCGGCGCCGGACCCGCGTCCTTCCGGGCACTTTCAAAGCCCCGCCCCCTCCCCTGCTACACTCGCCCGATGGACGCCCCCGGCGCGGCGAACCCCGCCGCCCCCGCCTCGCCGAAGTTCGTGCAGGAGCTCGATCTCCTGGTGCGGGCGCGCTACCCGCTCGTCTACCTCCTCTCCTCCGAGGAGCAGCGCGTGGAGGCGATCCTCGCCGGGCTCGCGGACACGCACGGCAAGGCCCTCCTCGGCTGGTCCGCGGTGAGCGGCTTCCGCCGGCTCGGCGGCGCGAAGACCGTCCTCGCGCCGGAGGGGGCCCGGGCGCCGCTCGAGGCGCTCGCGGAGATCTCGAAGCTCGGCGAGCCCGCGCTCGTCCTGCTCAAGGACTTCCACCCGTACCTCGCCGACCCCACGGTGGTGCGCGCGCTCCGCGAGCTCGCGCACGAGCTCAAGTCCACCTACACGACGCTCGTCCTCCTCTCGCCGGTCCTCGTGATCCCGCCCGAGATCGAGAAGGAGGTCTCGGTCCTCGACGTGCCGCTCCCGACGACGCGGGACCTCCTCCTGCTCCTGAAGGAGATCGTCGGCGTGCTCCGGCAGGGCCGGACGGCGAAGGTGGACCTCACGCGGGAGGACGCGGAGGCGCTCGTCCGCGCCGCGCTCGGCCTCACCCTCGCCGAGGCGGAGAACGCCTTCGCGAAGGCGATCGCCCACGACGGCCAGCTCTCCCGGCACGACGTCGCGCGCGTGCTCGAGGAGAAGCGGCAGGTGATCCGCAAGAGCGGGCTCCTCGAGTACTACCCGACCGACGAGCAGCTCGGGAACGTCGGCGGCCTCGACCTGCTCAAGACCTGGCTCGCCCGCCGGGGCGCCGCCTTCTCCGAGGCGGCCCGCCGCTTCGGCCTCCCCGAGCCGAAGGGGCTCCTCCTCCTCGGCGTGCAGGGGTGCGGGAAGAGCCTGACCGCCAAGGCGATCGCCGCCCAGTGGAGGCTCCCGCTCCTCCGGCTCGACCTGGGGCGGATCTTCAGCGGCCTCGTCGGCTCCTCCGAGGAGAACCTGCGCCGCGCGATCCAGGTGGCGGAGAGCGTCGCTCCGGTGGTGCTCTGGATCGACGAGATCGAGAAGGGGCTCGCCGGCGTCCAGAGCACGGTCGTCGGGGACGGCGGCGTGACCCAGCGCGTCGCGGGCACGCTCCTCACCTGGCTCCAGGAGAAGACCGCGCCGGTGTTCGTGGTCGCGACCGCGAACCGGATCGAGCAGCTGCCGCCGGAGCTCCTGCGCAAGGGGCGCTTCGACGACCTCTTCTTCATCGACCTCCCCGGCGCGGCGGAGCGGCGCGAGATCTTCTCGATCCACCTGCGCCGGCGCGGGCGCGATCCGGCGCTGCACGACCTCGACGCGCTCGCGCTGAAGGCCGCCGGGTTCTCGGGGGCGGAGATCGAGCAGGCGGTGGTGTCGGCGCTCTACGACGCGTTCGCGGAGGGGAAGGAGCTCGCCCCCGCCCACCTCGCGCGCGCCGTGGTCGAGGCGCTTCCGCTCTCGGTGACGATGGACGAGGAGATCGGGCGGCTGCGCGAGTGGGCCCGCACCCGCACGCGCGCGGCGTCCTCCGCGCCGCCGGAGCCCGTCGCCGGGCGCCGGGAGGGGTGAGCCATGTCGCTGCCGGACCGCTTCCGCCGGATCGAGCGCTCGCGGCCCGAGGCGCCCCCGGCGCCCGCGGATCCGGACGGCGCGACCGCCGAGCGGATCGAGGGCGTCGAGGGGCCGGGGCGGGCCCCCGTCGCCGCTCCCGCGGCCTCGGGGGCCGACCTCGACCGGTTCGCGCCGCCGCCGCCCCCGGCGATCGAGCTCCTCCCCGAGGACGCCGACCGGCGGCCGTTCACGCGCTGTGAGCGGTGCGGCATGGACCACAACTTCCTCGTCGCCGAGTGCACCGGCTGCGGCGCGCGGCTCGACACGCCGGAGCAGCGCGCGTTCAACGATCGCCTCTGGGAAGAGCGCCGGGCCGAGCGGGTGGAGGAGGACCGGCTGCACGCCGAGCGGGAGGCCGAGCGGGCCGACGAGGCCGCGGCGCTCGCGGGGTCGAGGCGCGCGATGGGGGAGGCGCTCGCCCGGGAGGTCGGCGAGCGGGAGCGCCGGCGGCTCGACGGCGAGGGCTGGCGCGGCGGGACGGGCGTGTCGGCCGGACCCCTCCTCGTCGGGATCGCCTCCGGCCTGGGCGCGGCGGGCCGCTGGATCCTGCAGCGCCTCGGCCTCGTCCCTCCGCCTCCCTGACGCCCGGGCGGCCGCCGTCCCCTCCCCTTGATTCCGCCTGCACGCTGCGCGATCTTGCGCACCTCTCGTCACCCCGAGCGCCCCCGAGGATCCCTTGCCCCCTGCGAGCCGTGAACTCGTCGAGAAGGCGGTGAACACCATCCGCATGCTGGCGGCCGACGCCGTCCAGCAGGCGAACAGCGGCCACCCCGGTATGCCGATGGGCGCCGCGGACATGGCCTTCGTCCTCTGGACGCGCCATCTCCGCTTCGATCCGAAGAGCCCGCGCTGGACCGGCCGAGACCGGTTCGTGCTCTCGGCGGGCCACGGGTCGATGCTCCTGTACTCCCTCCTGCACCTCGCAGGCTTCGACTGCACCCTCGACGACCTCAGGAAGTTCCGCCAGCTCGGCTCGAGGACCCCCGGCCACCCCGAGTTCGGCCACCTCCCCGGCGTCGAGGTGACGAGCGGCCCGCTCGGCCAGGGCTTCGCGAACGGCGTCGGAATGGCGCTCGGCCATGCGATGCTCGCCGGCAAGCTCGGGCCCGGGAGCCCGCTCGCGGATCCCTTCGTGTACGCGATCGTGTCGGACGGCGACCTCATGGAGGGCGTCGCGGCCGAGGCGGCGAGCTTTGCCGGCCACAACCGGCTCGGCCGGCTCGTCTACCTCTACGACGACAACGAGATCACGATCGACGGGAAGACCTCGATCGCCTTCACCGGCGAGGACGTCACCCGCCGATTCGAGGGCTACGGCTGGCAGGTGCAGTCGGTGGACGGCCGCGACCACGAAGGCATCCACCGCGCGATCGAGGCGGCGAAGGCGGAGACCCGCCGGCCGTCGCTCGTGCGGGTCCGCACCACCATCGGCTACGGCTCGCCAGCGAAGGCGGGCAAGTCGTCGGTGCACGGCGCGCCGCTCGGCGAGGACGAGCTCCGCGCGACGAAGAGGAACCTCGGCTGGCCGGAGGAGCCGAAGTTCCTCGTTCCGGAGGACGTGCGCGCCTTCTGGCGCGAGGTCCAGGCGGAGAAGGGCGCGCAGGCGAAGGCCGCGCGGGAGCGCGAGGCGGCGTGGCGCGCGGCGCACCCCGACGCGGCGGCGCTCCTCGACGTGCACGTGGATCGCTGGGTGCCGGAGAAGATCCTGGAGCGCATGCTCGACGAAAACCCGGCCGCGGACGCCACGCGCAAGCTCTCGCACGGGGTGCTCCAGCGGATCGCGCCGCTCGTGCCGTCGTTGGTCGGCGGCTCGGCGGATCTCGCCGAGTCGAACCTCACCGACCTGAAGGGGGCGGGGTCCTTCTCGCCCGACGCGCCCGCGGGCCGCAACATCCACTACGGCATCCGCGAGCACGCGATGGGGGCGATCCAGAACGGCCTCGCCTACGACGGGCTCTTCGTCCCGTTCACCGGCACGTTCCTCCAGTTCGCGGACTACATGCGCCCGGCGGTCCGGCTCGCGGCGCTCTCCAGGCTCCAGGCGATCTACGTCTGGACGCACGACTCCATCTTCCTCGGCGAGGACGGGCCGACGCACCAGCCCGTCGAGCACCTCTCGGCGCTGCGCGCGATCCCGAACCTCCACGTCTTCCGCCCATGCGATCCGGCGGAGGTCGCGGCGGCCTGGGCGCACGCGCTGCAGCGGCGGGACGGCCCGACCGCGCTCGTCCTCACCCGGCAGAAGCTCGCCCCGGTGCGGCGCGCCGCGGGCGGCGGTCCGGACCTGGCGCTCCGCGGCGGGTACGTGGTCGAGGCGCCCGCGGGGGCGCGGTTCACGGTCATCGCGACCGGCTCCGAGGTCCCGCTCGCCCAGGCCGCGCTCGACCTCCTCGCGAAGAAGGGGATCGCGGGCCGGCTCGTCTCGATGCCCTGCCTCGAGGCCTTCGACGCGCAGCCGGCGGCGTATCGCGAGGAGGTGCTGCCGCGCGACCTGCCGGTCGCGGCGGTGGAGGCGGCGCGGGGGATCGAGTGGTGGCGGCTGTGCGGCAAGGACGGGCTCGTCCTCGGCATCGACCGCTTCGGCGCGAGCGCGCCGGAGAAGGCGCTCGCGGAGGAGTACGGCTACACGCCGGCGAAGGTGGCGGACCGGCTCGAGCGCTGGATCCGGAGCCGCTGACGGTCCAGAGGTCCGGCCGCGGCTCCGCCGAGGCGATGCCGTCCCCGAGAGCTGGCGGTGCACGCGGAGCCGCGAGAAGCGAACGTCGCCGCTTCGTTTGCGACGTCACTCGCTCGGACGTTCGCCCGAAGGCGAAAGTCCGAGGTGCGGACTACCGCGCCATCACGCTCGCGCCCGGCTGCGGCTGCGGGGCGACGGGGCGCGGCTCGATGCGCTCGCCCTTGGCGAGCATCTTGAGCGACAGCGAGAGCAGCGACGCGAGCAGCTCGCCCGAGCCCGGCACGTCGAGCTTCCGGTAGATCCGCTTGCGGCGGGCTCGGATCGTCTCCGGCGAGACGCCGGCGGCGGCCGCGGAGTCCTTGCAGGCGAACCCCTGGGCGATGCGGAGGACCTCGGCGCGCTCGGCCGGCGTGAGCGCCGTGCCTTCCATGAACTTGGAAGCGAACGGCGTGAGGATCTCGATGTCGATCTGGGCCATCGTCTTGTTTCCTTCCCCCTGGTACGCCCCGTGGGGGGCTCATTCTACCGGAGGTCGCGGCCCCCATCCGGGCAGGGGCTTTCTTGACGCGCCCCTGCTTGGTCGGCCGTCCCCGGCGGAAGGGACGTTAATAACGCCCCACCCGGTTGCCACCCCCCTAGTTCCAGCACGCGGACCCGCTCTGGGAGTGCGTCCAGATTTCTCCAATGATATCCGTAAGGGGCGTGCTCGAAAGGGGCTATATACCCTGATGGGTGTAGCCCCGATTCGATCCTACGCTCGGTCCGGGGTGATCACCGGCTGCCCAGGATCACCTCGACCGCGGGCGGCGTGGATCGGTCCGAGCCCTCGGGGCGGGTCCTCGCGGCGGGGTCCCGATCCACGCGGGTGATCTGCGCGAATCCCTCGGCCCCGGCTCGAACCGCGGCGAGGAGCTGCTGCTGGTCCTCCTCGCCACGCTGCAGCCGCGCCACGATCTGCCCCCGCGACTCGGGCGAGCGCCGCGCCTCCGCCGGGGATTCGGCCGCGCGGTAGCGCAGGACGAGCGCGAGCTGCTCCCAGAGCGCGGCGCGCAGCTCGGCCGCTCTCCCGTCCGCGCTGGCGCCGCGATCCACGACGGTGAGCTCGACCCGCGCCGAGAGCGGGAAGCTCGAGTCGAGGACCGAGAACCGGGTCGCGTCGCCGCGGCGCTCGGCGCGGATCGCGCGGCCACCGAACGGGAAGAGCACCGGCCCCTTCGCGACGGCGGCCCGCGCCTCGGCGGGATCGCCCGCGGGATCGGGCGTCGCGAGGCGGGGCGGGGGCGCGCGGAGCTCGTCGAGCACGCCCCGCAGCTGATCGAGCGCGATGACTACGTTCAGCCCCTGCGCGTTGCGGTACCCCGCGTGGTAGACGCCGACCACCTCGGGCTCGCCCGTCTCGCAGGCGATCGCGAGCACCGGGCTTCCCGAGCTCCCGAGGTTGAGGAGCGCGTCGACCGCGAAGTCCTCGTGATCCCAGCGGCGCTCGACGTCGCGCTGGCCGACCCCGATCACGCGGCCCGCGTTGGCCGCCGGGAACGCGCCGAGCGGGAACCCGCGCGCGAGCACCGCGTTGCCGACGCGCAGGTCGGCGGAGCGGCCGAGCCGGTACGGCGCGAGCTCGAGCGGCTCGCTCGTCGCGAGCACGGCGATGTCGAGCGACTCGTCCACCACGATCGGACGGAGCACGGGCTGCTCGGGCGAGTCGGGCTCCGCCTCGTTCGCGACGATCCGCACCTCCGTCCGGACCCGGCGCGCGCCGGCGGGGATCCCCTCGAGGTCCTGTCCGTCGCCCGTCACCTCCGGGAACGAGACGACGTGCTCGTTCGTCGCGACGAGCGTCTCCGCTCCCCGGCGGCGATAGGCGAACCCGGTCCCGTGCCGGGTCTTCGTCACGTACTCGTGCACGAGCTTCCCGCCGCGTCCGAACGAGATCCGCTCGTACACCGCGGTCGAGCGCAGGCAGCGGACCCACG
>DASWCJ010000294.1:0-10823 GCA_036390155.1 Anaeromyxobacter sp.
GCCACCGTACGGGAACGCTCTCGCGCGGAGCTGGCGCGCCCGGGCGTGCGCCGGCGTCCACGTTTCTGGACCCGTTCGACCGTCCGGTGCCGGTTGCGACCCTGGCGGCGGCGCAGGAGGACCGGGGGCCATGCCCGAGCCCGACGGAAGCGTTCGCCGTTAGCGGCCGGCCGCTAAGTGACCGGCATTGCCGCTAGCGCCCGGCGGCTCACGCCGGCGCGAGCCGGGCGTAGTACCGGTGCGCGCCGCGCGCGGAGGGCAGCGGCACGAGGCCGAGCCGGGCGAGGTCCCAGCCCGGCGCGCCGTCCTTCACGAGCACCCACCGGCGCGCGACCCGCCGCGCGCGGGCGAGGGCCTCGGGCGAGAGCGGCCGCGGGTCGGCGAGCCGGCGCAGGAGGTCGAACCCGGCGGGCTCGGCCCGGGCATGGCGGAACATCGGGTCGAAGACGACGACGTCGAAGCTCCGGTCCGGGAGGGCGGCGAGCGCCTCCGCGTGGTCGGCCGCCCGGAGCTCGATCCGCGCCGCGGCCGGATCCGGGGAGCGCCGGAGCCCCTCGCCCACCCACGCCGCGAGGAGAGCGGAGGCCTCGAGCCCGAGGACGCGCCCCTCCGGGCCGGCGGCGGTCGCCGCGACCAGGGCGTCGGCGCCGAGCCCGGCGGTGCAGTCGAGGACCCGGTCCCCGGCGCGGATTCCCGCCGCCTCGAGGAACGGATCCCGCGTGATCGCGTCGCCGCCGCCTGCCGCGCGCGCCGCGGTCCGCTTCGCGCGGAGCGCGCCCATGCCCGCGGACCAGCGCCGCTCCTCGCCCGCGCACCAAAGGACCGACGCGCGCGGGGAGAGGACGAGGAGCGCGTCCGCGCCCGACTCCCGCGCGACCTCCGCGGCGGCGCGGGCGCCCCGCGGCGCGAACGGCAGCCCACGCCGGGACGCGGCCGCCCGGGCGTCGGCCTCCTCCGCGGGCGAGGGGCGGAGCGGGGTGGTGATCGCCAGGCGCACGAGGAAATGAATGCCGGGAACCCGTGCCGGCCGCAACCGACCCCTGTTGCGCGCGGCCTTCCCGCCCGCTAGACTCACGACTGAAGAGTTATATAAATCCTATGACAAAGCCCACCGGCCGCGCGGCGAAGGTCCGCAGCTTCTCCGCCACCGACGACGACGTGGCGATGCTGGAGGCGGTCGCCGCCTACCACGGCTTCTCCAAGTCGGCGACCCTGGTCGGCCTCGTGCGCCGGGAGTTCTGGCGCCTCTTCCCCGCCGGCACGGGCGAGATCAGGCCCGCGCGCGGCGCCCGGGTGAAAGCATGAGCCTCCCCGCGATCCCGATCCACGACCCCGTCGCGAACCCGGAGTGCGGGAGCGACCTCCCTCCCGCGGAGGTCGCCGCGATCGAGGAGGAGATCCGCGTCCTCGCGCGCGAGAAGGACGCGGTGATCCTGGCGCACAACTACCAGCTCCCCGAGGTCCAGAAGGTCGCGGACCACGTCGGCGACTCGCTCGGCCTCGCCGTCATCGGCAAGCAGGTGCCCCAGAAGACGATCCTCTTCTGCGGCGTCCACTTCATGGCCGAGTCCGCGAAGATCCTCGCGCCGGACAAGCGGGTCCTCCTCCCGAACCTCTCCGCCGGGTGCTCCCTCGCCGACTCCATCACCGCCGAGTCCCTCGAGGATTGGAAGGAGCGGTACCCCGGGCACGCGGTCGTCACCTACGTGAACTCCAGCGCCGAGGTGAAGGCGCTCTCCGACATCTGCTGCACGAGCGCGAACGCCGCCTCGGTCGTCCGGTCGCTCCCCGAGAAGAAGATCCTCTTCACGCCCGACAAGAACCTCGGGCGCTGGGTCGCCTCGAAGGTCCCGGAGAAGGAGGTCGTGGTCTACGACGGCTGCTGCCCGGTCCACGACGTCCTCCGCGCGGCCAGCGTGAACCGGGTGAAGGACGCGAAGCCCGAGGCGGTGATCATCGCCCACCCGGAGTGCCGCGCGGACGTCATCGAGATCGCCGACGAGGTCTGCTCCACGACGGCGATGCTCACCGCGGTCGAGCGGCACCCGCAGGCGAAGACCTTCATCGTCGCGACCGAGCACGGGATCGTCTACCAGCTGAAGAAGAGGTACCCGCAGAAGGAGTTCATCATCGCGGACGGCTGCATCGGCTGCCGGATGCACTGCCCGTACATGAAGATGATCGACCTCGTGATGATCCGCGACGCGCTCCGCCGCGGGAAGCACGAGATCGAGGTCCCCCCCGACGTCGCCGCCGGCGCGCGCCGCGCGCTCGAGCGGATGATCGCGGTCCCCCGGGACGCCTGAGCTCCCGGGCCGGAGGCGCGCCACCTGAAGGATCCCGCCGCGGTGAAGACCATTATCTTCGCGCACTCGGGCGCCGTCGACGGCGTCGCGCCGCTCACTGCCTTCGCCGCGGCATCGCGGTAGCGCCTTCCGCTAGGCCAATGCCGGTCACTTAGCGGTGTCGCCCGGACCGAACGCCGCCGAGGCGGGCCGGGGAAGGCGCCGGACCGGGGGCCATGCCCGAGGCCCGACGGGAGCGTTCGCCGTTAGCGGCCGGCCGCTAAGTGACCGGCATTGCCGCTAGGGCTTCTTCTTCGGTGTGCGCCCGAGCTCCTCGAGCAGCGCGGCCGCGCCGTAGATCTTCCCGAGCGCCTCGACGACGGCGCGGGAGTCGACCGCCACCGCGCGGTTCGTCGCCGGGTCGAAGCCGTACTCGCCCCCGAGCGAGGCGCGGTTCCCGTCGAACACCACCCCGACGAGCTCCGCCTTCGCGTTCAGGAGCGGTGACCCGGAGTTTCCGCCCACGATGTCGTTCGTGGTGGCGAGGTCGAGGGGGGTCGCGAGGTCGAGCCGGGGCCGGGCGGCGAGCCACGACGGCGGCAGGGCGAACGGGTCCTTCCCGGAGTGGCGCTCGAAGGCGCCCGCGAACGTCGTGAAGGGCGGGATCTCTCGCGTCCCCTCGCGCCAGCCCCGGACCTCGCCGACGCTGAGCCGCAGGGTGAACGTCGCGTCGGGGTAGCCGGTCCGTCCCCGCAGCGCGAGCCGCGCGTCGGCGAGGACCTCGTGCGCGCGGCGGATCGTGGGCTCGATCTCGTCGTCGCGGATCAGCCGGACCGCCCGCGCCTCGGGGTCGAGCGCGCGCGCCACCGCGATCAGCGGGTCGCCGCTCGCGGCCACGGCCGGCTTCCCCTCGCGCCACAGCCGCGCGCGGACCTCGGGGTCGGCGAGCCGCGTCCCGGCGACCGCGCGCTCCGCGATCTCCTCCGGCGAGTCCTTGCCGAGCACGCGCCGCACCGCGGGATGGTCCGCGCCGAGGTCCTCCCGCAGCCTCGCGAGGGCGCGCGCGAGGAGGACCCGCTCCAGGGCGGGGTGGATCGGCGAGGGCGCGAGCACCTGCTGCCCGACCTCGGGGAGGCTCGTCTCGCGGTACTCGGGCAGCCGCTCGCCGTCGGGGCGGGCCCGCTCGTCGCCGGCGCGCAGGAGCGTGCGCGCGAGCGAGAGGAGGTCGCCGCCGTCGAGGTGCTCGAGCGCGGTGAGCTCGCGGTGGATCGCGCGGCGGGGCCCCTGCGCGCGCTCGATCGCGGCGAGGGCCGCGTCCACGGCGGGCCCGCGCACCGGATCGCGCGCGGCGTCCGTCCGGAGGGCGGCCTCGGCCGCCGCCCGCGACGCGATGAGCTCCGGGTCGGCGAGCGCCGCCTGCTGGCCCCGGAGCGCCTTCAGCTCGTTCTCGACGTCGAGCAGCTCCTGCAGCGAGGTCCAGCGCTCCTCCTCGCCGCCGAGCCGGAACCCGAGGAGGAGGCCGCGCTCCTCGGCGGCCCGCTCGATCCGGTCGGGGAGCGAGACGTCCCGCCGGAAGCGCAGCTCCGCGGCGGTGAGCGCGCGGTCGGTCCCGCCCGGATGGCCGGACACGAAGACGAGCTCGCCCGGTCGGGTGCCCGCCGCGGACCAGCGGAAGAACTCCTTCGTCCGCACCGGCTTGCCGCGGTCCCAGGCGCGCAGGAAGGCGACGTCGAGGTCGTAGCGCGGGAACTCGAAGTTGTCGGGGTCGCCGCCGAAGACCGCGGCGGCGAGCTCGGGGGCGAACACGAGCCGCACGTCCTGGAGGCGCCGGTAGACGTAGAGCTGGTAGAGGCCGCCCTGGTAGAGCGTCACGACCTCGCACCGGATCGCCTCCGAGGTCTGGCACTCGCGCTCGAGCCGCGCGATCTCGGTCCGAAGCGCGAGCCGGAACGCCGCCCCCTCGCGCCCCTTCGTCGCGGCGCGGACCCGGCCGGTCACGTCGCCGATCGAGGTGAGCTGGTCGAGCTCGAGGTCCGGGCAGCGCAGCTCGTCCGCGGGCGCCGCTGCGAGGAACCCGTCCCGCACGAGGTCGCGCCCGGCCGACGCGTGCGCCTTCACGCACTCCTGCACGCAGTGGTGGTTCGTCACGACGAGCCCCTGCTCCGACACGAACGAGGCGGAGCAGCCCTGGGCGAGCCGCACCGACGCGAGCCGGACGTGGTCGAGCCAGGCGCGGTCCGGGGCGAATCCGTGCGTGCGACGGACCGTGTCGGACGGGAACGCGTCGAACGTCCACATCCCCTCGTCCGCCCCGGCGCGGGGAGCGGCGGCGGCCGCGGCGAGCGCGACGAGCAGGGCGGCGACGGCACTCCTCATCGAACGGCCTCCAGGCGGGCGTGCGACCCCACGATACCCTCACCCGTCCGGCCGGTCGTGGTACAAGCGAACGCCGATGAACCGGGTCAAGTTTTGGGTCTTCACGCTGCTCGTGGTCGCGGCCGGTTACGCGGTCCTCCGCAACGACGCGGTCACCCGCCGCTCCGACGCCGTCGCCTCCCTCGACACCCGCCTCGCCAGCGCGTCGGCCCACGTGAGCGCGTCTCTCGCCGCCCTGTCGCGCGAGGCGACCGCCGCGGTGGCGCTCATCGCGCGCGACGAGGGGCTCGTCACCGCCCTCCACGCGAAGGAGCTGGCGCCGCCCCCACCGCCGCCGCCGCCGAGGGGCAACAGGAAGGGCGCGAGGCCCCCGCCGGCACGACTCGCCGCGCCGGACCCGGACGCCGAGGAGGGCCGCCTGCGCGAGGCCGCCCGCGCGGCGCTCGAGAAGGCGGAGAAGAGCTTCGGGTTCGACCTCCCGCAGGGGACCGTGGTCACCGCCGGCAACCGCGAGTGGCTCGCGCGCAAGGGCGAGCCGAGCGTCGCCGAGGGTGAGGCGATGGCCTTCCTTCGCGGCGCGATCGGCGGCCAGACGCGCCGCGGACCGCTGCGGCTCAACGGCAGCCTCTGGTACGCCGCCGCCCGCGCCGCCGGGGAGGGCGCCGGGGTCGTGCTCCTCGTGCCGCTCGACGAGCGCTGGGCGAAAGGCCTCGCGACCGCCGCCGGGGCGGACGTCACGATCACCGTGCCGGACGTGAGGCCGGTCACGACCGGGAAGGCGGCGGACCTCGTCGCGCTGCAGGGCGCGACCAAGCTCACCGGCGCTGGCGACGTCGGGACGCCGGGCGGGGTCGAGATCTCGATGGGCCCGCTCAAGCTCCCGCACCTCCCCCAGCCGTTCGCTGGCGGCGCGCCGCTGCGCGCCCGGGCCGTGCCGGTCGACGGGGTGAAGGGCGCGTACGTCGTTCTCTCCATCCCGGCCGTCGCGCACGTGGACGCGCCCGCCGCGTCGCACTGGCGCGGGATCGGCGGCCTCGCCGTCGTGCTCCTCGCCGGACTCGTGCTCGGCTTCTTCGTCCGCTCGACCGAGCCCGGGCCGCAGGTGCCCGAGCCGCTCTACGCCGCCGCCGCCCGCATCGAGCGGGGCGACTTCGCCGCGCGCGCGCCGAAGCTCGCGGGAAAGCTCGGCACCCTCGCCGCCGCGCTCAACAAGGCCGCCGAGATCGCCGGGCCCATGAAGGCCGGGCAAGGCGCGCCCGCCGGGCCCGGCCCCGGGACCGACTGGCAGGCGCCCGCGCTCACCACGACCCCGGACGAGCTCCGCGCCGCGACGGGCATGGGCGTCCCCGCGGCGGGGCCGCTGCGGACGGGGATGGTGTCCGCCGTCGGCGCGCCGATGCCCGCCGCCGCCTTCGAGGTCGACGAGGAGACCCACTGGCAGGCGGTCTTCCAGGACTTCCTGCGCACCCGCGTCTCCTGCGGCGAGAGCGCCGAGGGGCTCACCTACGACAAGTTCCGCCAGAAGCTCGAGGGGAACAAGGCGCAGCTCGCCGCGAAGTACGGCTGCAAGACCGTCCGGTTCCAGGTGTACGTGAAGGACGGGAAGGCGGCGCTCAAGGCGACGCCGGTGAAGTAGCGCGCGCCCCCGCTGCGTCCGCGGCGGGCAGCACCAGCGTGAACGACGCCCCCTCGCCGGGCCGCGACGCGGCGCCGAGCGTCCCCCCGTGCTCCTCCGCGATCCGCTGGGCGATCGCGAGGCCGAGCCCGGTGCCCCCGTCCTTGGTCGTGAAGTAGGGCTCGAACACCCGGCCGAGGTCGTCGGGTGGGATGCCCGGCCCGGTGTCGCTCACCGTGAACGCCACGCCGTCCGGCGCGCGCATGGCCCGGACCCGGACCTCGCCGCCGCCCGCGACCGCGTCGAGCGCGTTCGCGAGGAGGTTCAGGAGGACCTGGAGCGCCTGATCGCGGTCCGCCCACACCTGCGGGAGGCCGGGCTCGATCTCGCGCCGAAGGGCGACGCCCGCGGGCGGCGCCGGGAAGAGCGCGAGCGCCGCCGCGACGAGCTCCGCCGGGGCGACCGCCGCGCGGTCGGGCGCGGGGAGGCGGGCGAAGCGGCTGAACTCGTCCACGATCCGCTTGAGGCGGCGCACCTCGTCGGAGATCGCGCGGGTGCTCTCCTCGAAGATCTCCCCGAAGTCCTTCCGCTCGCGGGCGAGCGCGTCGCGCAGGGTCTCGACGCTCATCGCGATGGGCGTGAGCGGGTTCTTGATCTCGTGGGCGAGCCGTCGCGCGACCTCGCGCCAGGCGGCGATCCGCTCCGCGTGGGCGAGCCGCGCCCGGCTCTGCTGGAGCTCCGCGGTCATCCCGTTGAAGGCCCGCACGAGCTCGCCGAGCTCGCCCGACGCGCGCGCCTCGACCCGGGCGCCGAGGTCGCCCGCGGCGACCCGCGCGGCCCCCTCGCGCAGCGCCTCCACCGGGCGCGTCACGCGCGAGGCGACGAGCCGTCCCGCGAGCGCCGCCGCGAAGGCGGCGAGGGCGAGCACGCCGAGGAACGCGCCGAGCACCGTCGCGCGCGCGCGGGCGAGCCCCTCGGAGGCGACCGCCACCTCCACGCTCGCCGCGGGCGCCTCGGCCGGGCCGAGGGCGATCGTGCGCGAGGCCGCCCCGAGGCGCCCGAGCAGCGCCGGGAAGCCACGCGGGAAGGGGAGCCCGGCGCCGGGGCCGGCGTCGTCCGCGCGCGGCGCCTGCGCCTCGACGAGGACGGCCCCGTCCGCCGCCCGCACCGTGACCGCGCCCCCCGTGAGCGCGGCGAGGCGCGCCGCGAGCTCGCGGCCGAGCGGGATCCCGCCCGCGATTCGCAGGGCCGGGGCCGGGGTCCCGGGCAGGTCGCGCCAGGCGACGAGCGCGAGCACCGACTCGACGCCGTCCGGTCCGGCGCGCGAGACCACCCGCGGCACCGCGCTCCCCGCGGGCGCGGCGGCGAAGAGGGACGCGAGCGCGGGATCCGGATCGCCCGCGCGGCCCGGGAGGTGGGCCGAGGAGACGACGCGCCCGTCCCGCTCGGCGACGGCGAGGACCGGGAGCCCGCGCGCCGCGCTCCACTCGCCGGCACGCCCCGCCTCCTCCGCCGCGGCGGCTCCGGCGGCGTGCTCGCGCGCGAACGCCTCGGCGTCTGCGCTGGCGGCGAGATCCGAGACGGCGACGGCGGCCTGCTCCGCGACCCGCGCGAGCTCGCCCTCGACCGCGCGCGACGCGCCGTCGAGCCGTGCCGCGTGCTCGGCCTCGAGCGCGCCCGAGAGCGCGCGCGAGACCGGCCAGAGCGCGGCCGCGAGCGGCGCCGCCGCGAAGAGCGCGAACGCGAGGGAGAGCCGCGCGCGCAGGCTCATGGCGTGCCCCCTGCGACGAGCCACAGATCCCCGGGGTCGAAGGTGCCGTCGGCGTGCGGCGCGAACCCCTCGAGCGCCGGCCCGAGGGAGGCGCGGAGCCCCGAGGTGACGAGCGGGAACAGGTCGAGCTCCCGCGCGAGGCGATCGGCCGCTGCGGCGGCGCGCTCGCCCTCGAGCCCCGCGAGCGCGGCCATCGCGCGCCGCCCCGCGTCCGGGCCCCGCGCCGCGAACGCGAGCTGCCCGGCCGCGAGCGCCGGGCGCGGCGAGCGGAGGAGGACCGCGACCAGGGCGACGTCGTAGTCGCCGGAGGCGAGGCGGGTGCGGGCGCGCGCCGCGTCGACGAGGTCCACCTGGGCGCGGAGCCCTCGGTCGAAGAGCTTCACCTGCAGCCGCTCCGCGAGCGCCCGCTGATCCGGGACGGAGGAGTCGGCGAGGAGCACGATCCGCGCCGGCGCGGGCGGCTCCGCCCATCCCGGTGCAGGCGATAGCGGCGGCGCAGCGGCGCCGGCCAGGGCGGCGAGGGACGCGAGCGGCTCGGCCGGGCCTCGCACGAACCGGCGGGCGAGCTCCGCGCGATCGAGCGACGCGAGCGCGCGCCGGACCGCCTCGGCGCCGGCTCCGAGCCGGGCGGCGTTCACCGCCGCGACCGTCGCGGTCGCCGCGAGGAGCGCCGGCCCCGGGCGGCCCCCGGTCGCCTCGGGCCGGAGCACGAGATCGACCTTCCTTTGCTCGAGCAGGCGCACCGCGGCGCGCGGATCGACCGGCACGAGCTCGAGCGCGTCGGCGAAGGGCCGTCCGCGCCGGGTCCGGTCGTTGCGCGCGAGCGCGACGGGATCGCCCGGAGAACTTGTCCCCGGGCGGCGCGCCGCGAGCACGAACGGCCCCGCGTCGCGCAGGGCCGCCGGCGCGGTCGCGAGCAGCCACGGGAAGTCGGGCAGCGGGAAGGCGAGGCTCACGAGCAGCTCGGTCGGCGAGAGCACCTGGACGCCGGCGAGCACGGGCGCGCGGCCCGCCGCGAGCGCGTCGGCGCCGAGGAGCGGCAGGGCGATCCAGCCGTCCGGGGAGGTGGGGTCGCGCGCGAGCGCGGCGAGCCGCGCGGCGACGTCCTCCGCGCCGAGCGGGCGCCCCGACGCGTCGACGAGCCCGGGGCGCAGGCGGAGCCGGAAGGCGCGCGCGCCGGCCTCCGGCGAAGGCACCTCCGCGAGCGCGCCCGGGGCGAGGCTGCCCGCGGCGTCCGGGTCGAGGAGCGGGAGCGTGGTCGCGCGCTCGAGGATTGCGTCGGCCGCGGTGGGCGCGCCGGGCGCGAGGTGGGGAGCGACCGGGACGCCGATCCGCACCGTACCGCCGTAGCCCGGGCGCACCCCGGCGCTCGCGAGCGCGGGGGCGAGGAGGAGCACGATCGTCAACGTCCTCCCGCTCACCGGACCTCCCGGGGATCCGTCGTGACGAGGAGGAGGTCGGTGTGACCTCCGTCGGGCGCGACCGCGGCGAGGAGCGCGTCGTCGACGCCGTCCCCGGTGAGGTCGCCGGCCGCGCCTGCGAGGATCGCCCCGGCCACGGGCGGCGTCTCGAGGACCGGCGCCGCGCCCGAGAGCGGCGCGAGCACGCGGATCCGCTCGGGCTGCGCGCGGTCCGGCGACGAGGCGACGAGCTCCACCGTCCCGTCGCCGTCGAGGTCGGCGAGCGCGAAGCCGGAGCCGCTCGCGAGCGGCGCCGGCGCGGCGACCGGGCGGAGGTCGGGCCCGAGGAGCTCCACCCGGAGATCCGTCCCGAGGACCGCGTGGGCGACCGGCCCGCCGCGCGGGGCGCACGCGGCGCCGTACAGGGTCCTCCGCGAGCGCGGCGTGGCGGCGGCGTCCACGAGCCTCCCGAGCTTGTCGCGGAGCACGCCGGTCCCGGGCTCGAGCTCGCCGAAGAGCAGGCCCGCCTCGCCGGCGCAGAGCGGCGCCGCGTCGAGGTCGCCCGCGCGCTCGAGCGCGCGGCCGCGCAGCGCGAGGACCTCCCCGCGCGCCGCGCCCGCGCGGAAGAGGGCGATGCGGCCGCCGCCGAAGTCGCCGACCGCGACCGTCGCGAAGGGATCGCGAACCGGCCGCAGCGCGCCGAGCTCGGCGCTCCGTTCCGCGAGCCGCTCCCCCGTGGGCGAGAGCACGAGCACCGCGTCGGGGGTGACCGCGACGATCGCGAGCCGGCCCGGCTCGCCGGCCTCCCCGATCGCGAGGGCGAGGACCCGGCCCGGGAGGCGCACGAGCGTCCGCACCGAGGCGAAGGGCGCGCCCGGGGCCGGCGCCTCGCGCGCGAGGAGGAAGGTCTCCGGGTCCGCCGCGGTGCGCGCCTGCACCACGCGCGGCGGGATCGCCCGCGCGTCCGGCCGGCGCTGCAGGAAGAAGGACGACCAGGCGGGGATGAGCTCCCCGACCGCGGCGAGGTCGCGTTGCCCGGGCACCAGCCCGGCGCGGATCCTCAGGAGCCAGTCCTGCCCCGAGGCTCGCGCGCGGCCCTCGGCGTCGCCGCCGCCGTGCCACGGCGTGACGGCGTAGCCGGCGGCCGAGAGCGCCGCCTCGAGGGCGGTGGCGAGCGGGGCCGCGAGCGCGGGCGCGCGGGCGTCCACCGCGAGGAGGAGCGCGCGGCGGCCCTCGAAGGGCGCCCCCACCTCGCGGGCGAGGTCGCGCGCGACCGCGTCGATCGAGGTCGTCGCGCGCGCGGGCGCGGCGGCGAGCAGCGCGAGGGAGAGGAGGGCGAGGAGGGCGAGGAGGGCGGGGCGCACGGTGCTCCCGGC
>DASWCJ010000295.1:0-21768 GCA_036390155.1 Anaeromyxobacter sp.
TGGGAGCCGTGATATCGGGTCGGGTCATGCGTATCCGCCGGCTCGACATCGTCGGGTTCAAGTCGTTCATGGACCGGACCGTCGTCGCCTTCGACGACGGGGTCACCGGCGTCGTCGGCCCGAACGGCTGCGGGAAGTCCAACGTCGCGGACGCGATCCGCTGGGTGCTCGGCGAGCAGTCGGCCCGGCACCTGCGCGGCCGGTCGATGGAGGACGTGATCTTCAACGGCTCGGAGTCGAAGCCGCCGCTCTCGATGGCCGAGGTGATGCTCACCTTCGAGAACGACCGCCCGAGCGAGCTGCCCCTGCAGTACCAGGGCTTCTCCGAGATCACGGTCGGGCGGCGCCTCTTCCGGACCGGCGAGTCCGAGTACCTCGTGAACGGCGTGCAGGCGCGCCTGCTCGACGTGAACGACATCTTCTTCGGCTCGGGCGTCGGCCGGACCGCCTACTCGATCATCGAGCAGGGCCGGATCGGCCAGATCGTCTCGGCGCGGCCGGAGGATCGCCGCGCGGTCATCGAGGAGGCGGCCGGCATCACCAAGTACAAGAAGCGCCGCGAGGCCGCCGAGCGGAAGCTGGACGCGACGCACCAGAACCTCCTGCGCGTCGCCGACCTCGTGCAGGAGCTCGGCAAGCAGCTCGAGTCGCTCAACCGGCAGGCGCGCAAGGCGGAGAAGTACAAGGCGCTCCGGGCGCAGATCCGCGAGCTCGAGCTCCGCGCCGCGGCGGCGAGGTTCCTCGAGGTGAGCGCGACGCGCCGGGCGGCCGAGGAGCGGCAGGCGGCGCACCGCGCCGAGGACGCCGAGCTCACCGCGCGCGTGGCGGAGCTCGACGCGATCCTCGACCAGGACCGCGCCCGCCTCGCCGCGGGCGAGGCGCGCCTCGGCGAGCTCTCCGCGCGCGAGCACGAGCTCGGGAGCGCGCTGCGCGTCTCGGAGGTCTCGCAGGAGGCCGCCGCGCGCGAGGTCGAGCAGATCGCGGAGCGCACCCGCGCCCAGGCCGCGGAGGTCGAGGGGCTGAAGGCCCAGGCCGCGGCGCTCCACGAGGAGCGCGAGGCGTTGCTCCGGCAGCGCGAAGAGCTCCAGTCGCTCGTCGCCGCCGACGAGGGCCGGCTCGGCGAGGCCGAGGTCGCGCTGCGCGAGGCGGGGCGCGAGCAGGGGGCCTTCCAGGGCGACGCGGACCGCGCCCGGGCGGCGGCGGCCGCGGCGCACTCCGACGCGTCGGCGCACACGAGCCAGCTCGCCCAGCTCGAGCGGCAGCGCCAGGACGTGCTCGCCCGGCTCCAGAAGAGCCGGGGCGAGGCGGAGGAGCTCGCGATCCAGGCGGCGCAGCTCGACGGCAAGCGCTCCCGGCACGTGGAGGCCCTCGGCCAGACCCGGCAGCTGAAGCTGCGGCTCGACGAGCAGCGCGGCGCGCAGGAGGACCTGCTCGAGCGGACCCGGGCCGAGTTCATCCAGAACGAGGCGAAGCTCATCACCCTGCGCGAGGAGCTCGCGGAGAAGCGCTCCCGGCTCCAGTCCCTCCTCGAGATCGTCCGGAACTACGAGGGCTACGGACGCGGCGTGCGCAGCCTCATGACCCGCGCCGGCCAACGCGACTCCCGCGAGAGCGGCGTGTTCGGCCTCGTCGCCGACGTCGTGTCGACCCCGGCGGAGTACGAGACGGCCGTCGAGGCGGTGCTCGGCGAGCGGCTCCAGTACGTCATCGTCGAGAGCCACTCGCAAGGCGTGGAAGCGATCGACTACCTCAAGACCGCTGCGGAGGGGCGCGCCTCCCTCATCCCGATCGCGCGCCTGCGCGGGACGGAGGCGAGCGCCGCGCCCGAGGTGCCGAGCACGCACCCCGGCGTCGTCGCGCCCTGCCTCGACGTGGTCCAGTTCGATCCCGCGTACGAGAAGCTCGCCCGGTTCCTCCTCGGCGACGCGCTCGTCGTGCGCGACCTCCCCGCCGCACTCGAGATCTGGCAGGAGGAGGGCGGGCGCCGCACGCTCGTCACGCTCGACGGCGAGGTGCTCGACCCGTACGGCGTCGTCACCGGCGGCCCGCTCGAGGGCGAGGGGCACGGCGCGCTCCAGCGCCGGCGCGAGGCGCAGGAGCTCGAGGAGACCGTCCGCGGCTTCGAGGCGGAGTTCGCGCTCGCCACCGGCCGCCACCGGATCCTCCAGGCCCGGCTGCTCCAGCTCGAGGCCGCGCTGAAGAGCCTCGACAAGGACGGCCGCGCGAAGGACCTCGCGCTCGTCGAGCAGGAGAAGGACCTCGCCCGGCTCGGCGAGGAGCTCGAGCGGATCTCGGGGCGGATGGGGCAGCTCGAGGTGGAGCGTGCCCAGCTCGAGGAGGCGCTCGCCGCCCTCTCGCGCGAGGAGGAGGAGCACCGGCTCGCCGCCGCCACCGCTTCCGCCGAGGAGGGCCGCGCCGCGGAGCGCGCGCGGGAGGCGGTGGAGCGGCTCGAGTCGGCGCGCCTGCGCGGCGACGCCCTCACCGGCGAGCTCTTGAACCTGAAGGTGAAGGCGGCCGCGGACGCCGAGCGGCGCGAGGCGTTCGGCGCCGCGCTCCGGCGCATCGAGGGCGCCCTGCGCGAGACCGAGGAGCGGCGCGCCCGCCTCTTCGCCGCGCTCTCCGAGGCGAACGGCCGGGCGACGGAGCTGCGCGGCCGGATCGAGGGCACCTCGGTCGATCTCGGGCGGCTCGCGCAGGACCTCGCCGTCGCCCGCGAGGAGCTCGCCCGCGCCCGCGCCGAGCAGGACGCGCTCGCGGCGGCCTCCCGGGCCCGCGACACCGAGGGGCGCGAGGTGCGCGCCCGCGCCGAGGGCGTCCGCGCCGCGGGGGCCGAGGCGGCCCTCACCGCGCGCGAGCAGGCCCTCGCCCTCGCCCACCTGGAAGAGCAGATCCGCGAGCGCTGCCAGGCGGAGCTGAAGTGGGAGGTGGGCCGCTTCCATCTCGAGAAGCCGCCGAGCGACGAGGAGCGGCAGAAGCTCGAGGACCTCAAGGGGCAGGCGGAGCGGATGGGGGCGATCAACCTCACCGCCATCGAGGAGTACGACGAGCTCGCTCGCCGCCATGCGTTCCTCTCCGAGCAGAAGGGGGACCTCGAGCACGCCGTCGCCGACCTGAAGGCGGCGATCGTGAAGATCAACCGCGCCTCCCGCGAGCGGTTCCAGGAGACGTTCGACCGCGTGAACGAGAAGTTCCAGCAGGTGTTCCCGCGCCTCTTCGCCGGCGGGCGCGCGGGGCTCGTGCTCACGCAGCCCGAGGGAGACGGCGAGGCGGGCGTCGAGATCTTCGCGCAGCCGCCGGGGAAGAAGCTCCAGAGCGTGAACCTGCTCTCGGGCGGCGAGAAGGCGCTCACCGCCGTCTCGCTCATCTTCGCCATCTTCCTCATCAAGCCGACGCCGTTCTGCCTGCTCGACGAGGTCGACGCGCCGCTCGACGACGCGAACGTCGGCCGCTACAACGAGCTCGTCCGCGAGATGTCCCGCAACTCCCAGTTCATCATCATCACGCACAACAAGCGGACGATGGAGACCGTGGACACGCTCTACGGCGTGACGATGGAGGAGCCGGGCGTCTCGAAGCTCGTGTCGGTGCGGCTCTCCGAGCGCACCCGCGAGGCGGCGGCGGCGTAGCGTTGCAGCGACCGGGCGTCGTGCCCTCGCGCCCATCTTGAAAGGGCGGATATGGCAGCGGCTCGGAATGGTTGCGGGGGCGCGATGGCGACCTTTTCTGAGGGGTTCGTCGCGCGGACCATCCCGACGATTCCGCTCCACGGGATCTCAGGATGCGCTTTCTGGAACTCGCGCGAGACGCGACGCGCGGCTTCGCCGATGGTCTGGAGCAGGTGCGCGAGAGCCAGGCGAAGGTTCTCGTCCTGTTCGAACTTCTCGCGGGGAGCGCCCACGATCTTCGCGGTGACCTTGCGCGCGAGGTCGAGCATGTGCCCGACGTAGACCTCATCGTCCCGCTGCATACTGAACCTCCGCGTCGGCCAGCACGCGATCGCGGATGCGGCGATTCAGGAAGCGCTCGGTCACGAGGTCCACCGTACGCCCGCCGAGCAGGCTCGAGAGTTCCTCCTCCATGTCGTGTAGCGCGATGAACCCCGGAACGTGGTCCGGCTCGAACTCGACCAGCACATCGATGTCGCTGTCCGCCCTGAAGTCCTCGCGCAGAACCGACCCGAACAGGGACAGCTTGCGGACATGATGGTGCCGACAGAAGTCGGCCAGCGATCCTCGGTCGATGGGGATCCTCGTCGCCACGACCACATTCTAGCCCGGACCTTTGCGCCCAGCATCCGCGGTCATCGGGGACGTGGTCCGGTCAGCCGCCCTACGCCGCTTCACTACGCGCTCGACCTCGACCGATCTCGTCCACCGGCTGAGCCGATCTGGCGGTGGCCGATCCCGAGCGGTCGCGGGCGGGTGGTTCACGACGTTACGCGGGAGCCACCCGGGGGGACGGACAACGACGTCCGGCGGCCCGTCTGCCTCCACGATTAGGTGAACGTGATTGCCGAGGATGGTGAACTCGACCACCCGGAGGTCCGGCCGCGCTCGCGAGCGGCTGCCAGCGCGTCCTGGAACACCCGGAAGAACCGCTCGCTGCGGAGGTTCCACACGTGCGACGCCATCCGGGGCCGTCACGTGCACGCGGATCGAGCGCGTGAACGTCTCTCGCTGTGCGGCAGCGCACGCCGGCGCCTTCGAGGGCGCCGCCCCAAGTGCGGAACTCGAAGCGCCTCTGAGCGGATCGCGCCATTGGCACCGATTGTACGTGCGGTGTCGGACGTTGGCTGCTCGTTCCGGCCTTGCGGACGCATGACCATATCCGCCCTTTCAAGATGGCCTCCGGGCGGAGGGATGTGCGGCGGGCGCGTGAACATGCCCGCCGCCCCGGACGAGCGCAGCCCGCGTCGCTCGGCGCGGGAGCGCAGGCGGGGCTCGGCCGGCACCCGGCTCACGACGACGCTCCGTCCCTCTGGGTTCCCGACGGAGGCATGCGGAGGCGCCCCCCTCCCGCCGCCCCGGGGCGAGCGGGGCGCTCCCGCGCGTTGACACCATGCGCGGGAGATCTCTATATCGTCTCGCCGTCTCGGAGCCCCCTTGAGCCCCCTCCCCTTCGCCCTCGCCGTCGACGTGAAGGACCCGGTCGTCCTCGCGGCCGCAGTCGTCGTCCTGCTCATCGCGATCGTCGCGATCGCGCTCGCCGTGCGCGCCCGCGCCCGCCGGGCCGCGTCACTCGCCCCGCCTCCCGCACCGCCGGAGCCCCGCGCGCTCGAGCGGCGCGAGCCGCCCCCCGCCGCGGCGCCCCCGCCCAAGGCGGAGGCGAAGGCGCCGGCGGCCCCGGCGGCGCCGCCGCTCTCGGAGGAGGAGAAGCGGGCCGAGTACCACCGCAAGAAGGAGGCGGAGCGCGAGGAGAAGGAGCACCGCCGCCACGCCCGCGAGGAGGAGGAGGCCCGCGCCCGCGCCGAGGCGGAGCGCGCCGCGCGCGAGGCCTTGGAGGCCCGCGCGCGCGAGGAGGAGGACCGGCGCCGCCGGGCCGAGGCGGAGGCGGGGCGTACGCTCGCGGCCGGGCTCGAGAAGACGCGCGGCGGCTTCATGGCCCGCCTCAACGCGCTCTTCGGCGGCGGGCGGCCGGTGGACGAGGCGGTGCTCGCGGACCTCGAGGAGGTGCTCTTCACCGCCGACATCGGCGTGAAGACGGCGACGAAGCTCCTCGAAGGCGCCCGCGAGCGCGTGCGCTCGAAAGAGCTCTCGGACCCGGAGCGGCTGAAGGGGGCGCTCCGGCAGGAGATCGCCCGCATCCTCGCGCTCGACGGCGCGGACGGCGCGGGGCGGCCGCTCGAGCCGGGCGCGGCGCGGCCCTGGGTCGTCATGGTCGTCGGTGTGAACGGCTCCGGGAAGACCACCACCATCGGCAAGCTCGCGGCGAAGCTCCGGGCGGCCGGCCACTCGGTCCTGCTCGGGGCGGGCGACACGTTCCGCGCCGCGGCGGGCGAGCAGCTCGAGGTCTGGGCGGAGCGGGTCGGGGCGCCCATCGTGCGCGGCAAGGAGGGGGCGGACCCCGCGAGCGTGTGCTTCGAGACGGTCCAGCGCGGCGCGGCGGAGAAGATCGACGTCGTGGTCTGCGACACCGCCGGCCGGCTCCACACGAAGGCCCCGCTCATGGAGGAGCTGAAGAAGGTGAAGCGCGTCATCGGCAAGGCCGCGGAGGGCGCGCCGCACGAGGTGCTGCTCGTGCTCGACGCGACCAACGGCCAGAACGCGATCGCCCAGGCCCGCCAGTTCAACGAGGCGCTCGGGGTGACCGGCATCGTCCTCACGAAGCTCGACGGCACCGCGAAGGGCGGCGTCGTCATCGGGATCTGCGACGAGCTTCGGATCCCGGTCCGGTACGTGGGCGTCGGCGAGAAGGTGGCCGACCTCCGGCCGTTCGCGGCGAGCGAGTTCGTGGAGGCCCTGTTCGAGTGACGACGCGGTTGCCCTGGGCCGTCTACCTCTTCGACATCGACGGCACCCTCCTCTCCGCGGGCGGGGCAGGCCGCCGCGCGTTCGAGCGGGCCGTCGGGGACCACTGGGGCCCGGTCGACGGCGCCCTCGCGGGGCTGCGGCTCGACGGGATGACCGACCGGCTCATCGTCCGGGAGACGCTGCGCCTCCTCGGGCGGCCCTTCGAGGACGCCTTCTGCGACGCCCTGCTCGCCCGCTACGTCGAGCACCTGCGCCTCGAGATCCACGGGCCCGGGTACGCGGTCCTCCCCGGCGTCGTCGAGCTCCTGGAGGCGCTCCGCACCCGCGGCGCGCTCCTCGCGCTCTGCACCGGGAACGTCGTCGAAGGCGCGCGGCTCAAGCTCTCGCGGGGCGGGCTCGACGGCTTCTTCGAGTGGGGCGCCTCCGCGGCCTACGGGTTCGCGGGTGACGGCGAGGACCGGATCCACGTGGTGCAGGCGGCGCTGCGGCGCGCCGGGGCCCGCCTCGGGCGCACGGTGGCGGCCGACGAGGCGCTCGTCATCGGAGACACGCCGCGGGACGTCGCGGCCGCCCACGCGGTCGGGATCCCGGTGCTCGGGGTCGCCACCGGGCGCTACGGCGTCGAGGAGCTCCGCCGAGCGGGCGCCGAGCACGTCGCCGCGTCCCTCGAGGACGCGGCGGCCCGCGGCGTCCTCTTCGGGTGAGGGGCGCGCGCCGCCCTTGACCCGGCGCGCGGGCGCGGGCTAGGGAACGCCCATGGCCGACCGTCACCCCGTCGTCGTCGATCCCTACGGGACCGAGCTGCCCCCGATCGAGGGGGCTCGCGTTCGCGCCGTCGCCGCGACCGCGGTGCACGTCCCGCAGATCCAGGCGTGCTTCGAGGGCGCGCCGGACTACTTCGCGCGGACCGAGGGCGGCCCGCCGGGCGACGACGCGTCCGCCCGACTCCTCGCCGATGCCGAGGGCGACGAGCTCCGGCGCATCTACGCGCTCGTGCCGGTCCGCGCCGGGCCCGCGGTCGGCGTGCTCGACCTCTACCTGCACCACCCGGAGCCCGGGATCGCGCACGTCTCGCTGCTGCTCTTCCGCGAGTCCTGCCAGGGGCTCGGGTACGGCAAGGAGATCAGCGCCGCGCTGGAGGACGCGCTCGCGCGCTGCGGCTACCGGACGGTGCGCGCCTCGATCGGGGACGAGAACCCCGAGGCGCGGGCGTTCTGGGAGCGGATCGGCTACGCCGAGGTCGGGCGGCTCGAGCGCGGCGTCTCGATCCTCGAGAAGTCGATCGCCTGAGCGCTACTCGGGGGACGGCTGCGGCAACGGCGCGCGCGACCACCGGGCGACGGTGCCGCGCAGCGCCTCGTAGGCGCTCGCGAGCCCGACGTACAGGAAGCCGGACTGGAAGAGCAGCAGGAACGGCAGCGAGTAGTAGACCTCCCGCTCGATGAGGTACAGCACGCCGTATCCGAGGTACGCGGCGAGCCCGAGCTCCACGATCGGCTGGAAGGTCACGGCCGCCTTGTAGTGCTTGCGCGCGGCCGCGCCGCCCGCCCCCTTCACGCCGTGCTTGGGCGTGCGGGTGAAGCCGGTCTCGTACCCCATCAGCGCCTCGACCACGGCGCGGGCCTGGTTCACCGACAGGCCGATCCCGAGCGACATCACGAGCGGAAGGTACTTCACCCGCTCCCAGAAGGTCCGATGCTGCGCGGCCTGGCTCGCGTAGTAGAACGCCATCACGCTGATCGTCGCCGAGGCGAAGAACGGGATGTCGAGGAGGAGCACCTCGTACCAGCCGTGCGACACCCGCACCACCACCGTGATCGGCAGGAGGATGGTGAGCGGGATCATGAGCAGGTAGGCGACGTTCGCGGTGAGGTGGAAGAACGCCTCGCGACGGACCTCCTTCGGGAGCTTCGGGTCGCGCACGACCGGCCAGAGCTTCAGCGCGGTCTGGATCGAGCCCTTCGCCCAGCGGTGCTGCTGGGCCTTGAAGGCGTTCATGTCGACCGGCAGCTCGGCGGGCGTGACGAGGTCGGTGAGGTAGACGAACCGCCACCCCTTCACCTGCGCGCGGTAGGAGAGGTCGAGATCCTCGGTGAGGGTGTCGTGCTGCCACCCCCCGCCGTCCACGATCGCCTGGCGCCGCCAGATCCCGGCGGTGCCGTTGAAGTTGAAGAACCGGCCGGAGCGGCTGCGGGCGCCGTGCTCGATGACGAAGTGGCCGTCGAGGAAGATCGCCTGGACCTGGGTGAGGAGCGAGTACTCGCGGTTGAGGTGGCCCCAGCGCGCCTGCACCAGGCCGACCTCGGGATCGGTGAAGTGGTGGACGGAGCGGCGGAGGAAGTCCGCCTCCGGGACGAAGTCCGCGTCGAAGATCGCGACGAGCTCGCCCTTCGCGGTGGTGAGGCCGTGCTCGAGCGCCCCCGCCTTGAAGCCCTGGCGGTTGGTGCGGTGCACGTAGACCATGTCGAGCCCCGCGGCGCGGTGGCGCTCCACGCAGGCGCGGGCGATCTGCTGGGTCTCGTCGGTGGAGTCGTCGAGGACCTGGATCTCGAGCAGGTCGCGCGGGTACTCGATCCTCGCCACGGCGTCGATGAGCCGCTCCGTGACGCACAGCTCGTTGAAGATCGGCAGCTGGATCGTCACGCGGGGGAGCTTGGCGAAGCGCCCCTTCGGCGTCGGCAGGTGGTACGCGTGGCGGTGAAACAGATACGCCATCGCGTAGCGGTGGGAGCCGTACACGGACAGTACGCACAGCAGCAGCGCGTAGGAGACGACGACGGAAAGCTCGAGGGCGCTCATCGGTGGGTCGCGGGTCCGCGGATATCCCCCATCGGCGTGACCAGCGCGAAATTTCGCGGACTATATCGGCACGGTCGGGGAAGTCAACGGAGGCGCCTCCCCCGAAGGTGGAGCCAGCGCGAGATCACTGCTTCTTCGCGACGTCGCGCGGCGTCTCGAGCGACGCCTTGAAGATGTCGACCGCCTTCAGGTAGTCGACCGCGGTCCGGAGCTGGAAGTCCTCGCCCGGCTTGCCGGGCGGAGACGCCTGGGACGCCGTCACGGGGGCCGCCTGGGCCGCCCCGGGCCCGTCGTTCTTGAGGTGGCGCTTGAGATCCCGCTCGGTGAGCTGCGACTCCTCGGCGCGGGGCGGGGCGGCCTCCGCGACCACCACGTCCGGGGTGATGCCGCGCTCCTGGATGGAGCGGTTCTTCGGCGTGTAGTAGCGGGCCACGGTGAGCTTCAGGCCCGAGCCGTCCTCGAGCTCGATGATGGTCTGGACCGACCCCTTGCCGAAGGTCTGGGTGCCCATGATGACCGCGCGCCCCTGGTCCTGCAGCGCGCCCGCCACGATCTCGCTCGCGCTCGCCGTCCCCTTGTTCACGAGGACGATGAGCGGGTACGCGGGCTCGGTGTCCTTCTCGTGCGCGCGCTCGACCTCGACGTTCTTCCGGCCGCGCCCGGCGGTGGTCACGATGACGCCGCTCGTGAGGAACACGTCGGAGACGCGGACCGCCTGGTCGAGGAGGCCGCCGGGGTTGTTTCGCAGGTCGAGGACGAGGCCGCGGATCGTCCCGCCCATCTGCGCGCGCGCGTCCTCGAGCGCCTTCTGGAGGTTCTTGTCGGTCCGCTCCTGGAAGGTCCGGACCCGCACGTACGCGTAGTGGCGCGCGGCGTCGAGGACCTTCAGGTCGACGCTCAGGGTCCGGACGCGGTCGCGCACGAGCGCGAGCTTCTGCGGGAGCGTGAACCCCTCCCGCATGATCTCGAGGACCACCTTGGTCCCGGCGACGCCCTTCATCCGGCGGATCGCCTCGGCGAGCGTCATCTCCTTGGTGGGCGCGCCGTCGATCGAGAGGACCCGGTCGCCGGGGCGGATCCCGGCGCGCTCGCCGGGCGACTCGGAGAGCGGCGAGATCACGGTCAGCTCGCCGTCCTGGACCGTCAGCTCGAGCCCGAGACCGTCGAACTCGCCGCTCGTGTCGTCCCGCATCTGCCGGTACATCTCCGGCCGCATGAACATCGAGTGCGGGTCGAGGCGCGACATCATCCCGTCGATCGCGCCGTAGACGAGCTCCCGCTCGTCCACCGGCTCGACGTAGCTGTTCTCGACGTGGGCGAGGACGTCGGAGAAGACGTCGAGCGCGCGGTACGGCTGGGCCTGGTTGCGGCGCGCCGCCCACGCGACGTGGTGCGAGGCGACGCCCGCCAGGAACGCGGCGGCGAGGCCGGCGGCGAGGGCGAGGCGGGCGAGGAGGCTCCGTCGCATGCCGAGGATGATACCGCCCGCTCACTTCCCCAGCCAGGGCCGGGGGTCCACGGGGCGGCCCCGCTCGCGGACCTCGAAGTAGAGGTAGGCGCCCTTCAGCGACCCGGAGTCCCCGGCCGTCCCGAGGACCTCGCCGGCGTCCACCGCCTCGCCCATCGCGGTCTTCATCGAGGCGAGGTGCGCGACGAGCGTGTGGTAGCCCTCGCCGTGGTCCACGATGACGAGGTTTCCGTAGCCCTTGAACCAGCCCGCGTGGACGACGCGCCCCGCCGCGACCGCCCGCACCGGCGTCCCGGAGGGCGCCTCGAAGTCGAGCCCGTTCTGGACCGTGACGGTGTTGAACTTCGGGTTCACGACCCGCCCGAAACCCACCGTGATCTCGCCCTGGACCGGGGCCGGGAGCCGCCCCCTGCGGGCGAGGAAGCCGCCCGGGCCGGTGAGCCCGGTGCGCGGCGGGGGGAGCGTCGCGACGAAGTCGGCGAGCTTGCGGGCCTGGGCCGCCACCTCGACCGCGGCCCGCTCGTGGAACGCGCGCGCGCCCCGGAGCGCCGAGAGCAAGGTCTCCCGCTCCTCCCGGCGCGCCTCCGCCTGCGCGCGCCGGTCCTCCGCCTCCGCGGCGAGCGCCTGCAGCCGGCCCGCCTCGAGCTCCTGCTCGGCGCGGGCGCGCTCGCGCTCGGCGAGCGCACCCTTCGCCTCGTCGAGGAGCTGGAGATCGCGGGAGAGGATGACGGCGAGCAGGTAGCGCCGCTTCACGAGGTTCGCGAGCGAGGTCGCCTCCAGCAGGAGCCGCAGCTCCCCCGCGCGTCCCATCCGCGCGCGGGCGAAGAGGCGCGGCTTCAAGGCGGCGAGCCGCGCCGTCATCCGGGCCTGCGCCTCCGCCTCCGACTCGCGCGCCGCCCGGAGCCGCGCCGCCGCCTCGGCCCGCTCCGCCTCGGCCCGCTGCCACCCCGCCCGCGCGTCCGCGAGCGCCTGCTCGACCTCGGCGAGCCCGTCCAGGATCGACCGCTCCTGCTCGGCGAGCAGCTTCGCCGCGTTCACCTCCGCGCGCCGTCGGGCCTCGAGCGCGTCGAGCTGCGCCCGCGGGCTCCCCGCGGCGAGGAGGGCGGCGAGGAGGGCGGGGGCCGCGGTCACTCGGGGCTCGGGTGGAAGCGGCGCAGCGTGCGGGCCACGGAGAGGGCGCTGCCGAGCAGCCCGACCGCGCCGCCCCCGAGCACGAGCCCGACAAGCAGCGGCGGCGGGAGCGTGTCCGCCAGCCGGAGCGTGCCCGCCACGGAGACGGCCGCGGTGAGCCGCGGGACGAGCACCTCGTGGAGGGTGGCGAGCGCGGCGACGGCGAGCCCCGCGCCGAGGATCCCCTGCAGGAACCCCTCGACGAGGAAGGGCGCGGACACGAACGCGTCCGTCGCGCCGACGAGCTTCATGATCTCGATCTCGTCCCGCCGGGCGAACACCGCGAGCCGGAGCGTGTTCGAGACGAGCACCGCGGTCGCGATCGCGAGCGCGGCGAAGAGCGCGACGGCCGCGACGCGCGCGCGGCGGACGAGCCGCTCCAGCGTCTCGAGCCAGGCGTTCCCGAAGTCCACCTCGGCCGCGCCCGGCACGCCGGCGCGCAGCCGGGCCGCGAGCTCGCGCGCAGAGGCGAGCGACGCCCCGGGGGCCCCCACCTCGACCGCGTCCGGGAGCGCGCCGGGCCCGACTCCGTCGAGCACGCGCGCCTGGTCGCCGAGCTCCGCCGAGAGCCGGCGCAGCGCCGTCGCCCCGGGCACCGCCTCGACCGGCCGCCCCGGCGCGATCGCCCGCGCCGCGCGCGTGGCCGCCTCGAGGTCCGTGCCGGGCGCGAGGTAGACCGAGAGCTGCACCTCGCCGGCCCAGGTCTGGAGGAGCCGCTCCGCCCCGCCGAGCGCCGCCGCGAAGAGCCCCGTCGCGAAGACCGCGACGAAGATGGTGGCGGTCCCCACCAGCGTCACGTAGGGGCTGCGGGTCATCGCGCCGAGCGCGCGCCGGACGGCGTGGACGGGGCGCAAGCTCATGGCGAGGCGCGGCGGATCGAGTTGCCGTCCGAGACGAGCCGGCCGCGCTCGAGCACGACCACCCGCTTCTTGTACCGCTCGAGCAGGGACCGGTCGTGCGTGGCGACCACCACGGTCGTGCCGCGCGCGTTGGCGGCGTAGAGGAGGTCCATCACCTCGAGGGTCCGCTCCGGGTCGAGGTTGCCGGTGGGCTCGTCGGCGAGGAGGAGGGCGGGGTCGGCCGCGAGCGCGCGCACCACCGCGACGCGCTGCTGCTCGCCGCCGGAGAGGGAGGGCGGGAACTTCTCGGCGCGGTGCTCGAGCCCCACCGAGCGCAGGAGCACCTTCACCTTCCTGCGGATCTCCTTCTCCTGGATGGCGCGCACCTCGAGCGGCAGCGCCACGTTCTCCGCGACGGTCCGGCGTGAGAGGAGCTTGAAGTCCTGGAAGACGACGCCGATGTTCCGCCGCACGAAGGGGATCGCGCCGGCGCGGATCTTGGCGACGTTCTTCCCGAAGAGGAGGAGCTGACCGCTCGTCGCGCCCTCCTCGCAGAAGATGAGCTTGAGGAGGGTGGACTTGCCCGCGCCGGAGGAGCCGGTGAGGAAGACGAACTCCCCCTTCTCGATCTCGAGCGACACGTCCAGGAGCGCCGGCGCGTCGCCCGGGTACTCCTTCGTGAGGTGAAAGAGCTGGACCACGGCGGCGCGCTACTTGCGCTCCCCGAGGTCCTCCGCGAGGTACGAGAGGATCACCTCGTCGAGGCTCTTCTCGCTGATGAGATCCTCGCCGAAGAGCGTCTCCACGCCGTCGTTCCGGAGGACCGGCGCCGGCTGATCGCGCGCGGCGAGCACCTCGGGCGGGAGCTCCTCCGCGCCGGCGAAGCGCGGGTCGGGCATCGCGACGCCGGGCTTCAGGTCGACCTTGCGGCCGTCGGCGTGGATCTGCCCGGGCTGGTACGCCTGCGCGTGCCGCGCGTACGCCGAGTCGATGTCGTCATACACGCCGTTGATGAGGTTGCGCAGCATCTCCTTGTGCTGCTCCTCCATCAGCTCGCGCACGACCTGGGCGAGGTTCTCCGCCCCGACGATGTCGGCATAGGACGTCTTCTTCGAGGCGAGGATGTTCCCGCCCACGAAGAGGTGCGTGATGATGTGGGGATTCTCCAGGCCCGAGTCCTCGGTCTGGATGTGGTACATCTTCCCCTTGTGCTTGATGTTGTGGTTGAAGCCCACAACCATCTTCTTCACGTCGACCGCCATCGCGCCCCGACTGTACCGGATCTCCGGGAGGGCCGCGAGGTCGTGGCCAAGCGCAGGCGGAGCCGGATGAGGCTCAGCCGGAGCGAGCACGGGGGGTCGGGGGGGCGCGACGAGCGAAGCGAGACGAGCGACCCCCCGCTCAGACGTCCACGTGCTCGGCCGTGAGGACCGGCCGGCCGAGGAAGCGCCCCGCCACCGCGAGGAACCGCTCCGGGGCGTCGGTCACGAAGAAGCGGTGCTCCGCCTCCCCCTCCGACCGCCCGAACCGGGCGAGGACGTCGGCCGCGACCGCGCTCGCGCTGTCCACCAGGGCGACCCCGGGCAGCTCCGCCGCGATGGCCGGCGCGAGCAGTGGGTAGTGCGTGCAGCCGAGCACGACGGTGTCGACGCCCGCCTCGCGGAGCGGCGCGAGGTACCGTCGCGCGATCTCGCGCACCACCTCGTCCTCGGGATTGGTCCAGCCCTCCTCCGCGAGCGGCACGAAGAGGGGGCAGGCGCGAGAGGTCACGGCCGCCCCGGCCCGCTCCCGCCGGATCGCCTCCTGGTACGCGCCGCTCGCGACCGTGCCCGGCGTGCCGATGACGCCGACGAGGCCGGTGCGCGAGGTCCGGGCCGCGACGCGGGCGCCGGGCTCGACCACCCCGATCACCGGCACCGAAAGCTCCGCGCGGAGCGCGGGCAGCGCGACCGCGGAGGCGGTGTTGCACGCGACCACGAGGACGTCGATGCCGTGCCGGGCGAGGAAGCGCGCGTTCCGGAGCGAGTACTGCGTCACGGTCTCCGGCGACTTCGTGCCGTACGGGACGCGGGCGGTGTCGCCGAGGTAGAGGGTGTCGGCGCCGGGCAGCGCGTCGAGGATCGCGCGCTGCACGGTGAGGCCGCCGACGCCGGAGTCGAAGATGCCGATGCGGGACACGGCGCGGGAGTCTACCCCCGCGCCGGTCCGCGCGCGATCAGAGGGCCGCGCAGGTGGGCACCGGGCTCGTCTTCGCCGTGAGCGTGAGGTTCTGCGCGGCGAAGTGGGAGAGCGTCTGCCAGCACGAGTCGTAGAACAACGCGTCGTCCTCGGACCGGAGCCCCCACACGCGGATGTGGAAGTCGTCGAGATCGAGGAGGTAGCTCGAGAGGATGGGCGCGGGCAGCGTCGAGCCGCACCCTACCGTCCCGCCGTCGATGACGGCCTTGAACACCGGGTCCTTGATCTCCCACTGGAGGTTCGGGGGTGTGGCCGAGAGCCCGCCGAGGTACGGCGGAGTCGCATCCGCGCACGTCGCGTAATACTGCGCGGAGCCGGTGTTGTAGAGGTTCACGTCGAGCGTGAGCGGCGCGGCCATCGCGTCCACGTCGACGTACAGGTCGGTGAGGAGGTTCGCCGGGACGTTCCGGGTGAAGGTCGAGTCGTAGACGAGGACTGCGCCGCGCCAGCCGCGGACGCGGAACTGGTTCGACCCGGCCGGAAGCCCGTCGATCCCGACGCCCTGGGCGTTGGCGGGCCCGTTCACGCAGTCGACCGTCACCTCGCCAGCGGCGGTGTCCACAGTCACCGTCTCCACCGCGGACTCGGTGCACGGGCCGGTGGCGCCGCCCTGGAACGCAGAGTCGTAGACGAGGGTGTGGGGCGCGGCCTGCGCCGGCGCGGTCCGGATGAAGTCCCAGAAGAGGTCCACGGAGCCGTACTGCTGCGGGGGCGGGCTCGAGGAGGATCCGCACCCCGTTCCGAGGGCCGCGGCTGCGAGGGCGAGGGCGAGGCGTTTCATGGGGAGGATCTCCGGCTGCCGGGTTGACCCCCGGGCTGGGGGGCACCCGGATGTAGAGCAACCACCGTGCCATGCAGCCCGGGCGCGTGTGGACTGGCCTTTTACACGATCGGCGGCGTTTGGACAGGTGAGGGCGTGGCACGGGCGTCGCCCCGCCTTCACAGTTCGCCGGCAGGCGACGGCCCGCCTGCCACCTCCTCCTACCCACCCGTGCTAAGACAGCGCTCTCCCCGAACGAGACCATGACGATCCCCGCCGCCCTCTCCCCGGCCATCCCGCTCGCCGTCGCCGGCGAGGGGCTCGACTACCTCGCCATCGCGCGGAGCTCGGGCCCCGTCGGCCTCGCCGTCCTCGCGCTCCTCCTCGGCGCCTCCGCCGTCTCCTGGGCCATCATCGTGAAGAAGTGGCTTCAGATCCGGCGGGCGCAAGACGAGTCCGTGAAGTTCCTCGAGACGTTCTGGCGTTCGAAGCGGCTCGACTCCATCTACCAGGCGGCCGAGTCCCTCGGCGCCTCTCCGATCAGCCAGGTGTTCCGCGCGGGCTACGTCGAGCTCTCGAAGGTCACCGCGCAGGGCAAGGACGGCGAGGGCGGCATGCACGAGGAGCTCGGCGGGATCGAGAACGTCGAGCGCGCCCTGAAGCGCGCGGCCGCCTCGGAGGTCACCCACCTCGAGTCGCTCGTGCCGTTCCTCGGCACGACCGCGAGCGCCGCGCCCTTCGTCGGGCTGTTCGGGACGGTCTGGGGGATCATGCGCGCGTTCCACGACATCTACCGGATGGGGAACGCGAACCTCGCCACCGTCGCCCGCCCGATCTCCGAGGCGCTCATCGCCACCGCGGTGGGGCTCTTCGCGGCGATCCCGGCGGTCGTCGCCTACAACTTCTTCGTGTCGAAGATCCGCGTGCTCGACTCGGAGATGACGAACTTCTCGTCGGACTTCCTCAACATCGTCCGGCGCCACTTCTTCTCGGGCCGGTCCTAGGACGCGGGGGAAGCGATGGCCGCGCAGGGCGGCTCGGGCCGCCAGACCCTCACCGAGATCAACGTCACGCCGCTCGTCGACGTGATGCTCGTGCTCCTCATCGTCTTCATGGTGACGGCGCCCCTCATCCAGCAGGGGGTCGAGGTGAAGCTCCCGGAGGCGCAGGCGAAGTCGATCGACGCCGAGGAGCAGAAGCTCGTCCTCTCGATCCGGGCCGACCGCACCATCCACCTCGGCGCGGGGGACGACGCGGCGAAGATCCCGTTCGCGGAGCTCGAGGACCGGCTCCGCGCGAACGCGCGCGCGATGCGCGACCGGCAACTCTACCTCGCCGCGGACCGCACCCTCCCCTACGGCTTCGTCGTCGAGGTGATGGCGACGGTGCAGCGCGCCGGCATCCAGAACCTCGGGATGATCACGAACCCGGCGCCCGAGCGGCGCCCGGACGCGAGGGACAAGGCGCAGTGACGGCGTCGCCGGTGCAGAGCGCGCTCTCGCGCCGGGAGCGGATCTGGCCGGCCGTGCTCGCGTCGGCGGCCGCGCACCTCGTGCTCGTGGGGTGGGCCGTCGTCCGACAGCCGTCGCCCACGATCGACCTCGAGCAGAAGCCCATCGTCGCGAGGCTCGTCCGGCTCGGCGAGAAGAAGCCCGAGCAGTGGTTACCGCGCAAGGAGGCGCCGCCCCCCGCGCCGGCGGCCGCCCCGGCGACGCCCGCCCCCGCGCCGGTCGCGGCCGCGGCCCGCGCCGCGCCCTCCACGAAGGGGAAGGCCCCGCCCCAGCCCGCGGCCCCGGCCTCCGCCGCGCCCGGAACGGGCCAGAGCCTCTCCTCCATCCTGAACAAGGTCCGGCGGGAGGCCGTCGCGGAGAAGCGCTACGGCGATCCCGGGGGCGCCGCCGACGGGGACTCCGATCAGGCTGCGGAGGATCCGTACCTCGCCCAGATCCACCGCGCGCTCCGCGCCCACTACGTCGCGCCGGTGACCATCCCGGAGCGCGAGCGGCTCTACCTCGAGGCGAGCGTCACCCTCTGGATCGAGCCGGACGGCCGGATCACGCGGTGGCGCCAGGAGAAGTCCTCGGGCAACCCCACCTTCGACGCCGCGGTGGAGCGCACGCTGCGGCTCACCACCCGCGTACCGGCGCCTCCCGAGCCGATGCGCGACGCGCTCCGCAGGAACGGGATCTCCCTCGTGTTCCAGGCCCGACAGTCATGAACCCGATCGCTTACGCCCTCGCCCTCCTCGCCCTCCTCGTGCCCGCCGCGCCGCGCGGCGCCGACCGGCCGACGCTCGTCATCGGCTCCCCCGCCTTCCAGCCGCTCCCCATCGCCGTCGCGGGGTTCGGGGCGGAAGGCGATCCGCGCGCCGGGCTCGAGACGACCGAGGTCGTCCGCGGCGACCTCGCGCTCTCCGGCCTCTTCGACGTGCTCGACCCGAAGGGCTTCCTCGCCGATCCGGCCGAGGGCTTCGCTCCCTCCTCGATCCGCTTCGCGCGCTGGTCGGACATCGGCGCGGAGGGGCTCGTGCGGGCACGCGTCCGCCGGGACGGCCCGGACCAGGTCGCCGAGCTCCACGTCTACGAGGTCCGCGCCGGCCGCGAGCTCCTCTCCACCACGGTCCGCGCGCCGCAGGCCCGCGCCCTCGGCCACCGGGTCGCCGACGCCATCGTGAAGGTCTACACCGGCGAGCGGGGCGCGTTCTCCACCCAGATCGCCGCCATCCGCAAGGCGAAGGGGATCTTCGAGCTCGTCCTCTTCGACGCCGACGGCCGGAACCCCCGGGTGCTCCTCTCCGAGCGCTCCATCCTGCTCGCCCCGGCGTGGCGCCCCGACGGCCGCGAGATCCTGCTCACGAGCTACCGCGCCGGCCGCCCGGAGCTGTGGGCGTTCCGGCTCGCGGACCGGGAGTTCCGCCGCGTCGGCCAGGTGCCGAACGCGATGGGCGGCGTCTACTCGCCGGACGGGACGCGGATCGCCTTCGCCGCGACCGAGGGCGGGAACAGCGAGGTGTGGGTGATGAAGGTGGACGGCACCGGCGCACGCCGGCTCACCAACGATCCCGCGCTCGACCTGTCGCCCTCCTGGTCCCCCGACGGCCGGCGGCTCGCCTTCGTCTCGGACCGGGCCGGGAGCCCGCAGATCTACCTCATGAACGCAGACGGCTCCGGCGTCCGCCGGCTCACGTTCCAGGGGAACTACAACCAGACGCCGCAGTGGAGCCCGCGCGGCGACCTGCTCGCCTTCACCGCGCGCGACGAGCGGAAGGTGTTCGACCTCTTCGTCGTCGCGATCGACTCCGGGCGGATCGACCGGATCACCCAGGACCAGGGGCGCACCAACGAGGACCCCACCTGGGCGCCGAACGGGCGGCTCCTCGCGTTCCGCAGCGACCGGTCGGGGGCGGCGCAGCTCGTGGTCGCGGACCCGAAGGGCGAGCGGCAGACGGCGGTGGCCGGCGGCGCGGGCGACCTCTCCGCGCCCGCCTGGGGCCCCTTCCCGGAGTGAAGATGGCGGAGCGCTTCGCGACGATCGACGTCGGGACGAACACCGTGCTCCTGCTCGTCGCGGAGCGGCGGGCCGCGGGGTTCGAGCCGCTGCTCGAGCGCGCCGAGATCACGCGGCTCGGCCGCGGGGTGGACGCGTCCGGCCGGCTCGACCCGGCGGCCATCCGCGAGACCGTCGCGGTCCTCGCCGACTACGCTCGCGACGCCCGCGCGCTCGGCGCACCGGTGCTGGCCTGCGTCGCCACGAGCGCCGCCCGCGACGCCTCGAACGGCGCGGAGTTCTTCGACGCGGCTCGCGCCGAGGCCGGCGTCGCCCCCGAGGTCATCGCGGGCGACGAGGAGGCCCGGCTCGTGTTCGCGAGCGCGTGGCGCGACTTCGGCCGCGCCGGCGAGCCGCTCGCGGTGCTCGACGTCGGCGGCGGCTCGACGGAGCTCTCCTTCGGCGACGGGCCCGCCCCGCGCGGCCGGGTGAGCCTGCAGGTCGGGGCGGTGCGGCTCACCGAGCGGCACGTCCGCGGCGACCCCCCGCCCGCGGTCGAGGTGGAGGCGGTGCGCGGTGCCGCCCGCGCCGCGGTGCGGGCCCTCGCGGCGCTCCCGGGGCGCCCCGCCGGCGGCCGCCTCGTCGGCGTCGCGGGGACCGTCACCACCCTCGCCGCGGTGCTGCAGGCGCTCCCCGCGTACGACGCCGCGCGCGTCCACGGCTCTTCGCTCGCTCTCGCCGACGTCGAGCGGCTCGCCGCCACGCTCGCCGCGCTCACCGTACCAGAGCGGGCGGCGCTCCCGGGGATGGAGCCGAAGCGCGCGGACGTGATCCTCGCCGGCGCGATCGTGGTCGCCGAGGCGATGCGCGTCACGGGCTTCGACGCCCTCGTCGTCTCGGATCGGGGCGTGCGCTGGGGGCTCCTCTACGACCGCGTCCGCTGATCGCGCGCGGGCCCTCGCGGCGCGCCTCTACGCCGGGCTCGCCTTCGACCGGGCCGCGGCGGTCTACTCGCTCCTCACCGATCACGCGCGCTGGCGGGAAGACTGCCGCGAGATGGCGCCCCTCGTCCCCGGGCCGCGGGTGCTCGACCTCGGCATCGGGCCGGGCACGAGCGCGCTCGAGATGGCGCGCGCCGACCCTTCGCGCGCGCACGTCGGCCTCGACCGCTCCGCGCGGATGCTGCGGCTCGCGCGCCGCCACGCCGAGGACGCGGGCGTCGCGCTGCCGCTCGTGCGGGCCGACGCGCTCCGGCTCCCCTTCCGCGACGGCGCGCTCGACGGCGCCACCGGGCACAGCTTCCTCTACCTCCTCGACGACCCCGCCCGGGCGCTCGCGGAGGTCCGGCGCGCGCTCCGGCCCGGAGGCGGGATCGCCTTCCTCGAGCCGCGCGCCGGCGCCGCGCGGGTCGCGGCGGCGCTCGCGGCGGGCGGCCTCCGTCACGCGCTCGCGATGTCGATGTGGCGCGGGATGGCCCGGCTTCACCGCCGCTTCGACGAGGCGACTCTTCCCGCGCTGCTCGAGCGCGCCGGGTTCGCGCGCGCTCGGGCCTGGCCGGTGCTCTCCGGCTTCGGCGTGATGGCGACCGCGGCGCGGGAGGAAGCTCGGTGATTTGACTAAAGCCCCCGCGCCGCACTAAGCAGGGGACCCCGATGCGCGCCCCGTGGGCCATCGTCTGCGACTTCGACGGCACCGCCCTCACCGACGACCTCGGGGACCGGGTGGCGCTCCGCTTCGCGGGGGAGGCGAACTACCGGCGCGCGGAGGACGACTACCGCGCCGGGGTTTTCCCGTTCGGCGAGCTCATCCGCCGGATCTTCGCGCCCATCACCGCGTCGCCCGACGAGATCGCCGCGTACGCCCGGAGCACCGCCGTGCTCCGGCCCGGGTTCGAGCGCTTCCTCGAGGCCTGCCGTGAGGGCGGACGGCCATTCCTCGTCGTGTCCTCCGGGCTCGACGCCTACGTGGAGCCGGTGCTGGACCTGCTCCCGCCCGCGCTACGCGCTCACCTCGAGGTGCGCACGAACCGCGCCGGCTTCGGCCCCGCCGGGCTCGAGGTCGCGTTTCACGGCAGCGACTGCGGCTTCTGCGGGTTCTGCAAGGGGAACGTCGTGCGCGAGCTGCAGGCGGCCGGGCACAAGGTGGCGGTGCTCGGGGACGGCTCGGGGGACCGACACGCGGCCGAGGCGGCGGACGCGGTGTTCACGCGGAGGGGTTCCTCGCTCGAGCGCTGGTGCGCGGCGCGCCCGCTCCGCCACGACGTCTTCGAGACCTTCGACGAGGTCATCGAGCGGTTTCCGCGGTAGGGACGCCTTTCCGGTTCGGCCTGAGCCTGTCGAAGGGCGACGGCGGGATCGCACCAAGGAACGCCGCCGTGGCGGGCGGGGGAAGGCGCCATCCTCCTGCGCCGCCGCCAGAGTCGCGACCGGCGCCGGACTGTCGGAAGGACCCCGAAGCGCAGATGCCGGCGCACGCCCGGGCGCGCCAGCGGCCCACGGCACCGGAACCGGACTGCGACCGGCACGGCGCAACCAGTGC
>DASWCJ010000296.1:0-2364 GCA_036390155.1 Anaeromyxobacter sp.
GCACTGGTTGCGCCGTGCCGGTCGCAGTCCGGTTCCGGTGCCGTGGGCCGCTGGCGCGCCCGGGCGTGCGCCGGCATCTGCGCTTCGGGGTCCTTCCGACAGTCCGGCGCCGGTCGCGACTCTGGCGGCGGCGCAGGAGGACGGCGCCTTCCCCGGCCCGCCTCGGCGGCGTTCGGTCCGGGCGACGAGATCATCGCGATGGAGCCGCACCACGATGTGCGCGACCTCGAGAGGCCGGCACCGCGAAGTGACCGGCATTGGGGCTAGCGTGACCCGACGGAGACCGCGGCGAGCCCCTCGAAGAGGAGGTGCGCGGCGAGCAGGCTCGTCGCGTCGCCGTGGTCGTGCGGGGGGCACACCTCGACGACGTCCATCCCGACGAGCCGAACGCCGGCCAGACCGCGTACCAGGGCGAGCGCCTCGCGCGAGGTGAGGCCGCCGGGCACGGGCGTGCCGGTGCCCGGTGCGAACGCCGGGTCCACCGCGTCCACGTCGAAGGTGAGGTACAGGGGACGATCGCCGACCGCCGCGACGACGTCGCGGATCACCGCGGCGATGCCGCGCTCCGCGAGCTCGTCCATGCCGTGGACGCGCGCGCCGTGGGCGGCGCCGAGGTCGTCGTCGGCCGCGCTGCCGCGCGGGCCGCGGATGCCGACCTGGTGCAGCTGGCGCGGGAGCACGAGCCCCTCCTCGAGCGCGTGGCGGAACGGGGTGCCGTGGTGCCAGGCGTCCCCCCACACCTCCGGGCCGCTCGTGTCGAGGTGGGCGTCGACGTGGAGGACGGCGACCGGCCCGTGGCGCGCCGCCACGGCGCGCAGCGCGGGGAGGGCGATCGAGTGGTCTCCGCCGACCAGGAACGGGATCGCGCCCTGCGCGAGCACGGCGCCCACGGTGCCCTGGATCGCCTCGCGAACGGCGCCCGCGTCGAACGGCGGGAAGACGACGTTCCCCGCGTCGACGGCGCCGAGCCGCTCGAACGGATCCACGCCGAGGCCCGGGTGGTGTCCCTGCACGAGCGCGGAGACGCGTCGGACCTCCCAGGGCGCGAGCCGCGCGCCGGGCCGGTACGTGGAGCCGCCGTCCCAGGGCACGCCGAGGACTGCGGCGCGCGTGCCGGCCGGGAGCGGGCCCGACGCCACCGGCGCGGAGGGAAGGCGGAAGAACGGGATCTGGCCATGGGCCAGGTACTCGGCCGCGGAGCGCTGCTGCATCTAGATGTCCCGGAGGAGCGCGGCCACCCGCTCCCGCGCCTCGGCGGCGACCTCGCGGGGCGAGCGATTCGCCGTCGCCGCGAGGGGCTCGCCGACCCGGAGGGACACCCGCGCGCCGCGCGAGGCCGCGAGCGAGAGGTAGTGCGGGACGAAGGTCGCGTCGCCGGTCCACGCGAGGCTCCGGGGCGCGTACCGGAGCGCGACCGGGACGATGGGAGCGCCGGAGCGGAGCGCGAGCCCGAACATCCCGGGGCGGAACGGGAGGACGTCTTCACCCTCCGAGGTGGTGCCCTCGGGGAAGTTGAGGACGCAGGCGCCCGCGTCGAGCGCGGCGCGCACCGAGCGGAGCGCGCTCGCGCCGCTGCCGGCGTCGCCGCGGGAGACGAAGACCACGCCGAGGTCGCGCGCGAGCGGGCCGAGCACGGGCCAGGAGAGGACGTCCGCCTTCGAGACCGGCACGCAGGGGACGTGCGCCGCGACGACGAAGGGGTCGAGCCAGGAGACGTGGTTCGAGACGAGGACCGCCTGCACCGGGACCTCGGCGCCGCCGGCGTCGACCTCGACGCCATGGATCCGGAGGACCCTGCGCGCGCCTTCGCGGAAGAGCTGCATCCGTGCGCGGAGGCGGACCTCCTCGGACGGCTCGCGGCGGACCTTGCGGACCTGGAGGAGCGTCGAGACGACGGCGCTCGACAGCTCGGCGACGCGCGCGCCGGCGCGGAGGAAGCGGACGGGCGTGCCCCCGCTCGGGGGGGGCGCCGTGAGGGGCGCCGTTCCGGGCCGAACCGGGGGGGCCGGGCGCGCCGCCGTGGCGAGGCTCGCGGTCACGCGGCCCCCGCGATGCCCGCGTCGCCGCTCTCACGCACGATCGGGCCTTCGACGAGCCCGAGTCGCCGGAGCTTGCCCGCGATCCGCTCGAACGCGGGGCGCTCGATGCGCGAGACGAGCCGCCGGTCGCCCGGGCCGTAGAAGTCCTCGCGGACGCCCACGTCGCGGGCGCCGAGCGCGCGGTGGAGGGCGCGGGCCGCGTCGTTGTCCTCCTTCACCGTGAACCAGACGGAGTCCACTCGAGGGGCGAGCGCGGCGATCAGGGCGCGGAGGAGCTGGATCGCGACGCGGGTGCCCTGCAGCTCGGGCGCGACGCCGAGGGTCG
>DASWCJ010000297.1:0-2588 GCA_036390155.1 Anaeromyxobacter sp.
GGTCTGCCTCCCAACGTCCTGAACGCCCTTGTCGGGTCGGGCGGCCTCTGGCACGCTTCGACTCCGCGTGGGGGCGCGAGCGGGGCTGTTTACAGGATGGGCATTGTCGTTCGCGAATCACGGTTTGGAGTTCCTATCCGCAGATCAAGGTCGGAGGAAACTTGGTCCCCCGCCGTCAGCCGGTCCCAAGCGTTGACGATCTCAGGGTCCGCATCGAAGCGCCGCAATCCCGAGTCCAACTCATGTTCGCTGAAGAACACATGCTCCTTGATACGCGACACCTGGGCTTCCGTCATGCCGGAGTTCTCGGAGATCCTAGCCACATCGGACGTGGATGCCCGAATTCCGTTGTAAGCCTCCTCCGCTGCTTCCCACCCGGTGGGATCGAGGACCCGTCGAGCCCCAGTCTCGGTCGCAGAGACCCGTTCGGGTCGGGCGGCCTCTGGCCCGCTTCGACTCCGCGTGGGGGGGGCGAGCGGGGCTGTTTACAGGATGGGCATTGTCGTTCGCGAATCACGGTTTGGAGTTCCTATCCGCGCAGCACGACGTGGAACTCCCGCATGCGCGAGCGGGCGCATGAACTCGTAGACGGCCCGAGCGTCGCCGCCTGGGCGGTCCCGCGAGACCAATCGGCGGTTCGGACCCAACTGGGAGCTTGACCGGTTCACGAAGGGTCGACGACTCCGCGCGGAGCGGCGCGCGGGAAGCACCTCACGACGCGCTCGCGGGCCCGCCGTGCGCGTCGCGGAGTTGCGCGAGGGGTGCGCGAGGAGGCGCTCGGGATCTCGCGCCAGGACTCGAATGCGTGCGTTCCAGGAGGCCTCGAAATCCCGTGCGATCCTCCCTGCATGACGACCGCCCGCGAAGAGACCACCCGCCTCGCCGACCTCCTCCGCCGCGAGCACCACGCGCTCTCGGAGTTCCTCGTCGCCCTCGCGGGGTTCGATCGCGAGCGGCGGTGGACGGAGCTCGGGCACGCCAGCCTCTTCTCCTTCCTCCGCCGGGAGCTCGGGCTCTCGGCCGGCGCGGCGCAGTACCGGAAGACCGCGGCGGAGCTGGTCCAGAAGTACTCGCAGGTCGAGGCGGCGCTCCGGGACGGTCGGCTCTGTCTGTCTTCGGTCATCGAGCTCGCGAAGTGCATCACGCCCGAAAACGCGGCCGAGGTTCTCCCCCGGTTCTTCGGCCTCTCGAGCCGCGACGCCGCCTTCGTCGCCGCGTCCATCCGTCCGGTCGAGAACGCTCCCCGGCGCGACTTCCTCGTGAGGCCGGTGCGGGCCGCTGACGCGGTCGCGACGAGATCGAATCCGCCGGCCGGCCCGTCCGGGTCGCTCGAATTTCGGGCGCCCGAAACGCCTGCGACGGACGGAGCGAAGGCGGCGCCCGTCGCGTCGCCGGCGCCCTGCCCCGGCGCACCCACCCTCGACCGCCCGGCCGTGAAGCCGCTCGACGCCGAGCGCGCCCGCGTGAGCATGACGGTCTCTCGCCGCCTCCTCGACAAGCTCGCCGCCGCCCGCGACGCCCTCTCGCACTCGAACCCGGGCGCGTCGGAGGAGGAGATCCTCGAGGTGGGGCTCGACCTCATCCTCCAGCGTCACGCGAAGCGCCGCGGGATCGTGGAGAAGCCGCGGAAGACCGGGCGGGGGGCGGTCTCGATTCCGGCCGCGCCGCCAGCTCCCTCGAAGCGAACCCGCCATGTCCCGGCCGCGGTCCTGCGCGAGGTCTGGAAGCGCGACGCCGGACGCTGCACCTGGCCCCTCGAAGGCGGCGGGGTCTGTGGCTCCGCCTGCCGGGTCGAGCTCGATCACGTCGATGGATTCGCGCTCGGCGGGGAGACCAGCGTCGAGGCGTGCCGGCTCCTCTGCCGCGTGCACCAGGACGTCGCGGCCCGCCAGCTCTACGGAGACGAGCTGATGGACCGCTACACGCGGCCGAAGGGTGGGCGGTGCTCCGAGCCCGTCGCGGTCTACGTCGCGGCCGGAGCCGCCCACACGTGCGAATCAACCGCAGGCGAGCGTGGACGGGTCGCTGCAGACGACGTTGCAGCGGTTCGCGGAGGCGTTCAACCGCCTCGACCCGAAGGAGTTCGCGACGTTCCTGGCGGACGACGCGACCATCCTGAACCCGCTCGGCCACTTCGCGAGGGGCCGCGGCGCGGGGGAGAAGCTCTTCCGCGACGAAGGGACGAAGCTGTACGAGGGCTCGACCTCTCGCCTCACGATCGTCGCCGCGCGCAAGCTCCGCGACGACTGCGTCCTGCTCGACGTGGACAACGACGTGCAGAACTTCAGGCAGCCGGACGGGACGAGAGGGCCGATGAAGATGCACATCACGTTCGTCGCCCAGCGGAAGGGCGAGCAGTGGCAGTGGCTCGACATCCGGGCCTTCACCTACATGCAGCGGCCGCAGCCGCTCCACTGACGGCCTGAGGGCTGGATGGGCGGTCGGCGGCGCCCTGGCCGCCCGCCCCCTGGCGTCACGCGAACGAGACGGCCTGCGCAGCCGCCCGCCCGGCCTCGAGGTACCGGCGGCGGAGCCCCGGCCTGAAGAACGCCGCGAAGGCGGCTGCGCAGGCCGTCTCGTTCGCGTGA
>DASWCJ010000298.1:0-12347 GCA_036390155.1 Anaeromyxobacter sp.
CGGTCACCGGAGCTGACGCGCGAAGCTGTCACGCCGCGTGCACGCCGGCTCGCGTACTGTCGACCGAATCCGATCGCAGCGACGGCGGCGTGCTCGTCGGAGGGGGCCAGCCCGGGCCCGCGCGCGCCGCCGATGGGGCTATGGCCGAGCCACGGGCACCGTGGTGCCGATGCTCCGCGGTGATCGGGGTTCGCCGCAGCCACTTCGGCAGCCGCCACCCAAGGGCGGGGGAGGCGTCTCCGACGAGCACGCCGCCGTCGCTGCGGTCGGACCGCTCCGATCGACGGAGCCGGCGTGCACGCGGCGTGACAGCGGCACACGCCAGACCCGCTCGCCCTCGGTGGCGCCCTCACGGGTTGCGCCGTGCCGGTCGCAGTCCGGTTCCGGTGCCGTGTGCCGCTGGCGCGCCCGGGCGTGCGCCGGCGTCTGCGTTTCCGGGCCCTCTCGTCAGGCCGGCGCCGGTTGCGACTCTGGCGGCGGCGCAGGAGGACGGCGCCTTCCCCGGCCCGCCACGGCGGCGTTCGGTCCGGGCGGCGCCGGGCTACAGCCCGAACACCCCGCGGACGCCGAGCGTGAGCCAGGAGTGGTTCGAGGATCCCATGTCGAGGGTCCCGATGCCGCCGTTCGCCGTCGCGGCGGTCTGGAACTTGCCCGTGGACCAGCTCCCGTAGGGACCGAACTTCACGCCGAACGCGCCGAAGTCCCAGCCGGCCTGGACGCCCGTCTCCCAGCCGCGGAGCGACGACTCCGCGGTCACGCCGGAGAAGGACCCGGTCACGGTCTGCTGCTCCCAGCCCATGAACACGCCGCCCCAGATGCCGAGGAGCGGGTGGATGTTCGCCTGCGCGCCGACCTTCCAGAGCCGCGAGTCACAGGTGCCGCCCTGCGCGGCGCACTGGTCCTTGAGCTGGCTCCCGAGCTGGGTGAGGCCGATGGCCCCGTACGCGCCCACCGCGATCGTGTCCATGAGCCCGGCGTAGCCGAGGTCGAGCTGCAGCGGGAACATCGACTGCGTGACGTCCTTGTTCGAGAGCCCGCTCTGCACGTTGCCACCCGGGATCGAGTAGCCGGCCCGGGCGCCGAGGAAGAACCCTGCCCTCGAGGTGGTCGGCGCGAGAAGTGCGGCGGCGGCGAGAGCGGTGACGGCGAGCCTGCGCATGGTGTTTCCTCCGTTGGGGCCGATCGCGGCGAGCCTGTGGACGCGCCGCTCGATCCGGAATTCTATCGAGCCCGGGCTCCCGGACGAATGACGAAGCTCACGAAATCGTGAACGGCCCCGTCCCGCGAACGGGGGACCTCCGGACATCTGTGTCGCGATCCGCGCCCGGGCGGTGACCGCGCGGCCCCCCGCGAGGTCCGCGATCACTCGTTCGCGGCCACCGCCGGCGGCGCCTCCGCCTCCGCCACGGCGGGCGTGGCCACGAGCGCCGGCCGCCGGAGGCGGCTCCGGATCCCGTCGAGGATCGAGTAGACGACCGGCACGATGCCGAGCGTGAGCACCGTGGAGGTGACGAGGCCGCCGATGATCGCGACCGCCATCGGGACGCGCGTCTCCGCGCCGTCGCCGCGCGCGAGCGCGACCGGGATCATGCCGGCGATCATCGCGACCGAGGTCATGAGGATCGGCCGGAGCCGGATCGGCCCCGCCTCGAGGAGCGCGTCCCGCGTGGACTTCCCCTCGTGCCTCAGCTGGTTCGTGAACTCGACGAGGAGGATGCCGTTCTTCGTGACGAGCCCCATCAGCATGATGAAGCCGATCATCGACATCATCGACATGTACTGCTGCGCGATGAGGAGGCCGGCGATGCCGCCGATCACCGCGAACGGCAGCGACATCATGATCGTGAACGGGTGGACGAGGCTCTCGAACTGCGCCGCGAGGATGATGTAGACGAGGAGGACGCCGAGGAGGAGCGCCGTGACGAACGCCTTCGCCATCTTCTCCTGCTCGCGCCCCTGGCCCTCGAAGTCGTAGATCACCGACTTCGGGAGCTCCTTCCCGGCGAAGTCCTTCAGGTAGTCCGTCGCCGACTTGAGCGGGTAATCCCGCAGGTCGGCGAGCATCGTCACCTGCCGGATCTGCGCCTGGTGCTCGATCTGCGCCGGCCCGAGGGTCGGCTTCACCGACGCGACCGCGCGCAGCTGGACGAGCTGGCCGCCCTGCGTCCGCACCGGGACGCCGCCGAGCGCGCCGGGGTCGGCGAGGATGGCGGGCGGCAGCCGCACCTTGATGTCGTAGCTGTCGCTCCCCTCGTGGAAGTCGGCGACCTTGTCGCCGCCCATGAGGGCGCGGACGTTCTGACCGAGCGCGGCGGCGGGGATGCCGAGCGCGGCGGCGCGCTCCCGGTCGATCACGACGTCGAGCTGCGGCTTGCCCGGGCGGCTCGTCGAGTCGACGTCCGCGAGCCCGGGGTTCTTCAACATGTACGCGCGCGTCTTCTCCACCGCGGCCTGGAGCGCCTCCCAGTCGGTGGAGCGCAGGTTGAACTGCACGAGCTGGGCGCGGTTCCCGCCGCCCGCCATCGCGTTGTAGTCCTGCGCGGTGACGATCGCGTTCGGGGTCGTGCGGAGGATCTGGCGCAGGTACTGCTTGAAGTCCTGCTGCCCGTAGGCCCGGTCCTTCAGCTCGACGAGGTCGACGATGATCTCGCCCTTGTTGACCTCCTCGAGCGCGCCGCCGCCCACCGAGGCGAAGGTGTGGCGCACGCCGGGGACGCCGCGGATCTGGGCGACGAGCTCGTCGAGCTGCCGCTCGGTCTCGGCGAGCGGCGTGCCGGCCGGGAGCTCCAGCGTCACCTTCGCCATCGACATGTCCTGCTGCGGGATGAAGGTGAACTTGAGCTGCCCGGCGAGGGCGAAGGTCAGGCCGAGCACCACCGTCGCGCCGACGAGCGTGTAGGCGCGGTGGTCGAGGACCCACGTGAGCGCGCGGCGGTAGACGTGCTCGACGCGGTCGAGCACGCGCTCGATCGCGGCGAAGAGCCGCCCGTGCTCGGCTTGCTCGCGCAGGACGCGCGCCGAGAACATCGGCGTGAGCGTCATCGAGACGCCGTAGGAGATGAGCACCGCGACCGCGACGGTCACGCCGAACTGGAAGAAGAACCGGCCGACCATGCCCTCCATGAAGGCGACGGGCACGAACACGGCGACGACGGACATCGTCACCGCGAGCACGGCGACGGCGATTTGGGAGGTCCCCTTCCGCGCCGCCTCGAAGGGCGCGTCGCCCTCCTCGAGGTGCCGGACGATGTTCTCGATGACGACGATCGCGTCGTCGATGAGGAGGCCGATCGAGAGGGTCAGCGCCAGCATCGTGATGATGTTGAAGGTGAAGTGGAGCGCCCGCATCACCGCGAACGTGCCGATGATGGAGGTCGGCAGCGCGACCGCGGACACGAGCGTCGAGCGCCAGTTCCGGAGGAAGAGGAGGACGACGAGCACCGCGAGGATGCCGCCGATGATCATGTCCTCCTGCACCGAGGAGATCGACGACCGGATGAACTTCGCGCCGTCGATGACGACCTCGAGCTTGCTCCCCGTCGGGAGCTGCCCCTCGATGCGCGCGAGCGCCTGCTTCATCGAGGCGACGACCTGGACCGTGTTCGAGCCGGACTGCTTGCGCACGACGAGGCCGATGGCGCTCTTCCCGTCGAGCTTCGCGCCGCTGCGCGCCTCGCCGGGGCCGTCGAGCACCTGGGCCACCTGGCCGAGCCGCACCGGCGTGCCGTTCGGGCTCGAGATGACGAGCGCGCGCATCGCCTCGACCGACCGCGCCTCGGCGGCGACCTTCACCGACCGCTCCGCGCCGGGCTCGAGGGTGCGGCCGCCGGGGACGTCGACGGACTGCGCGCGGAGCGACGCGACGACGTCCGCGGGGGACAGGCCGTAGCCCTCGAGGAGCCGCGGATCCGGGACGACCGTGATCTCGCGCTTCTGGCCGCCCATGAGCTCGACCGCGCCGACGCCCTGGATCTGCTGCAGCGCGGGCTTCACCACGTCCTCGGCCACCTTGGTGAGCCGCTCGATGGGGAGGTTCGCCGAGAAGGCGAGCGTCGCGACCGGGGCGGCGCCGATGTCGAGCTTCTGGACGACGGGGGTCTGGATCTCGCGGGGGAGCTTCGAGAGCGTCGCCTGGACGCGGTCGCGGACGTCCTGCGCCGCGATGTCCGCGTTCCGCTCGAGGTCGAAGCGGATGATGATCTGCGAGACGTTCTCGAGGTTCACCGAGCGGAGCGTGTCGAGCGAGGGGAGCGTGTTGAACGCCTCCTCGAGCGGCTTCGTCACGGTGCGCTCGATCGCCTCCGGGTCGGAGCCCGGGAGCACCGTCGTGACCGTGACGAACGGGAACTCGATCTCCGGAAACTGGTCCACGCCGATGCGCGGGTACGCGACCAGGCCGAAGACCAGCACGGCCAGCGTGAGCATCCCGGTGAACACCGGGCGGGTGATGAAGGTGCGGATCATGGCGGCGTCTCCGCTGCGTCAGTCGGCGAGGGCGACGACCGCGGCGCCCGGCTCGAGCGAGCCCGGGTCTACGATCACGTCCGCGTCCGCCGCGAGCCCCTGCTTGACCACCACCGTGCCGGGGTGGACCTGCTGCGCGACGACCTCGCGCTTCTCGGCCTTGCCGTTCGCGATCACGTACACCCAGCTCGTCTTGCCGTCGGTGCGGAGCGCGGTGGACGGGACGAAGACGCCGCCGCCCTCCGCGAAGCGGCCGAAGTCCACCGTCACGAGCGTGCCCGGCCGGAGCCCGTCGGCGGAGACGACGTCCGCGAGCACCTCGACGGTCCGGGTCGCCGGATCGACGACCGCGCTCTTCACCCGCACCTTCGCCCGGAAGGAGCGGCCGCCGGGCGTGGTCTCGCCCTGGACGACCTGGCCGTCGCCGATGGCGGGCTCGAGCGCCTCGGGGACCGCGAGCTTCAGCTCGAGGTGGTCCACGTCGGCGAGCGCGACGATGGGCGAGACCGGCATGAGGGTCACCGTGTCGCCCGCGTTCCGGAACTTTCCTGTGATGACGCCGGCGAAGGGCGCGAGGATCATCGTGTCCTGCACCGCCTGCTCCGCCTGCTTGAGCCCCGCGCGCGCCTGATCGAGCTGAGCCGCCGCGACCTCGCGCCCCGTCCCCGCCTGGTCCATCTGCGACTGGGGCATCGCGCCGCCCGCGAACACCTGCTTCGCGCGCTCGAGCTCGCGGTTCGACTCCTCCAGGCGGGCGGACGCGAGCCGCTCCATCGCCTTCGCGTTCTGGAGGGAGAGCTGGGCGTTCACGGAGTCCATCTCGGCGAGCACCGCACCCGCCTTCACGCGGTCGCCCACCTGCACGCGGACGCGCCGGACCTGCCCGGTCGCCTTCGCGGAGAGGACCGCGTCCTCGCGCGCGCGGACCGCGCCGGTGGCGCGGGCGAGCCCCGTCTCGATGCGCGACGACGGCTTCGTCACGCGGACGGCGCGCGCCGTGCTGCCGACGGCGGGCAGCGCGGCCTTCTCGCCGCCGCGGTGGCACCCCACGGCGAGCAGGGCAGCGGCGGAGAGGGAGAGGACAGGGAGGCGGAAGTGCATGGCGTTTGGCTCCTCGGGCCGCACGCGCGGTGAGGTCCTGCCGCGGCGCGCTACGGGCCCTGAGATGGGGCGATGTAGCACCCCTCCGCCGAGGGGGCAAGCGCTACGGAAACCGGCGTCCTGACGCGCCGTTGGCCCACGAGCGGGCGATCGGGTCCGGCCCCTCCCGGGCAGGCGGCTCCGGGCCCCGAAATGCGTTACGAGGCGCCCATGCGCACCCTGCTCGTCGCCGACGCCTTCCCGAAGGAGCACCTCGCCTCGCTCGGCAAGCTCGGCCTGTCCGTCGACCACCGGCCCGAGGTCTCCGCGAAGGAGCTCCCGCAGGCGGCGCGCGAGGCCTCGATCCTCGTCGTCCGCTCGAAGCAGGTCACCGCGGACGTGTTCGAGGCGGCCCCCGCGCTCTCGCTGGTCGTCCGCGCCGGCGCGGGGGTGAACACGATCGACGTCGCCGCCGCCTCGCGCCGCGGCGTGTTCGTCGCGAACTGCCCCGGGCAGAACTCGATCGCGGTGGCGGAGCTCGCGATCGGGCTCGTCCTCGCCCTCGACCGGCGCATCCCCGACAACGTCGCGCTCCTCCGCGCTGGCCGCTGGGACAAGAAGGGCTTCTCCGAGGCGCGCGGCCTCTTCGGCCGGACCCTGGGGCTCGCCGGCGTCGGGTCGATCGGCCGCGAGGTGGCGCGCCGTGCGCTCGCCCTCGGGATGCGCGTCGTGGGCTGGTCGCGCTCGCTCGACGCGGCGGCCGCGCGCGCCCTCGGGATCGAGCGCGCGCCGGACCTCCTCTCGCTCGCGCGCGAGGCGGACTACCTCTCGCTCCACCTCGCCCTCACGAAGGAGACGCGCGGCCTCGTCTCGCGCGAGGTGCTCGCGGCGCTCCGGCCGGGCGCGGCGCTCGTCAACACCGCCCGCGCCGAGGTGGTGGACCAGGACGCGCTCCTCGAGGCGGTCCGGGCCGGGCGGATCCGGGTCGCGACCGACGTCTTCGCGGGCGAGCCGGAGAAGGGGCAGGCCGAGTTCGACAGCCCGCTCGGCAAGCTCCCCGGCTGCTACGGGACGCACCACATCGGCGCCTCCACCGAGCAGGCGCAGGACGCCATCGCGCGGGAGACGGTCCGGATCGTCGAGAGCTTCGTCCGCACCGGCCAGGTCCCATGCGTGAACGTCGCGCACCGCACGCCGGCGAAGGCGCGGCTCGTCGTCCGCCACCTCGACCGCGTCGGCGTCCTCGCGAACGTCCTCGCGCTCGTCCGCGAGGCGGGGATCAACGCGGAGGAGATCCGGAACACCGTGTTCGAGGGGGCGGAGGCGGCCTCCTGCGCCATCGACCTCGACGAGCGGCCGGCGGACGAGGTCCTCGCGCGCATCCGGGCGCGCCGCGAGGAGATCCTCTTCGCCCACTGCTTCGACCTGTAGGATCCCCCGATGCGCGCGCTCCGCTACCATGGCCCGAAGCAGCCCCTCCGGCTCGAGGACGTCCCGGCGCCCACGGCGGGGCCGGGCGAGGTCGTCGTGAAGGTGACGGCGGCCGGCCTCTGCCACACCGACCTCCACTTCCTCTCCGGGCTCCTGAACCTCGGCGTCGCGCCGCTCACGCTCGGGCACGAGATCGTCGGGAGGATCGAGACGGCGGGCGAGGGCGTCCCGCGCGAGCGGATCGGCGAGCGGGTGATCCTCCACTACTACGTCGGCTGCGGCGCGTGCCGGCACTGCCTCGTCGGCGACGAGAACCTCTGCGACGCGCTCCGCGCCGAGTACGGGTTCGTGACGGACGGCGGCTTCGCCGAACGGGTGCGGGCGCCGGCGCGGAACGCGGTCCCCCTCCCCCCCCAGGTCTCCGACGCGGAGGCGGCACCGATCGGCTGCGCGGTGACGACCGCGGTGCACGCGGCGGCGCTCGCGCGGGTGGGGCTCGGCGACACGGTCGCGGTCGTCGGCGCGGGCGCGGTCGGGTTCGGGCTCGTGCAGGTCGCGCGCCTGCGCGGCGCGCGGGTGGCCGCGGTGGGGCGGTCCCCGGAGAAGCTCGCGCGGGCGCGGGCGCTCGGCGCGGAGGAGACGGTGCAGGCGGGCGCGGTGGACGTGCCGGCGCGGCTCCGGGAGCTCGGCGGCGGGCGCGGCATCGACGTCGTGTTCGAGCTCGTCGCGACGCGGGAGACGATGGGCTGGAGCCTCGCCGCGCTCGCGAAGCGCGGCCGGCTCGTGTTCGTCGGCTACTCCGAGGACGACCTGCGCGTGCACCCCATCCAGCTCGTGGTGGGCGAGCAGGTCGTGACCGCTTCGGTCGGGAACACGCTCGCGGAGCTCCGGCAGGCGGTCGAGCTCGTCGGGAGCGGACGGGTCCGGACGGTGGTGGACCGGACCCTGCCGCTCGACCGGCACGCGGAGGCGATCGACGCGCTCCAGCGCGGGGCGCTCGTCGGCCGGGCGGTGCTCCTGCCCTGACGCTAGGTGAGCGACTTCTTCATCACGACGTGCGGCACGCCCTGGTCGAGGAAGACGCTCCCCGCCCGCTCGTAGCCGAACTTCGTGTAAAACGCCTCCGCCGGCAGCTGCGAGTTCACCGCCAGCTCGGCGATCCCGCGCATCGCCGCCATCCGCTCGAGCGCCTCGAGGATGAGCGCGCCGACGCCGTTCTTGCGCACGTCCTTCGCGACCGCCATCCGGCCGATCTGCGCGGTGCGCGCGTCGAGCCGCACGACGCGGCCCGTCCCGACGCAGCGGCCCTTCTCGCCGAAGGCGACCACGTGGTCGGCGCTGAAGTCGAACGCGTCCCGGTCGAGCGGGCGCGGGATGTTCTGCTCCTTCTCGAAGACGGCCTGGCGGAGCGCATAGCCGGCGTCGAGATCGGCCGGGGTCGAGGCGAAGCGGACGAGGTAGCCCATGGCCCTCGACGATACCGAATTCACCCTCCGGCGTTCCAGCCCTCCCCCGACAGGAACCGGACCGCCGCCTCGATGGCCCGGGCGGCCTCGCGGCTCGTGTGCGGGCAGTGGCCGGCGTCGAGGAGCGCCAGGCGAGCGCCCGGCAGGGCGGCCATGGCCGCGTCGAGCTCGCCGGGCTCGGTGCGCGGGTCGCGCGCGCCGTGGAGGACGAGCACCGGCGCAGCGACCTCGGCGAGCCGGCCCGAGTAGACGTCGTGCTTCCCGCGCCGCCCCTCGTCGACGATGTCGAGCCAGGCCCAGCCGCCCGCGCCGAGGACTTCCTTCCAGCCGTCGCCGTGGTCGCGCCGGCAGGCCTCGACGGCGGCGGGCCCGAACTTCTCCGGGTCGCGCACCGCGGTCTCGAAGAACTCCACCGACGCCCGCTTCAGCGCGAAGAAGTGGAGCGACTCGAGGACCACGGCGGTGACGCGCCCCGGCGCGAGGAACGCCATGTGCGCGGCGATCACCGCGCCGTCGGAGTGGCCCCAGAGCGCCGCCTCGCGGATGCCGAGGGCGTCGAGAACCGCGAAGGTCTCCTCCGCCATGAGGCGGTGGAAGCCGGGCGGGAGCGCCTCGACGCGCCCGGAGCGGCCGTAGCCGACGCGGTCGGGCGCGAGCACGCGGTGCGCCGGCGCGAGCGCGGCGATCGCGTCGTCGAACGGATAGGCCTCGTACCCCCACCCGCTGTGAAGGATCACGACGGGCGGGCCCGACCCGGCCTCGCGGACGTGGATCTCCGCGGGCCGGCCGGGGGCGACGGGGGACTCCCGGAGCGTGACCGTTCGGGTGGCGTAGGGGGGCACGGCCCCGATCTTAATCGCCCCCGAACGGCGACTGCCAGCGGCGGCTCGTCAGCGAAGCGCTTTCAGCGCCGCGCCGACGTCGGAGACGCCGAGGAAGACGGTCGCCTTCCGCGCGCCGCCAGTACCGACGAAGACGTGCGTGATGTTCACCCCCGCGAGGCCCAGCGCCTTCGCCTTCTCGGCGAGCGCACCGGGCTTGTCGGGGAGCTCGATCTCGACGATCTCGTGCTCCTCGACGGGCCAGCGCGCGGCGAGCGCCTTCTTCGCGGCCCCGTGCTTGTCGGCGACGAGGCGGACGATCCCCTCGTCCCCCTCGATCCACGCGTTCACGGCGACGAGGTTGATCTTCTTCTCGGCGAGCAGGCCTGCGACCTCGCCCAGTGCACCGGGACGATCGGCGACGCGGATCTTCAGCTCCTTGGCTCTCGGCATGATTCCTCCTCAGTAAGCGTGGGAAGCCCCCATCGGACCCGCCCGCGCGCGATCCGGCAACATCACTCTCGGGTAAGGCCCTCCAGGCCGGCCGCCGCAGGGACGGGAGGCCGGGCGCCCGGCCCCGTGCTAAGGTGGGTCCACCGCTTGATGTTCGCGGTGGCGGTGTTAGGAAGAACATCGTCAGTTCGCACACTTGGGGGCGAACTGGTTTCGACGGAGGACGGAAGGCGTCTGGTGCGCGCCGTGGTTGGTCAGCAGGCCACGTAAAAAGCCGACCAAGCAGAAACGCGAACGAGCCCATGGCTCTCGCGGCCTAAACATAGGCCGTGCGTTCCCCCGGAAGCGCCGGGTACTGGGTGTGAACGTCAGCTCCGGCTGGACCCGGGCGGGAAGCGAGCCGCCTAGACCGGGTCGAGATGTAAGGGCGAGAACGTGAGCGGTTGCAGGCCCGGAGGTTGCCGCCCACGTATTCACTCCGGGATACGCGCGTAGGACCAGTCACTGAAAGTCTTTCGGACCCGGGTTCGATTCCCGGCGCCTCCACTTCACAACCCCGCGGCGACGCGGGGTTTTTCTTTGCGGTGTACCAAGGGCGCCGGGATTCTGACCCGGCGCGCACCGCGGCGCCCTCGTACCTGGCACGGGGTGGCACCCCGCAGGCGCCGCAGGACCTCCTGCAGCACGACTGCAGCGTCGGGTGGATGGGCATGAACCGCTCGCTCCACGCCGGTCTTCGTCCGGCCCTTGTGTAGGAGGTCTCGACCGTCATCCGCCCGAGCGGCTTGGCGTCGAGATCGAGGTGCCCGGCGACGCCCGAGTGGCGGCGATCCCCGCACCCGCGCCGCCGCCCGGTCGAGCCGGGAGCGTCGCGACGAACTCTGCGCCGCGTCCGGCGCCCTCGCTCGCGGCGCGGACGGTGCCTCCGTGAAGCTCGACGATCATTCTCGCGAGCGCGAGGCCGAGCCCTAGTCCACCCTGCGTCCGCGCGAGCCCCTGATCTACCTGTGCGAACGGCTCGAACACGCGCTCCAGCTGGTCCGGCTCGATGCCGATCCCGGTGTCGCGGACGCGGATCTCGACGCCGCCGCCGGTCCCCGCGACCGAGACGTAGACCCTCCCCGCCAGCGGCGTGAACTTTGCCGCGTTTTCGACGAGGTTTGTGACGACCTGCGCCAGGCGCGTGGGGTCGACCTCGATCCAGACCGCCTCGGCGGGGAGGTCGAGGTCGAGCCCGACGCCGCGCTTCTCGAACTCCGGCGCGAGATCGTCGCAGGCCCGCCGGACCGCCTCCCCGACATTGGTGCGGGCCGGCTGAATGGCGAACTTTCCGGCGGAGATCCGGTTCAGGTCGAGCAGGTCGTCGACGAGCCGGGTGAGATGTGCGGCCTGGCGCCTGATGGTCGCGCGGCAACGCTCGGCGAGGGGACCGTCGGGCGCGCGCTCGAGGAGGTGGATGCTCATGACGATGGGGGCGAGCGGGTTCCGGAGCTCGTGCGAGAGCATCGCCAGGAACTCCGCCTTCCGACGGTCCGAGTCCTGCACCGCGCGATGGAGGCGAGCGTTGTCGATGGCGACCGCTGCCCTCCGCGCGATGTCCTGCGCGAGCTCGCAGTCGTCGCGGCTGAAACGCCGGGGCGTGCTCGACCCGAGCGTCATCGCCCCCAGCGTCTGGCCGCGCGCGATCACCGGGACGACGATCGCGCTCCGCGCCCCGATCGTTCGCACGAGCTCGAAGTGCTCCTCGCTCTCCGTGTGCTCCCGGAGAAACTCATCGTCCATTTCCTGGATGAGCAGCGGCTTCCGCGTGCGGAGGCAGATGGAGGCCGGGTGGGGAGAGTCCCACCGGGCCGGGTAACACCGCGCGAGCCGGTCGAGCGCGGCCTCCCGGACCGGGTCGGTGCTCGCGCTGACGAGTCGACGGATGATCCGCCCCTCCACGACGTCGAGCAGGCAGTTCTCGGCGAAGTGGGTCGAGCAGAAGCGAACGAGGCGCGCGAGCGTCTCGTCGTAGTCCAGCGACTCAGTCACGACGGCGCCCGCTTGCTCGATGAAGCGGGCGCGCCGCTCGGCGGCCTCCGCGGCCTCGCGCGCCTCGCGCTCGCGCGCGAGGAGGAGCGCGTTCTCGAGCGCGAGCCCTGCCTGGACGGTGACCAGCCTGAGCCCGGTGACCTGCTCGCGGCTGAACGCGCCCGCCGTCTTGCCATTCTCGAGGTAGACGACCCCGAGCACCTCGTCGTGACGCGTGAGTGGGAGGCAGAGCACGGAGCGCGGGCGCTGGCGTGCGAGATACGGATCGGAACGATAGCCGGGCGCGCCGGCGGGATCGTCCAGGACGACCGGTGTCTTCGTCGTCCGCGCCCGGTCGAGGACGGTGACGGGCACCAGGATGGCAGGGTCGCCGGAAGGCGAGTGGACGACCTGCGGTCCTCCCCGCTCTCGCGCGACCGCCTCGGCGAGGACCTGGAACGATCCCTCGCGGATGATTACGAGGTCCGCCTTGTGGGCGCGGCTCTGCTCCAGTGCGACCTCGAGCAGCGTCTCGACGAGGTCCCTCATGGCCGATCTCTGCGCCTGCCGCCCGGCGGGCCAGAACGATGCGACGCGACGCTCGATGCATAAGGCGCCGCTC
>DASWCJ010000299.1:0-26321 GCA_036390155.1 Anaeromyxobacter sp.
CGGTCACCGGAGCTGACGCGCGAAGCTGTCACGCCGCGTGCACGCCGGCTCGCGTACTGTCGACCGAATCCGATCGCAGCGACGGCGGCGTGCTCGTCGGAGGGGGCCAGCCCGGGCCCGCGCGCGCCGCCGATGGGGCTACGGCCCGAGCCACGAGCGCCATGGTGCCGATGCTCCGCGGCGATCGGAGTTCGTCGCAGCCACTTCGGCAGCCGCCACCAAGGGCTGGGGAGGCGTCTCCGACGAGCACGCCGCCGTCGCTGCGTTCGGAGCGCTCCGATCGACGGAGCCGGCGTGCACGCGGCGTGACAGCGGCACACGCCGGACCCGCTCGTCCTCGGTGGCGCTCTCCGTGGTTTCGCCGTGCCGGTCGCAGTCCGGTTCCGGTGCCGTGGGCCGCTGGCACGCCCGGGCGTGCGCCGGCGTCTGCGTTTCCGGGCCCTCTCGTCAGGCCGGCGCCGGTCGCGACTCTGGCGGCGGCGCAGGAGGACGGCGCCTTCCCCGGCCCGCCACGGCGGCGTTCGGTCCGGGCGACTCGAGAGGCCGGCACCGCTAAGTGACTTGCATTGCGCCTAGCCCAAGGCGAAGGCGGGCGCGATCCGGATGGAGTCGATTCAATGCCGCAGCGGCGGGGGCCCGGCGGCCTTGCGGACGCGGTCGAGGATCTCGTCCATCCCGACCGACTTCGGGATGTAGCCCTGCGCGCCGAGCAGCTCCGCCTCCCACTCGAACCCGTAGGCGGAGAGGATGAGGATGGGGATCGCGGCGCTCCGCGGCGCTCCGCGCATCCGCTCCATCACCCCCCAGCCGTCGAGCACCGGCATCTTGAGGTCGAGCAGCACGATCCCGGGCGCCTCGTCCGCGACGCGCGCCAGCGCGATCTCGCCGTTCTCCGCCTGCTGCACCGGATAGCCGGCGCCGCCGAGGACCTCGCAGATCGCCTCGCGGAAGTCTTGGTCGTCGTCCACGACGAGGATGTACTGGCCGGGGGTCATGGGGCCGAGGGCTCTCCGCGGAGCGTCGTGGCGATCTCCGCCGCGATCCGGCGCGCGTCGTCGAGCCGGTCCGGGCCGAGCGAGACGGCACCGACGACCGCATGCCCGCCGCCGCCGTACCGCTCGCAGAGCTTCGAGATGTCGTGCGGCCGCGCCGGCCGCGCCCACGGGTTCGACCCGACGGACACCTTCGTGCGCTTGGGGTCGCGGGTCACGACCACGGTATAGCTCGCCTCAGGGAAGAGGTCGTACGTGATGAACTTGTTCGCGCCCTCGAGCCCGGTGTCGGCGAGGTCCACCGTGACCACCCCGCCCTCGACCCGCGCGTTCCGCCGCACCACGTCGACCGCCCCGCGGTGGCGCTCGAGCACCGGCGCGAGCGGGGTAGTCACCCACGGCTCGGCGGCGATCTCGGCGAGCGGCCGGTGCTGCATCGCTTCGATGACGCGCGTCGGGACGAGCGGATCCTTGGTCGCCTCGAGGAGCGTCATGATGCGCAGGGCCGGCTCCTGGAGCCGGACGGCCTGGGCCGGGCTCTCGAAGCGGGCGGCGTCGATGACGTCCGCCCAGCGCACGAGGTCCGCGAGGTCGTCCGCCCGCCAGCCCTCCAGCGCGGCGAGGGTCCGCGCCAGGAACCCGGTGCAGCTCGGGGCGGCGGGGTCCCAGAACTTGTGCCCGGTCGCGTCCCGCTCGAACGCCTGTCGGTCGGCCGGGGTCGGGAACGCGCTCGCGTGGTGGTCGAACCACCAGTGAAGCGCCGGCGACGTCGAGTAGCGGAAGTCCACGCACGCGTTCACGTCCCCGTCGAAGGCGTCCTTCGGGAACGCGTCCCCCGGCTGGTGGTGGAGCGGCTCGAAGCGGATCGCCTCGAGCCGCCCGCCTTCCCGCTCGGCGAAGAAGCGCGCGAAGAGCGCGGCCGACGCGCAGCCGTCGAAGCAGTTGCCGTGGTAGAGGATCTTGAGACGCATCGGGCGGGGCAATCTAGTGACCTCGCCAGCATAGCGTCAACGCGCGCGCCGGCGCGGGCCGCGACGCCGCCCGCCCCACCGGGGATCGCGGCGCTGGCCTCGACGGGGCCGGGGCCGGTACACTCGCGCCGGGAGGAGAACCCGTTGCGCAAACCAGCCCTCGCCGCGCTCGCCGCCCTGGCGCTCGCCGGCTGCCACGCGGTCCGCTACGACGCGGGGCGCACGGCGTCGCCGCGCCGGTGGGAGCGGACGATCCACTTCTGGGCGTGGGGCTTCAAGGGCGACAGCCGCGTCGACCTCGACGCGGCCTGCCCCGAGGGCGTCGCGTCCTTCCGAAGCGAGGCCGGGTTCGGCGGCTGGATCGCCCAGATCCTCACCGTCGGGTTCTGGTCGCCGCGCAAGGTGGTGGTGGTGTGCGCCGACGGCCCGCGGATCGCCGCGGAGGCCCCGCCGGCCGGTGCGGCGGGCGCGCCGTGACGCGCACGCTCGCCGTGGCCCTCGCCGCCGCCCTGCTCGCCGGTTGCTACACCATCCGTTACGAGCGCCGGAGCGTGCTCGCCGAGGAAGGGACGCCGCGCGAGGTCACGCACCACGCCTTCGTCGGCGGGATGTTCATCGGCTCGGCGCCGATCGACCTCAAGGCGATGTGCCCCGCGGGCGTCGCCGTGGTCGAGAACCGCACCTCGGGCTCCGACTGGTTCTGGCAGGGGGTGACCTCCCTCGTCCCGTTCCCGGGCCTCTCGACGATCTGGACGCCCCTCTGGGAGCCGACCACCGTGAAGGTCACCTGCGCCCGCCCCGGCCTCGCGTCGCGTTCGGGGCGCGCCGTGAAGGTGGCGGTCCTCCCGCTCTCCGCCCTCGGCGGCGTCGCGAAGGAGACCGCCCAGCTCCTCGGCGACGCGCTCGCCGGAGAGCTCCGCAAGCGCCCGGGGGTCTCGGTGCTGACCCAAGGCGACATCTCGGCCCTCCTCGGGGTGGAGAAGACGCGGCAGATGCTGGGCTGCACCGAGTCGGGGTGCATGGCCGAGATCGGCGGCGCGCTCGGCGCGGACCGGATCGTCCACGGCTCGATCGGGAAGGTGGGCGGGACCCTCGTCGTGAACCTCTCCGCGCTCGACGCGCGGCGGTCCACGGCGGCAGCGTCCGTGTCGGAACGGCTGCACGACGCGGACGAGGAAGCCTTCCTCGACGTCCTCCCGAGCGTGGCGGACGCGCTGCTCGCCGACGCGCCGGCGAGTGGCGGGCCACGTTGACGGCAGGTTAGACTCCGCCCGACATGGAAGCGATCCGGGTCGGCGCGCTCCTCGACGACAAGAACTTCGACCTGCGCCTCTCCCTGGTGGCGGGCAGGCAGGGGCTCACCCGTCGGATCAGCTCCTCGCGGATCCAGAAGCCCGGGCTCGTGCTCGCCGGCTTCACCGAGTACCTGCACAAGGAGCGCGTGCAGGTCTTCGGGAACACCGAGATGAGCTACCTCGGGACGATGCCGCACGAGCGCGCCGTCGAGGTCCTGCGGAACTTCTTCGGCTCGGACGTGGCCTGCCTCGTCGTCACGAAGGGGCTCGCCGTGCCGCCGGAGATGACGGCGGCCGCCGAGGAGCGCGGCGTCCCGATCCTCCGCAGCGCGCACCTCTCCTCGGTCTTCATCGAGTCGGTCCAGGACTACCTCGAGGACGTCCTCACCGCGCAGACCTCGATGCACGGCGTCCTCCTCGACGTCTTCGGCGTCGGGATCCTGCTCCTCGGGAAGTCCGGCATCGGCAAGAGCGAGATCGCGCTCGACCTCGTGATGCGCGGCCACCGGCTCGTCGCGGACGACATCGTCGACGTGAAGCGCCGCTCCGCCGACGCGGTGCAGGGGGCCGGGTCGGAGATCATCAAGCACCACATGGAGATCCGCGGCCTCGGGATCATCAACATCAAGGATCTCTTCGGCGTCGCCTCCATCCGCGAGCGAAAGAAGATCGAGATCGTGCTCGAGCTCGTCGAGTGGGATCCGAACGTCGAGTACGACCGGCTCGGGGTCGAGGAGAAGAAGTTCCGGATCCTCGACGTCGAGATCCCGATGCTCATCGTCCCGGTCCGGCCCGGACGCAACATGACGACCATCGTCGAGGTCGCGGCCCGCAACCACCTGCTCAAGCTGCAGGGCCACCACTCGGCGCGCGAGTTCCAGGAGCGACTCAACCGGGCCATCGCCCTCGCCCCCGGCGCGCGCGTGGGCGAGATGGACGTCGAGTGATTCCCGACGAGCCGGGCGCGGGCGGGCCGCAAGTGGTCATCCTCTCCGGCGTGTCCGGATCGGGGAAGTCCACCGCGCTCCGCGCCCTCGAGGACGCGGGCTTCTACTGCGTCGACAACCTCCCCATCCTCTTCCTCGAGAAGCTGCTCGAGCTCTCCGGCCACACCGCGGGCGAGGTCTCGCGGATCGCCCTCGGCGTGGACGCGCGCGAGGGCCGCTTCCTCGCGGACGCGCCGCGCGTCATCCAGGAGGTCCGCCAGAAGGGGAACGAGGTGCAGGTCCTCTTCCTCGACGCCTCGGACGACGCGCTCGTCCGCCGCTACTCCGAGACCCGCCGGCGCCACCCGCTCGCGGGCGCGGACGGCTCCGTCCCCGAAGGGATCGCGGCGGAGCGTCAGGCGCTCGCCGACCTTCGGTCCATCGCCGACGAGGTGATCGACACGACCACCCTCAACGTCCACGAGCTGAAGCGGCTCGTGGCCCGCCGCTTCGTCGCGGGCGGGGGCACCCGCCTCGGCGTGACGATCGTCTCCTTCGGGTTCCGATTCGGCCTCCCGACCCATGCGGACATGGTCCTCGACGTCCGGTTCCTGCCGAACCCTTTCTTCGTGCCCGAGCTGAAGCCACACCCCGGCACCGACCCGCGCGTCGCGGAGTTCGTGCTCGGCCAGCCGGACGCGAAGGCGTTCCTCGCTCGGCTCAACGACCTCCTCGGCTTCCTCCTGCCCCGCTACCGCACCGAGGGGAAGAGCTACCTCACCATCGCGATCGGATGTACCGGCGGGAAGCACCGCTCGGTCGCCCTCGCGAACGCGCTCTCCGAGCGCCTGGAGGCGGCGGGGCAGCCTGTCCGGCTCTGGCACCGCGACGTCGAGAAGGAGTAGCCCGCGGGGGAGCGCGAGCCCGCCCGTCGGGGCTGGCCTCCCGGGGCGACCGCGGCTATGGTACGCGCGCCGCGCGGCAGGGAATCCGCGCTCCAGGGCAAAGGGACATGGTCGGACTCGTCGTCGCCACGCACGGCAAGCTCGCTGAGGAGCTCCTTCACACCGCGGAGGGCATCGTCGGCCCCCTCGAGCGGTGCGAGGCGGTGAGCGTCGGCGCCGGCTCCTCGATGGAGGACGCCCGCGCCCGGCTCGCCGACGCGGTTCACCGGGTGGACGCGGGGGCGGGCGTGCTCGTCCTCACCGACATGTTCGGGGGCACCCCCGCGAACCTCGCGCTCACCTTCCTCGACGAGAAGGTCGAGGTCGTCACCGGCGTCAACCTCCCGATGATCCTGAAGCTCACGACCGCGCGCCAGGACGACCTCGGCCTGCGCGCGGCGGCGGAGCTCGTGACCGCTCACGGCCAGAAGAACATCACGCTCGCCTCCGAGCTCCTCCGGAGCCGCGCCCGGACGAGCGGGCCGTGACGTCGCCCGGGCCGGTGAATCCCTCGGGCTCCCGCGCCGTCCCTCCGCCGTGATCGCCCTCGTCCGCGTCGACAACCGGCTGCTGCACGGGCAGATCCTCGAGACCTGGATCCCCCGCCTCGGGATCGAGGAGGTGGTGGTCGCCGACGACGAGGCCGCCGGGAGCGCCCTCGCCCGCGCTGCGATGACGCTCTGCGTGCCGCCGGACCTGCCCATCCGCGTCCTCCCGGTGCGGGAGGTGCCCTGGGGCGAGCTCGGGGCCTCCCCGCGCCGGATCCTAGTGCTGGTCCGCGACATCGCCGCGCTCGGGTTGGCCCGGGCCGGCGGGCTCGCCCCGGCGCTCGTCCGGACCGTGAACCTCGGGAACGTGCACTTCGGGCCGGGGCGCCGGCCCGTGTCCCCGTCGGTCTTCCTCGCGGGTTCGGAGCTCGACGCCCTGCGCGACCTGGCGCAGGCCGGGTTCGAGCTCGAGGCGCGGGCCATCCCGTCCGAGCCCCCTGCCGGGCTCGCCGAGATCGAACGCCGGTACGGGGCGGTCTCATAGGTTAGACTGTCCGGTGCTTGGTCTACCTCGTCCTGGCCCTCGTCGCGGGCCTCGCCGCCGTCGAACGCAAGGGCTTCCTGCAGGCCATGCTCTCCCGGCCGATCGTGCTCGGGCCGGTGGCCGGCTGGGCGCTCGGCGACCTGCATGGCGGGCTGCTCGTCGCGGCCCCGCTCGAGCTCTTTTGGCTCGGCGCCGTGAACCTCGGCGCCGCGCTACCCGTCCACGAGGCGCTCGGGACCACCGCGATCGTGGGCGGCGCGGTCCTCGCCGGCCGGGCGCTCGGGACGGGCACCACCCCCGACGTCGCCGTGCTCGCCGTGCTGAGCTGCGCGCCGCTCGCGCTCCTCGGCCGCCGGGCCGATCGGCTCGTCGAGGCCTGGAACGAGCGGCTCGCCCTCCGCGCCGAGTCGGCCCTCGCCCACCACGACCCGCGCGCCGCGGTCCGGGTGAACCTGCTCGGCCTCGTCCTCCCCTTCGGCATCGCCGCGGCGCTCGCGCCGGCGGGGGCGGCCCTCGCCGCGGCCGCGATCCCGGCGGTCCTGCGCGCGGTGCCCGGCGCCGCCGCGCCGCTCCGGCTCGGCTTCTTCGCCTTCGCGGCCCTCGCCTGCGCCTCCGGCGCGAAGGCGCTCCGCGCCAAGGCCGCGCCCCGCATCTTCCTCACGGCGCTCGGGGTCGGGCTCGTCGCCGCGTTCGCGGCGGGGAGGCTCCACGCATGAGCCCCGCCCGCGTGCCGCCCGCCACCCTCGCCCGCGTGTTTTGGCGCTGCCTCTTCCTGCAGGCCGCCTGGAACCGCCGCGGCATGCAGAACCTCGGGTTCGCCTACGCGATCGACCCGGCGCTGCGGGCGCTCTACCCCGACGCCTCCCGCCGCGAGGAGGCGCTCGGGCGGCACCTGCGCTTCTTCAACTGCCACCCGTACATGGCGGCCGCGATCCTCGGCGGCGCGATCCACCACGAGGAGCGGGTCGCCGAAGGGGCCGAGGCCGGCTTCCAGCCGCTCCAGTACAAGCAGACGCTGCAGGGCCCGCTCGCCGCGCTCGGCGACGGGTTCTTCTGGACGGCGCTCCGGCCGTTCTTCGGCGCGCTCGCGGCGCTCGGCGCGCTCGTCGCGGGGTGGCCGGCGATCCTCGCCGCCGTGCTCGTCTACAACGGGATCCACCTCTGGCTCCGGATCCGGCTGTTCCGCGCCGGGTACGAGAAGGGGGACGCGATCGTGCCCGAGATCGCCCGCCTCGGGCTCCCCGTCGCGGCCGACCGGCTGCGGGCGGCCGGCGCGGCGCTCTGCGGGGTCGCGGCGGCGGCGGTGATCGCGACCGCAGCCGGCGCGGACGGGGCGCGGGCGGGCGCGCTCGCCGCGCTGGCGGCGGTCGCCGGCCTCGCGGCCCTCACCCGCGGCGCGCGCCTCCTCCCCACCGCTTACGCCGCCGCGCTCTTCGGCGCGGCCGCGGCCGCCGTCGCGGACCGCCTCCACGGGAGTGGATAGACGATGGCCTGGACCGAGCGTCAGTTCATGATCGTGAACGCCCTCGGGCTCCACGCCCGCGCCGCGGCGCAGCTCGTCCAGTGCGCGAACCGCTTCCGCGCCGAGATCCACGTCGTGAAGGACGGCATGGAGGTGAACGGCAAGAGCATCATGGGCGTGCTCACCCTCGCGGCCGCGAAGGGATCGAGCATCACCGTCAAGGTGGAGGGCGAGGACGCCGAGTCCGCGATGCTCGCGCTCGCGAAGGTGATAGAGAACGGGTTCGGGGAGAAATGACGCCTGGTGGCACCTCCATCCTGGTCGGGATCGCGGCCTCGCCGGGCATCGCCATCGGCCGGTGCTGGGCGGTGGACCGCCGCCGGGTCCGCACGCCGAAGCGGCGGCTCGGGCCGGACGAGGTGGAGGACGAGCTCGCGCGCTTCAAGACCTCGCTCGAGGTCTCCGACCTGCAGCTCGCCGAGGTGAAGGAGAAGGTCGGCCGCGCCGACGGAGCGACCGGGACCGCCGAGCACACCGCGATCATCGACATGCACCGGATGATGCTCAAGGACGAGATGCTCGTCCTCGAGGCGCAGCGGCTCATCCGCGACGAGCGGCTCAACGCCGAGTGGGCGGTGAAGCGGGCGGTCCGGAAGATCAAGGGCGCCTTCCACGAGCAGGCCGACGAGTACTTCAAGGAGCGGCGCGCCGACGTCGACTTCATCGGCGAGCGGATCATCAAGAACCTGCTCGGCCAAGCGCCGGACGTGGACGAGCTGCCGCCCGAGGGCGCCATCATCGTCGCGCACGACCTCGCGCCGGCGGACACCGCGCTCCTCCTCCACGAGCGCAAGGTCGCCGCGTTCGTCACCGACGCCGGCGCGAAGACCTCGCACACCGCCATCGTCGCGCGCGCCCTGGAGGTGCCGGCGGTGGTCGGGGTGGGGCGGATCACGACCCTCGTTCACCGCGGCGACTGGATCATCGTCGACGGCAGCCGCGGCGTGGTCGTCGTCAACCCGACCGCGGGCGAGCTGTCCGAGTACGAGCTCGCCCGCGAGAAGTTTCACGCCGAGGAGGCGGAGCTCCTCCGGACCCGCGACCTCCCCGCGCGCACGAGGGACGAGGTCACCGTCCGAGTCGCGGGCAACATCGAGTTCGCTGAGGAGGTCCCGAGCCTGCTCTCGCACGGCGGCGAGGCGGTCGGGCTCTACCGGACCGAGTTCCTCTTCCTGGGGCGGAACGACCTCCCCGGCGAGGAGGAGCACTACCAGGACTACCGGCGCATCCTCGAGGCGCTCGCGCCGCGGCCGGTGACGATCCGCACCTTCGACCTCGGCGGCGACAAGCTCCCGAGCGGCATGCGGGTCCACGCCGAGAACCCCGCGCTCGGGCTCCGGGCGATCCGCTACTGCCTGCGCCAGCCCGATCTCTTCCGCGCGCAGCTCCGCGCGCTCCTGCGCGCCTCGGTGCACGGGAATCTGAAGATCATGTTCCCGATGATCTCGGGGGTCGCCGAGCTCCGCGCCGCGCGCCACGCGCTCGAGGAGGCCCGCGCCGACCTCGTCCGGAGCGGCGTCCCGATCGCCCCGGACATCCCGGTCGGCATCATGATCGAGCTGCCGAGCGCGGCATTGATCGCGGACCGGCTCGCCTCCGAGTGCGACTTCTTCTCCATCGGGACGAACGATCTCATCCAGTACACGATCGGCATCGACCGGCAGAACAAGGACGTCGCCTACCTCTACAAGCCGCTCCACCTCGCGGTCCTCCGGATGCTCGAGCTCATCTGCAGCGCCGCGCGGCAGGCCGGCATCCCGGTGTCGATGTGCGGCGAGATGGCGGGCGAGCCGGTGAACGCGCTCGTCCTCGTCGGCCTCGGGGTGACGGAGCTCTCGATGAACGGCAGCTCGATCCCGCTCGTGAAGCGGGTGCTGCGCGCGGCCCGCGCCTCGGACGGCCGGGCGCTCGTCGCCCGCCTGCTCGCCCTCACCACCGCCGACGACATCGAGCGCGAGGTGAGGGACGAGATGCGCCGCCGGTTCCCGGGCCTGCTCGGCGAGGTCGGGCCGCTCCCGGTCGGCGCCTGAGCCCACCCGGCCGCCCGCGGCCGCGGCGCGGCGGACGCGCGTCCGCCATGTTGACGAGGGTTGCCCGGAGCGCGTACCGTCCGGGGCCTCTCAGGAGACCTGCATGATCACCGACTACCTCTTCACCTCCGAGTCCGTCACGGAGGGCCATCCCGACAAGATGGCGGACCAGATCTCGGACGCCGTCCTCGACGCCGTCCTGCGTCAGGACAAGGCCGGCCGGGTCGCCTGCGAGACGCTGCTCAAGACCGGGTACGTGATGATCGCGGGGGAGATCACCACCAAGGCCCGGATCGACTACCCGAAGCTCGCGCGCGAGGTGGTGAAGCGGATCGGCTACACGGCCGGCGAGATGGGCTTCGACGGCAACACCTGCGGCGTGCTCATCGCGGTGGACCAGCAGTCCACCGACATCGGCCAAGGGGTCGACGTCGGCGGCGCGGGCGACCAGGGGATGATGTTCGGCTACGCCTGCAACGAGACCCCCGAGCTCATGCCGGCGCCGATCCAGTACGCGCACGCCGTGACGCGCCAGCTCGCGAAGGCGCGGCGGGCGGGCCTCGACTTCCTGCGGCCGGACGGCAAGAGCCAGGTCACGGTCGAGTACCGGGAGGGGAAGGCGGTCCGCATCGACGCGGTCGTCGTCTCGACCCAGCACTCGGAGGACGTCTCGAACAAGAAGCTCCACGAGGCGATCCGCGACGCCGTCATCTCGAAGGCGCTGCCGAAGCGGCTCATGGACAAGAAGACCAAGGTCTACATCAACCCGACTGGCCGCTTCGTCATCGGCGGCCCGATGGGCGACACCGGCGTCACCGGCCGGAAGATCATCGTCGACACCTACGGCGGCATGGGCCGCCACGGCGGCGGCGCCTTCAGCGGCAAAGATCCGTCGAAGGTGGACCGCTCCGCGGCGTACATGGGCCGCTACATCGCGAAGAACGTGGTCGCGGCCGGGCTCGCGGCGCGCTGCGAGGTCCAGGTCGCGTACGCGATCGGCGTCGCCGAGCCGGTCTCGGTGATGGTGGACACCTTCGGCACCTCGACCGTTCCGGAGGCGCGGATCGCTCGCGCGGTCCGGCAGGTGTTCAGCCTCACGCCGCGGGAGATCATCGTCGGACTCGACCTGCTCCGGCCGATCTACGAGAAGACCGCCGCGTACGGCCACTTCGGCCGGACCGAAAAGACCTTCACCTGGGAGCGCACCGACAAGAAGGACGCGCTCTCCGAGGCGGCGGGCGGGAAGGTCCGCGCCGTCGGGGCCTAGCGCCAATGCCGGTCATTTAGCGACCGTCCGCTAACGGCGAACGCTCCCGTAGGGCCCGGGCATGGCCCCCGGAGGACGGCGCCTTCCCCGGCCCGCCTCGGCGGCGTTCGGTCCGGGCGGGCGGGTTGCGCCCGCCGCCGGCGATCGGCTATATCCGTCCATCCGGATATACGGATGGACCAGATGCCCGCCGCCGCAGCCCAGGCCCGCCGCGTGGACGCCCTCCGGGGGTGGATGGAGCAGCTCGCCGATCCGACCCGGCTCCGGACGCTGCGCGCCCTCGAGAAGCAGGAGCTCTCCGTGCTCGAGCTCCGCGAGGTCCTCGCGCTCCCGCAGTCGACCGTCTCGCGTCACCTCAAGGTGCTCGCCGAGGCGGGCTGGCTCGCCTCGCGCCGTGAGCGGAACCAGAGCCGCTACGGTTGGGCGGACGGGATCGACGCCGGCGCGCGGCGGCTGTGGCTCCTCGCCCGCGCCGAGACCGACGGCTGGGCCGTGCTCCGGCAGGACGCGGAGCGGCTCGCCGCGGTGAAGGCCCGGCGCGACGGGGCGCAGCGCTTCTTCGCCGGCGCGGCCGGCGCGTGGGACCGCCTCCGCGCGGAGGTGTACGGCGCGGCGCTCGGGACCGAGGCGCTCCTCTCGCTCCTCCCCTCCGAGTGGACCGTGGCGGACCTCGGCTGCGGCACCGGCGCGGTCGCCGCCGACCTCGCGCCCCGCTTCCGCAAGGTGGTCGCGGTGGACCAGTCCGGCGAGATGCTCCGCGCGGCGCGCCGGCGGCTCGCCGGCCTCTCGAACGTCGAGCTGCACGAGGCGCGGCTCGAGGCGCTCCCCCTCGCCGACGCGAGCTGCGACGCGGTGCTCGCGGTGCTCGTCCTCTCGTACCTCGAGGATCCCGGCGCGGCCCTCCGCGAGGCCGAGCGCGTGCTGCGCCCGGGCGGACGGCTCGTGGTCGTCGAGGCCGCGCGTCACGCCGACGAGGCGCTCCGGCGCCGGATGGGCCAGCGCATCCCCGGGTTCGAGGCGTCGGCGCTCGCGGCCCTCCTCCCCGGTGGGCTCGTCGACCGGACGGCGCGCGCCCTCCCCCCCGAGCCGGGCGCGAAGGGCCCGGGCCTCGTCGTCGCGACCGCCCGCCGAAAGAGCCGCTAGGAACCGGGTCCCCCGTCTCACGCTCACCTCTCGAAGGAGAACGAAGTCATGGCCGTCACGACCGCGAAGAAGAAGCCCGCCGCCCTGCGCCCCCTCCCCAGCCCCGGGACAAGGCCCGAGTTCCAGGTGAAGGACCTCTCGCTCGCGGACTGGGGCCGCAAGGAGATCGAGCTCGCCGAGAAGGAGATGCCGGGGCTCATGGCGATCCGGCGCGAGCACGCCGCCAAGAGGCCGCTCGCCGGCCAGCGGATCACGGGCTCGCTCCACATGACGATCCAGACCGCGGTCCTCGCCGAGACGCTGAAGGCGCTCGGCGCGGACGTCCGCTGGGCGAGCTGCAACATCTTCTCGACCCAGGACCACGCCGCCGCTGCGGTGGTCGTGGGCGCGAAGGGCACGCCGGAGCAGCCCGCCGGGATCCCGGTGTTCGCCTGGAAGGGCGAGACGCTCGAGGAGTACTGGGAGTGCACCGAGCGCGCGCTCGACTTCGGCCGCGGCAAGGGCCCGACCCAGATCGTGGACGACGGCGGCGACGCCACGCTCCTCATCCACAAGGGCGTCGAGTTCGAGAAGGCGGGGAAGGTCCCCTCGGCGGCCACGGCGGACACGGAAGAGTACGCGGTCGTGCTGAAGCTCCTCGCCCGCGAGCTCGGGAAGGACCCGAAGCGCTGGACCCGCGTCGCGAAGGACTGCGCCGGCGTCACCGAGGAGACCACCACCGGCGTGCACCGGCTCTACGAGATGCAGAAGGCCGGCACGCTGCTCTTCCCCGCCATCAACGTGAACGACTCGGTCACGAAGTCGAAGTTCGACAACCTCTACGGCTGCCGTCACTCGCTCGTGGACGGGCTCAACCGCGCGACCGACGTGATGCTCGCGGGCAAGCTCTGCGTCGTCTGCGGCTACGGCGACGTGGGCAAGGGCTGCGCCCAGGCGCTCCGAGGCCAGGGCGCCCGCGTGGTCGTGACCGAGATCGACCCGATCAACGCCCTGCAGGCGAGCATGGAGGGGTACCAGGTCGTGCGCCTCGAGGACGTCGTCGCCGAGGCGGACGTGTTCGTCACCGCGACCGGCAACGTGGACGTCCTCACCGTCGATCACCTGCGCAAGATGAAGGACTGCGCCATCGTCGGGAACATCGGCCACTTCGACAACGAGATCGACATCGCCGGCGCCCGCAAGGTCCCGGGGCTGAAGGTCGTGAACATCAAGCCGCAGTACGACGCGTTCGTCTTCCCGGACGGCCACCGCGTGCTCGTCCTCGCCGAGGGCCGCCTCCTCAACCTCGGCTGCGCGACCGGCCACCCGTCGTTCGTGATGTCGAACTCGTTCACGAACCAGACCCTCGCGCAGCTCGAGCTCGCCACGAACCGGAAGGCCTACCAGAAGAAGGTCTACGTCCTGCCGAAGCACCTCGACGAGAAGGTCGCGGCGCTGCACCTCGAGCAGATCGGCGCGCGGCTCACGAGGCTCACGAAGAAGCAGGCCCAGTACCTCGGGATCCCCCCGACGGGCCCGTTCAAGCCGGATCACTACCGGTACTAGGCGCCGCAGGGCCAGTCGGATGAGGCTGGCCGCGGGGCGGACCCCACCGAGCGTACGGGAAGGGAGCGGACCCGGAAAGGGCGGAGCGCGTGGGACGGGAGGGGTGGGCGGCGCGAGCGCCCCCCCGCTCAAATTGCCGGCCCCGCGTCACTCGGCTACCTTCCGCGGCGGTGACCCTCCTCTCCGCAGTGCTCCTCGGGCTCGTCCAGGCCGCGACCGAGTTCCTCCCGGTCTCGTCGACCGCGCACCTCCTCGTCTTCGGCGAGCTCCTCGGACACGACCTCGGCGACCCACGGTTCCGCGCGTTCGCGACCATCATCCAGTCCGGGACGACGCTCGCGGTCCTCGTCTACTTCCGGAGGGAGATCGCGGCGCTGGTCTCGGCGGGGGTCCGCTCCATCGCGCGCGGGAAGCCGCTCGAGACGCCCGAGTCGCGCCTCGGCTGGTACATCGTCCTCGGCACGGTGCCGGCCGCCGTCGTCGGCAAGCTCCTCGAGCGGCGGATCGAGGCGCTCGGGAACTGGGTGATCGCGACCTCGCTCGTCGTCCTCGGGCTCGTCCTCCTCGCGGCGGAGCGGGTCGCGAAGCACGAGCGGCACGTCGAGGACGTGGGCCCGTGGGACGCCCTCCTCATCGGCTGCGGGCAGGCGCTCGCGCTCGTCCCCGGCTCCTCGCGCTCCGGCACCACCCTCACCACCGGGATGCTCCTCGGGCTCACCCGCGAGGCCGCGGCGCGGTTCAGCTTCCTGCTCTCCGTCCCCATCATCCTCGGCGCGGGCGTGTACAAGCTCGTGAAGACCGTCCCGGTGCTGCGCGGCGAGCCGGGGTGGGCGGCGGCGACCGGGGTCGGCACCCTCGTGTCGGCCGTCGGCGGCTACCTCGTCATCGGCTGGCTCCTCGGCTGGCTCCGCACCCGGACGACGTACGTCTTCGTCGCGTGGCGGCTCGTCGCCGGGGCCCTCGTCGCGGCGCTGATCCTCGGGGGCGTGCTCCCGTCGGACGAGGCGCCGCCAGCCCCCGCACCGGCCATGGGGACGCGGGCACCGTGATCGCGGACCGGCTCCGGGCGGCCCTCGCGGCCCGGACGCCCGGCGACGCGCCGGTGGACCGGATCGCGCCGGCGCACCTGCCCCCGGGCGGCTTCGCGCGCGCGGCCAGCCTCGTGCTCGTCCACGAGCGCGGGGGCGAGCCGCACCTCGTCCTCACGCGGCGCCCGCTGCACATGCGGCGGCACGCGGGGCAGCTCTCCTTCCCGGGCGGGCGCGTCGAACCGGGCGAGGACCCGCTCGCCGCGGCCCTGCGAGAGGCCCGGGAGGAGATCGGCCTCGAGCCCGATCGCGCCGACATCCTCGGGCGGCTCTCGGAGACGCTGGTGCTGCAGTCCGCGTTCCGCTTGACGCCATGGGTGGCGTCCGTGCCATACCCGTATCCGTACGCGGCCGATCCCCGGGAGGTGGAGGAGATCCTCCACGTCCCCTTCGCGGCGCTGCTCCGGCCCGAGGCGCACCGCGTGGAGCGGCGCGAGGCGTACGGGATGGACCTCGACGTGCATTACTTCGAGCTCGACGGCGAGGTGCTCTGGGGCGCGACCGCGCGCATCACCTGGGAGCTCCTCGGCATCTGGAGGAACGCGTGAAGATCTTCCCCGTGGTGATGGCCGGAGGATCCGGCACCCGCTTCTGGCCGCTCTCGCGCAAGAACCGCCCGAAGCAGTTCCTCGCGCTCGCGGGAGATGAGCCGCTTCTCGCGGCGACCGTGACCCGCCTGCCCCCGCTCGCGAAGCCGAAGGACACCTTCGTCGTGTGCGGCCCCGCCCACGCCGCGGCGGCGCGGCGGATGCTGCCGAAGCTGGCCGAGGGGAACTTCATCGTCGAGCCCTGCGCGCGGAACACCGCGCCCTGCGTCGGCCTCGCAGCGCTCCACGTCGCCCGGCGCGCGCCGCGCGGCGTGATGGCGATGCTCCCCGCCGACCACCACATCTCGCGCCCTGCCGGGTTCCGCGAGGCGCTCGCGCAGGCGGCGGACCTCGCCGAGCGAGGCGCCATCGCGACCATCGGGATCCAGCCTTCCCGCCCCGAGACCGGCTACGGCTACCTCAAGATCGGGCCGCGCCTCGCGGCGGGTCGCAAGGGGAAGGGCGCCGCCCACAAGGTGGAGCGCTTCGTCGAGAAGCCGGACGTCGTCACCGCGGCGCGCTACCTCGCCGACGGCGGCTACCTCTGGAACTCTGGGATCTTCGTGTTCCGGGCGGACGTCATCCTCGAGGAGATCCGGCGCGCGATGCCGGTGCTGGGCGAGCAGCTCGACGTCATCGACGCGGCGGTCGGGACGCCCGGCTACAAGAAGACGCTCGCGCGCGTGTTCCCCGAGTGCCCCTCCATCTCCATCGACTACGGCGTCATGGAGAAGTCGAAGCGGATCGCCGTCATCCCCGCCGACTTCGGCTGGTCCGACGTCGGCAGCTTCGCGGCGCTCCCCGACGTCCGCCCGACCGATCGGCTCGGCAACGTCGCCGAGGGCGACGCGGTCGTGGTCGACGCCCACAACGTGGTCGTGCTCGCGAAGGGCGGGCGGCCGGTGGCGGTGGTGGGGATCGACGACGTGGTGGTGGTGGACGCCGGCGACGCGGTGCTCGTCTGCCGGCGCGACCGGGCCCAGGACGTCCGGCAGGCGGTGGAGGAGCTCTCGCGCCGCGGGCGCGACGAGGTGCTGTAGCCGGCGTCCGGACCCCCGACCCCACGAAGGGCTTGGGCGGGCCGGGCCCGTCACGACATTCCAGGACATGCGCGCGATGACGACGACGAACCTCTCCCCGACGATCTTCCGCGAGTACGACATCCGTGGGCTCGTGGACCAGGACCTCACCGAAGAGGCCGTCTTCCTCGTCGGCAAGGCGCTCGGCACCCGCGTGCGCGAGGCGGGCGGCCGGAAGGCGGCCGTTGGACGCGACGCCCGCCTGTCCGGGCCCAAGTTCGCGAAGGCGATGATCTCCGCGCTCACCTCGACCGGCGTCGACGTGATCGACCTCGGCGTCGTGCCGACCCCGCTCACCTACTTCGCGGCGCACACCGCGGGCGTGGACGGGATCTGCATGATCACCGGCTCCCACAACCCGCCCGAGTACAACGGCCTCAAGATCGGCCTCGGCGCGGCCACCTTCTACGGCGAGGAGATCCAGGCGATCCGCCGGCTCGCCGAGTCCGGTCGGTTCGCGACCGGCGCGGGGACGGTCACCCCCTACGACGTCGTCACGCCGTACCTCGCGTACGTGAAGGAGAACCTCCGGCTCGGCCAGCGCCGCCTCAAGGTCGTGGTCGACGCGGGGAACGGGACAGGCGGCGTCATCGCGGTGCCGCTCTTCCAGTCGCTCGGGATCGACGTCGTCCCGCTCTTCGTCGAGATGGACGGGAACTTCCCGAACCACCACCCCGACCCGACCGTCGAGAAGAACCTCGAGCACCTCAAGGCGAAGGTTCGCGAGACCGGCGCGGACGTCGGCATCGCGTACGACGGCGACGCGGACCGCGTCGGCGCGGTGGACGAGAAGGGGAACGTGCTCTGGGGCGACCAGATCATGATCCTCTTCGCCCGGGCGGTGCTCGCCGAGAACCCCGGCGCCGCGATCGTCGGCGAGGTGAAGTGCTCCTTCACGCTCTACGACGACATCGCGAAGCGCGGCGGGCGCGCGATCATGTGGAAGGCGGGCCACAGCCTCATCAAGGCGAAGATGAAGGAGGAGCACGCGCTCCTCGCCGGCGAGATGAGCGGTCACATCTTCTTCGCCCACCGCTGGTTCGGCTTCGACGACGGCATCTACTCGTCGGCGCGGCTCCTCGAGCTGCTCTCGCGCACCGACGCGCCCATGTCCTCGCTCCTCGCCGACGTGCCGCCGACCGAGTCGACGCCGGAGCTCCGCGTCGACTGCCCCGAGGAGAAGAAGTTCGAGGTGGTGCGTCGCGCGCAGGAGTTCTTCTCGAAGGGGTACGAGGCGGTCACGGTCGACGGCGTCCGGGTGGTGTTCCCCGACGGATGGGGGCTCGTGCGCGCCTCCAACACCCAGCCGCTGCTCGTGCTGCGGTTCGAGGCGAAGACGAAGGCGCGGCTCGACGAGATCCACCGGCTCGTGCGCGGGAAGGTGGACGAGATCCTGCGCGACGTGGGGGTCTAGTGCCGCGGCCGCTCGCGCTCGGCGTGGATCTCGGCGGGACGAACGCCCGCGCCGCGATCGTCGACGCGGACACGGGCGAGATCGTCGCCGCGCACAAGGAGCCGCTGCGCGAACGGTCGCCGGCGCAGGTCGTGGAGGTCGTGCGCGACGCGATCGCGGAGGCGACCCGCGCCGCGGGCGTCGACGCCGCCGCGTGCGGCCCGGTGGGCGTCGGCGTCGCGGGCCAGTGCCTCGGCGCGACCGGCGTGGTCCTGAACGCGCCCAACCTCGGCTGGCGCGACGTTCCCTTCGGCGCGCTCCTCGGCGCGGCGATCGGCGCGCCGGTCCGGATCGCGAACGACCTCTCCGTCGCGGCCTGGGGCGAGAAGCGGTTCGGCGCGGCGAAGGGGATCGACGACGTCGTCCTCGTGTTCGTCGGCACGGGGGTCGGGTCCGGCCTCATCCTCGGCGGCCGCCTGCACGAGGGCGCCCAAGGCGTCGCGGGCGAGTTCGGCCACGTGAAGGTGCGCCCGGCGCGCCCCGGGACCGCGCCGCGGCGCTGCGGCTGCGGCCAGACCGGCTGCCTCGAGGCGTACACCTCCGGCGTGAACGTCGCCGCGCGCGTCCGCGAGGAGATCGCCGCGGGCGCGAGCACCTCGATCCTCTCCCTCGCCGGCGGGGATCCCGCGCGCGTGAACGCGTCGCTCGTCGATGCCGCGTACCGGGCCGGCGATCCGTACGCGCGGGCGCTCTGGGAAGAGGTGGCGGAGCTCCTCGGGTCGGCCATCGGGAGCCTCGTGACGGTGCTCAACCCGGCGCGGCTCATCCTCGGCGGCGGCGTCCTCCTCGGGAGCGAGGCGCTCGACCGGCTGGTGCGCAAGCACTTCGACGCGGCGGTCTCGGCGTCGGCCACGAAGGGGCTCACCGTCGAGCACGCCTGGCTCGGCGACGACGCGGGCGTCGTGGGCGCGGCGGTGCTGGGGCGCTGAGGCGCTGAGGCGCTCGCGCCGGCCTACGGCAGCTCGAAGCGGACCTTGTAGCGGAAGCTCGTCGCGACGGCCTCGCCGCCCCGGCGCGCCGGCTCGAACTTGCAGCGGCGGACGAGGCTCGCCGCCGCCGCGCCGAACCCGTAGCCGGGGTCCTCGACGACGCGCGCCTCGGCGATCTCGCCGGTCTCGTCCACGGTCACGACGAGCACCGCCACGCCCTCGATCCCGAGCCGCGCCGCCTGCTCGGGATAGTCCTTCGCCGGCAGGACGCAGTCGCCGACCGGCTTCGGGAGCACCGTCACCTGCGTGGGCGGCACGTAGCGCTCGCTCCGGTACGGCTTCACCTCCGCGGGGGACGGCGCGGTCTTCGGCACCTCCCCGTAGAGCGTGTTCCCGGCGGGCGCCGAGAACGAGCCGCCCGGCGTCGAGCCCGACATCGAGATCCCGATCCGCACGGGCGCCTTCGCCGTCGGGGGCGCCGCCTCGGGCGGCGCCTCGTTCGGCGGGGGCGGGGCCGCGTCCGGGCGCAAAGCCTTCGGGGCGTCGCGCGGCGGCGCGAGCGGCGTGGCGCGGGGCGCGGCGCGCGGCGCCAACGTGGGCGCGGGCGGCGGGGCCTCGGGCGGGGGCAAGGGCGCGGCGTCGACCAGCTCGACCGTCACGTCCTCGCCGCGGCGGAGCGACAGCGCCTCGACGCGCGAGAGCGCGAGGAACGCCGCGGCGTGGACCACCGCGGACGCGGCGTACGCCACGGCGGGACGGAGCCGCTTCACCGCTCCTTCTCGACGTGGATCGCGAACCGCGTGACGCCCGCGTCGCGTACGAGATCGATGACCCGCACCACCGAGCCGTGGAGCGCACCCTTGTCGGCGGAGATGAGCGCGCGCGCCTCGCCGTTCGTCCGGGCGACCGCCTCCTTCGCGAGCGCGACGAGCTCGGGCTCGGTGCGGCGGACGCCGTCGAGGTACAGCTGCCCGTCGCGGGTCAGCACCACGGAGAGGATCGCACCGGTGGCCTCGCCGCCCTGGGCGGCCCGGGGAAGCTCGACCTTGATCGACGCGCGGACGATGTACGTCGCCGTCACCATGAAGATGATGAGGAGGACGAGGACGACGTCCACGAGCGGGGTGACGTTGATCTCGCTGATGAGATCGTCGTCGTCCGCGCCGCCGCCGGTGCCCGCCACGCTAGGTCCCTCCGCCACTCGTCCCCGGACTTCCTTCGCCCCGCGAAGCGGGGCTGGGGAGGGGGGGCCGCGCCTCGAGGTGGGCGACGGCCGCGTGCCCGAGGGCGGTGGCGCGCTGGGCGGCGCGCCGGAGCGACCGCTGGAACTGGTTGTAGGCGACGACCGCCGGGAGCGCGACGAAGAGCCCGACCGCGGTCGCGACGAGCGCCTCGCTGATGCCCGCCATCACCGTGCCGGCGCCGCCCGCGGCCGGGTTCCTCGCGAGGTCGAAGAAGGCGCGGATGATCCCGAGCACCGTCCCAAAGAGGCCGATGAACGGGGCGTTGTTCCCGAGCGTGCCGAGGAAGGCGAGGCGACGCTCGTACTCGAGCCGCCCGCGCTCGAGCGTCGCCGCGAGCACCTCGCGCACCGCCCGCGGGCCCTTCGCGGCGTGCGCCGCGGCGGCGCGCACCACGTCCGCCTCGAGCCCCTCGCGCCCTTCCACGGCCGCGGCCGCGCCGGCTAGGTCGCCCGCGAAGAGCCGCCGCTGCACGTCGTCGACGTCGCGGAGCCGCCGGGCGAGGAAGAACACGGCGCGCTCGATCATGACGCCGACGGAGGCGACCGAGAGACAGACGAGGAGCCACAGCACCCACTCGGCGCCGAGGTTGGTGAGGGCGAGGAGGCGGTTTGCGATCATGGGGGCCGCGGGTAGTTAAGGAGCGGGGGCTCGCGGTGTCAAGGCGCGGCTCGGGAGCGGGACGCCATCACTTGAAGTGAAATACGCTCGGTGCCCCCCGTCCGGAGCGGTCGGAGCGCGCCGCCGCCGGCGCGCAAATCGCGCGCCCGTTCCTTGACGTGAAAGATCCGAGCGCGCTAACCTCCGGTGCAACTGGTCCATCGAGGCGAGTGTGAGCTCGAAGGACGTTCCGAGGAGGGAGCACCGAATGCCTGCGAAGAAGAAGGCGACGAAGAAGAAGGCGACGAGGAAGCCGGCCGCGAAGAAGAAGACCACCAAGCGGCGGTAGCTGAGCTCCTCGTGAAGATCGCCGCGGCCGCCTTCGGGCGGCCGCTGCATTTTTGCGGTACGCATCTCCCGTGTCGCTGAACGCCGAGGAGCTCGAGGCGGTCGTCGCCGAGCTCGCCCCGCTCGCCGGGGCACGGGTCGACGCCGTGCGCGTGCACGCCGGGCGGGCGCTCACCTTGGAGCTCCTCGGGTCGCGCGGGCCCGCCCTCCTCCTCGTCTCCGCCGAGCCCGACGTCACCCGGCTCCACGTCGCCCGCGCGCGCCCCCCGCGCGCCGGGCCGCCGGGCGCCTTCCAGCAGCTGCTGCGCCGCGAGCTCGAGGGCGCGCGGCTCGCGTCGATCGAGACGCTGCCCGGCGACCGCGTGGTCGCGCTCCGCTTCGCCGCACCGGCGGGGGCGCTCCGCCTCGCCGCCGAGCTCACCGGCCGTCACGGCAACCTCTTCCTCGTCGGCCCGGACGGCGTCATCCGCGCGAGCGCCGGCCGGAACCTCTCCCAGCGTCGCGCGCTCGTGCCCGGGCAGCCCTACGTCCCGCCCACGATCCGGCCGGAGGCACCGCACGGGACCGTGCGCTTCACGCCGGTCGCGGGCGCGCCGTTCCCGCTCTCCGCCGCGATCGAGGACGCCTACGCGCGGATCGAGGCGGAGCGGCGCCTCGCCGAGCTGCGCCGCCGGCTCCGCGAGCCGGTGCGGGCCGCCATCGCGCGGGGCGCTCGCGCGCTCGAGCGGCTCGCGGACGAGGCGGCCCGCGTCCCGGCCGCGGAGGCCGACCGCCGGGCGGGCGAGCTCCTCGCCCGGAACCTCGGGAAGGTCCGCCGGGGCGCGGGCGAGGTGACCGTGACGGAGTGGACCGCGGACGGCGCGCGCGAGGTCGCGATCGCGCTCGATCCCGCCCTCGGGCCGCAGGCGAACGTCGAGCGCCACTTCAAGCGCTACCGGCGCATCGTCGAGTCCGCGGCCCGCGTCGCGGCGCGGACGGCGGAGGTCCGCGCCCGCACCGAGGCGCTCCGCGCGCTCTTCGCCGCGATCGACGCGACGGAGGAGGGGGACCTCGACCGGCTCGAGCGCGAGGCGCGCAAGCTCGGGGCGGCGCCGCGGCCCGCGCCCGTCGCGCGGCGCCGCAAGGACGAGCCCGCGCCGCCGTACCGAAGCTTCCGCTCGGCCGCGGGCGTCGCGATCCTGGTCGGCCGTGGCGCGGCGGACAACGACGCGCTCACCGTCCGCGTCGCGCGCGGGAACGACCTGTGGCTGCACGCGCGCGGGCAAGCCGGGGCGCACGTGGTGGTCCGGCTCGAGCGCGGACGCGCGCCGGACCAGGAGACCTTCCTCGACGCGGCCCACCTCGCCGCCCACTTCTCCGACGGGCGCGGCACGCCGCAGGTTGAGATCGCCGCCACGCGCGCGAAGCACGTCCGCAAGGCGAGGGGCGCCGCCCCGGGCGCGGTCACCTACAGCCAGGAGAAGGTCACGCTCCTCCGGGTGGACCCCGGTCGGCTCGACCGCCTGCTCTCGGAGGAGGAGCCGGCGCAATAGCCGAGCCCTCGCTCGCTCGCTCCCTCCACGAGCGCCGGCTCGCACGAATGGGCTCCAGGCCCTTGATGGGCGGTGCGCCCCCTTCGTAGGATCGGGCCCGCGTGGGGCGCCCTACCGAGTCGAGCCGACAGCTGGACCTCTTCGACGCGCGGCGCGCGCCGCGCGCCGCGAACTTCTCGTCCGCGCGCGAGCTCGCCGACGCGCTCTCCGATCTCCTCGCGGAGCGCGTTCGACTCACCGTGCACGACAACCGCTCGACCATGGTCTCGTTCCGGAGGAACCCGGACGAGATCCACTACCGCGTCCACCACATGTTCCTCGAGTCGCCGCACGAGGTCGTCGCGGCGCTCGCGGCGTTCGCCGCCCCGAAGCGGGGTGCGGCCGCGCGCCGGCGGGAGGCGGGCACCCACATCGACGCGTTCGTGAAGCGGAACCGCGCGCGGATCGCGATGCCCCGCGCGGACCGGCTGCTCGCCCGCGGGCGCTTCCACGAGCTCCAGGAGATCTTCGACCGGCTCAACCTCGAGCGCTTCGACGGGAAGATCGAGGCGCGCATCGGCTGGGGCCCGGTCCGCCAGGGGCGCCGCCGGCGCACGGTGAAGACCGGGGTCTACGTGCAGGACGCGCGGATCATCCGGATCCACCCGACGCTCGACCGCGCCGAGGTGCCGGAGTTCTACGTCGCGGCGGTGGTCTTCCACGAGATGCTCCACCAGGCGGTGCCGGCGCGCGAGCTGGGCGGGCGGCGCATCGTCCACGGGCCGGAGTTCAGGCGCCACGAGCGCGCCTACCCCGACCACGCCCGCGCGCGGGCGTGGGAGGAGCGGAACCTCTCGCTCCTGCTCTCGTCCCCGAAGTGACGGCGTCCGGCGCGGCGAGCCCGCGGCGGCACCAAATGGTCTCCGCCGTGGCCGCGCCGCGCGCGCGGGGGGTCCCCAGATTCGGCGCTGAGCCGGATCGTGCGCCGCACCCTCGCCCTCCCCCTCACCGTCGCGCTCGCCCTCGGCGCGGGCGGGTGCCTGCGCCCGCGCGGCACGGCGGAGGAGCCGCTCGTCGTCGACGTCCGCGTCGAGGGCGTGCGATCGGTGAACGAGGACCAGCTCCGCGAGCGCCTCGCGACGCAGGCCACCGGTCGCTGGACCTGGAACGAGCCCTACCGGCTCGACCCGGACGCGCTCGCCGCGGACCGGCGCCGGGTCGAGGCGTTCTACCGCGACCGCGGCTACTACGAGGCCCACGCGGAGGTCGCGGAGGAGCCGGTCGGAGCCGGCCGCGTCCGCGTCGTGTTCCGGGTGAGGGAGGGCCGCCCGACCCGGGTGACGCAGGTGACGGTGAACGGGCTCGACGCGGCGCCCGAGGCGCGCTCCCTCGTGGGCGCGCTGCCGCTTAAGCCCGGCGACGTCTTCACCCTCTCCGCCTATGACGGCGCGCGGGCGCGGATCGCCGACGCGCTCGCGCGGACCGGATGGGCCACCGCGGAGGTGACCCAGCGCGCGGTGGTGCTGCCGGACGCCGCGACCGCGGAGGTGACCTACGACGTCGCCGCCGGGCGGCGCTGGCGCTTCGGGCCGATCGCGATCGTTGCCGGGAGCGAGCTGCCCCGCGGCAAGATCCTCGACCAGGCCCTCGGGGCGATCACGCCCGGCAACTGGTTCGACGAGACCCGCCTCCCCGTCGCGCAATCCCGGGTCTTCCAGCTCGGCGCGTTCGGCGGCGTCCGCGTCCAGCGGGCGAAGCCCGACGAGGAGCGGGGCACGATCGGGATCGTCGTCTCCATCCAGCGCGCGCCGTTCCGGACGATCCGCGTCGGCCCGGGCGTCGACCTCACCCCGATCCGCTGGGACCTGCACGCGCTCGCCGCCTGGCAGGACCGGAATTTCCTCGGCGACCTGCGCCGGCTCGGGCTCGAGGCGCGGCTCGGGTTCGCCTGGCTTCCGAGCCCGTGGCACCCGGTCCGGGAGGGCCCGGTCTACCTGCTCGCGGCCGACTTCTCGCAGCCCGGGGCGTTCACGCGCTGGGTGGATGCGAGCGCCCGCCTCGAGATCGAGCGCGGGATCGAGCAGGCGTACGACTACCAGGCCGAGCGGCTGCGGCTCAGCCTGCCACTCCGACTCTCGAGCCGCTGGAAGCTCATCCCCTCCTACAACGTCGAGGTCTACACGCTCTCGAACTTCGGGACCCTCTTCTCGCTGGATCCGAGCTCCGGCGGGCCGGCCCTCGAGAACTGCAAGGGGAGCGTGTGCCTGCTCTCGTACCTCGAGCAGATGGTCGCCTGGGACGGGCGCGACGACCCGCTGAACACGCGCAAGGGCGTCTACGTCGGGATCACCGTGCAGGAGGGGCTCGACATCGCGACCTACGGCTACCGATATCTTCGATTCGTGCCGGAGGCGCGCCTCTTCCGCCCGCTCTGGGGCCGAACGGTGTTCGCGGCGCGCGCCCGCGTGGGCGCGCTCCTGCCGCTCGGCGAGCCCGGCCTCCCGCCGCTCGTCGCGCGGTTCACCGCGGGCGGGCCCCTCTCGATGCGCGGCTACTACACGCGGCGCCTCGCCCCGATGGCGCTCGTGGGGAGCGAGTGGGTGCCGCTCGGAGGAAACGGGGTCGCCGACGGGAGCCTCGAGCTCCGCTTCCCGCTCGCCGGGGCCCTCGGGGCGGCCCTCTTCCTCGACGCGGCGTCGGTGTCGGACGCGTCGGGATCGCCGGAGGAGTGGCAGCGCGCGCTCGACACCGCCACGCTCCAGTGGGCGGCCGGGTTCGGCCTGCGCTACCTCACGCCGTTCGGGCCGCTGCGGCTCGACGTCGCCGCCCGCCTTCCCGATCGGTGGTCGCTCGATCGCGACGCGTTCCCCGCGGTGCCGTACACCCGCTGGCCCGACGGGGCCTTCCACCGCGAGCCGCTCGTGGCGATCCACGTATCGCTCGGGGAGGCGTTCTAGTTGGCGGCGACGGCGGCGCTTTGGGCGATGCGGGCGCTCCGGGCCGCCGGGTGGGCGCTCCTCGGCGCCTTCACCCTGGCGGGCCTCGCCCTCTCCCTCGTCGCCCTCCTCGCCGAGCTCCCCGCCACCCGGCCGCTCGTCGCACGCGCCGTGATCGGCGCCGCGAGCGCCCGGATCGCGGGCCGGCTCGAGCTCGAGGGGATCGCGGTGCTCCCGCAGGGCGGGCTCGAGCTGCACCGGCTCCGGGTGTTCGATCCCGACGGGCACCTCGTGCTCGCCGTCGGGCGCGCGCGGATCTCGGCGGACGCGACCGCGCTCCGGAGCCGCCGCGTGGGGGTCGCGATCGAGCTCGACCACCCCTCGGTGCTCCTCGAGGAGGAGCGGGACGGCGGCGTGTCGATCGGACGGGCGTTCGAGCCGCGCCGCTCGCAAGTGGAGGGCCCTCCGGGCCGCGCCGGACCAGCGGGCGGAGCGCCCTCCGGCGCGGGCTTCACCGTGCAGATCACGCGGCTCGAGCTGCGCGCAGGCGACGTGTGGTGGGTCGACCGCGATGGGAACACCCGCCTCGAGGCCTCCGGGATCGACGTCGTCGCCCGCGGGACGCTCTCCGCGGCGCGCCTGCGCGCGGAGCTCCGCCTCCGGGGCGAGCTCGCGGCGCCGATCCAGACGCCGGTCGCGCTCGAGGTCGTCGCCGCGCTCACCGGGTCCGCGCTGCGGGTCCCGCTCCTGAAGGTCGACGCGGCCGATTCCGCGGTGTCGCTCGCGGGAGAGGTGGACTTCGCGCGTCGCGCGGGCCGGGTCCTCGTCGAGCGGCTCGGGATCTCCCGCGCGCGGGCCCTCGCGCTCTTCCCCGCGGCCCCC
>DASWCJ010000300.1:0-8684 GCA_036390155.1 Anaeromyxobacter sp.
TCCCATCCCCTCTTGGATCGTGGGACGGCTCGGGCGCAGCGAAATCCCGCTCACGCAGAGTGACTGACCATACCTCGCTCAACCCCGCGGACTTCGATCGGTCTGCCCGGCTGGGATATGGTCACGTGCGAACTCTGGCGCTCGTGCTCGGCGCAGATGCGGCCGCCCTCGCAACTGGGAGAGCAGCAACGAGCAGGTGAACCGCCATGGCCACCGCAACGAGGCGAGGACAGTTCTGGTCGGCGCGCTGGCGCGACGCCACGGGCCGCTGGCGCGAGAAGCGGACGAAGTGCCGGACCAAGACCGAGGCGCTCGTGCTCGCCCGCGACCTCGAGCACAAGGCGGACCGCCAGCGCCTCGGCCTCGAAGCGCTTCCCGAGCGGCGCGCGGCGATGTCGTTCGAGGACCTCTTCTCGTGGTGGTGGAAGGAGTACGGCCGCCGCCGGCGCTCGCCCGACATCGACAAGGTCGCGCGCAAGCATCTCTTGCCGTCGCTCGGCGCGCTGCCGCTAAGCGAGGTGACGCCGGCGCGGCTCGAAGGCATCCTCGTCGCGAAGACCGACGTGCTCGCCCCGAGGTCGCTGAACCACCTTCGCGGCCTCGTCCACACCGTCTTCGCGCGCGCCATCAAGCGCGACCTCTGGAGCGGCAGGAACCCGGCCGCCTTGGTCGAGCGCAGGAAGGTTCCGAAGCGCCCCCCCGAGTACCTCCAGCCGGAGGAGGCGGAGCTCCTCCTCGTCCACCTGGACCCTCACTGGCGCCCGCTCTTCGCGGCGGCGCTCTTCACGGGGATGCGGAAGGGGGAGCTGCTCGGGCTCCGCAAGCGCGACGTGAGCCTCCGGGACGGGACGATCCTCGTCGGCCGCTCCTACGACCACGACACGACGAAGGGCGGGCACGCCGATCTCATCCCGATCGCCGAGCCGCTCAGGCCCTTCCTCGAAGCGGCGATCCGCGACTCACCTTCCGCGCTGGTGTTCCCGCGACCGGACGGGAGCATGCACCCCGAGGACGTGAAGCTCGACCGCGTTCTTCGCCGCGCGCTCGGCCGCGCCGGCGTCGTGACCGGCTACGATCACCGCTGCCGCCGGAAGGGCTGCGGCTACTTGAAGGAAGCGCCGGGCAACGACCCCGCCCGCTGCCCGAGGTGCAACATGCGCCTCTGGGCGAAGCCGCTGCCGCGCCACGTTCGCTTCCACGATGTTCGGCACACGACGGCCACCTTGCTTCTGAAGATGGGCGTCCCGCTCGTCACGGTGCAGCGCATCCTGCGCCACAAGGACGTGCGCCTCACCGCCTCGACCTACGGTCACCTCAGCATCGAGGACATGCGCGAGGGGCTCTCGCACTTCCCGCTCGGCTCGCTCGCGGCGCTGGTCCCGGGCGCCCTCCCCGCTCCGATCCCGCCCGCCGCACCTTCGCGTTGGGCGCCGGTTGGGCGGCCTCCCGCGTCACCCAAGAAAATGGCCGCTGACCCGGAGGGAAACCCCTCGAAGATCAGCGGCCTTCCAATGTCGGGGAGACAGGATTCGAACCTGCGACCCCTTGGTCCCGAACCAAGTGCTCTACCAGGCTGAGCCACTCCCCGGTGCTGCGACGGAAGCCCTTGAAACCACGGTCCCGGGAGGACCGCCAGGCTGACGTAAGGCGGCGTAAATACTGCCTGCGGCGAGGGGTGTCAAGGGTCGTGGCAGGGCCGCTCGCTCACATCTCCTTCAGCGCGCGGAGCTCGAGGTCCGCGAGCCGCAGGCGCGCGCCGCGAGCGCCTGCGAGAGCCGCGCGTGCAGCTCCGTCTCGAGCGCCAGGTACGCCGCGGCCGCCGTGGCGAGGCCGCCGCGTGAGAGCGAGAACAGGCGCGTGTCCTGCGCCGCGATCGCGTCCGCGGACCGCGGGTTCCGGTCGGTGAAGCCGATCTCGCCGGAGAACTCGCCCCGCCCCACCGACGCGAGGACGTGGGACCTTCCGTTCTCGAGCGGGAGCACGAGGCGGCTCGCGCCGTCCCGCATGAGGAACGACGCCGGCTCGCGCGCGTGGATCCGCTCCTCCGCCGTGAGTACGGTAGGACGCAAAGTTGCGACCGCTTCTCGCCGAGAAGCAGCTCGGCGCACTCCGGGCGGCCGTGCAGCCGCCCGTCCGCGCGCGCGTCCGCTTCTCGCGCGGGGAGTGGCCGGGCTCCCGCCACGAGCCGAGATCAGAGCTGGCGCGGAAACGCGTCTGCGCGGAGGAACGCCATGGACCTCGTGAATCCGGTCGTGCGCCGCTGGCTCGAGGCCGGACGGCGCGACCCGGAGGCGTTCTGGGCCAGCGCAGCCCGGGAGCTCCCCTGGTTCCGCACCTGGGACACGGTGTTCGAGTGGAGCTACCCGCAGTTCCGCTGGTTCGCCGGGGCCCGCACGAACCTCGCGTACAACGCGCTCGACCGGCACGCCGCGGCGGGCCGCGGCGGCCACGCGGCGCTCGTGTACGCGAACGAGCGCGGCGAGCGACGCGTCCTCACCTACGTCCAGCTCCTGCGCGAGGTCGAGCGCACCGCGGCGGCGCTCCGCGGGCTCGGGGTCGGAAAGGGCGACCGCGTCACCCTCTACATGCCGACCTGCCCCGAGGCGATCGTCGCGATGCTCGCGATCGTCCGCATCGGCGCGATCCACAGCGCGGTCTTCGCCGGCTTCGGGGCGAAGGCGCTCGGCGATCGCATCCAGGCCTCCGGCTCGAAGCTCGTCCTCACCGCCGACGTCACCTTCCGCAAGGGGAAGCTCACCCGACTGAAGCCCATCGTGGACGGCGCGCTCGAGCAGCCGAACGACGTCGAGCACGTGGTCGTCCTCCGCCGGACCGACGACGCCCCCATGCAGCCCGACCGCGACCTCGACTGGGCCGCGTTCCTCGCCCTCGGCCAGGGAGAGTCCACCGCGCACGTCGAGATGGAGGCGAACGAGCCGGCGTTCATCCTCGCGACCTCCGGCACCACCGCGAAGCCGAAGCTCGCCGTTCACGTCCACGGCGGCTACCAGGTGCACATCCACGCGATGGGCCGCTGGTGCTTCGGCCTGCGACCGGACGACGTGTGGTGGTCCACCTCCGACATCGGCTGGATCGTCGGCCACAGCTACATCGTCTATGCGCCGCTCGTGATGGGGTGCACCACCGTCGCGTACGAGGGCGCGCTCGATCACCCGGGGCCGGAGACGCTCTGGCGCATCGTCGAGGAGCTGGGCGTCACGGGGATCTTCACCTCGCCCACCGCGGCGCGGCTCCTCATGCGCTATGGCGAGGCCCCGGCGCGCGCATTCCGGCACGACACGCTCGAGCGCGTCGTCTGCGCGGGGGAGGTCCTGAACGCGCCTGCGTGGGAGTGGCTCCAGCGGCGCGTCCTCCAGGACGAGGTGCCGGTCATCGACCACATGTGGCAGACCGAGACTGGCGGGCCGGTGTTCGGCAACCCCTACGGCCTCGCGATGCTCCCCATCAAGCCGGGCTCGGCGGGGATCCCGCTCCCGGGCATCGCAGCGGAGGTGGTGAACCCCGCGGACGGCACGCCGTGCGCCGCGGGCGAGAAGGGCATCATGGTGCTGAAGCGGCCGTTCCCGGGGCTCACGCCGGCGCTCTGGGGCGAGCCGGGCCGCTACGGCCAGGACTACTGGCGCAAGATCGACGGCGTCTACTACACCGGCGACTCCGCGCACGTGGACGAGGACGGCTACGTCTTCTTCGCCGGCCGCGCCGACGAGATCATCAAGATCTCCGGCCACCGCCTCGGCACGATCGAGGTCGAGACCGCCTTCCTCACCCACCCCGCGGTCGCCGAGGCGGGCGTGACGGGACGGCCCGACGCGCTGCGCGGCGAGGTGATCTCGGCGTTCGTCGCGCTCAAGCAGGGGCAGGAGCCGTCGGAGGCGCTCCGGCGGGAGCTCGTCGCGACCTGCGCGCGCGAGCTCGGCCCGGTGGCGGTCATCGGCGACGTGAACTTCGTGCGGACGCTGCCGAAGACGCGGAGCGGGAAGATCATGCGGCGCGTCTTCAAGGCGGTGATCCTCGACCGCGATCCGGGCGACATCACCACGATCGAGGACGAGGGCTCGGTCGACGAGGCGCGACAGGCCTGGGAGGACATGCGGCGGGACCTCACGGCGACGCAGCCGGGCGAGTCCGCTCCCGCGCCGTGAGCTCGCCTCGACGGGTACGAAGACCGCGCGTCAACGCGTGCACGCCGCCTCGACGTCCGCGACCTCCTTCGGCACCGCCGCAGTGAGGTTCTCGCGCCCACTCTCGGTGACGAGCACGTCGTCCTCGATCCGGATCCCCACCCCGCGCAGCTCGGGCGGCGCCGTCTCGTCGTCCTCCGCCACGTACAGGCCCGGCTCCACGGTGAGCACCATCCCCGGCCCGAGCGGCCGCGGCTTCCCGTCGACGTAGTAGTCGCCGACGTCGTGCACGTCGAGGCCGAGCCAGTGCCCGGTCCGGTGCATGTAGTACCTCCGGTAGCCCTTGTCCTCGAGCCGCGCGTCCACCGGCCCGGCGAGGAGCCCGAGCGTCACGAGCCCCTCCGTCAGCCGTCGCACGGTGAGGTCGTGGAGCCCGTCCACCGTCGCGCCCGGCCGCACGTCCTCCACCCCCGCCTTCTGCGCGGCGAGGCAGAGCTCGTACAGGTCGCGCTGCGCCTTCGTGAACTTCCCCGAGACCGGGAACGTCCGCGTCACGTCGGCGGTGTACCAGTCGTACTCGCCGCCCGCATCCACCAGGCAGACCTGCCCGTCCTCGAGCACCGCGTCACCCGCGCGGTAGTGGAGGATGGTCGAGTTCGCGCCGGTCGCCACGATCGTCCCGTAGCCGGGCCCGCTCCCGCCACGCCGGCGGAACGCGTACTCGATCTCCGCCTGCACCTGGTGCTCGCGCCGGCCGCGCGCGCCGTCGCGCATCGCGGCGAGGTGCGCCTCCGTCGTGATCTCCGCCGCCTTGCGAAGCAGCGCGAGCTCCTCGGGCGCCTTCAGGAGCCGCAGCTCGTGCAGGATCCGGCCCGGATCGACGATCGCGCCCGGCGCGCGCTTCCCGGCCCGCACCCCCATTCGCAGGTCGGCGAGCACCCGCGCCATCCGGGCGTCCCACGCCGGCTCCTGGCCGAAGCGCCACCAGAGCGTCGTCGCGCCCTCGAGGAGCTCGGAGAGCTTCGCGTCCTGCTCCGCGACCGTGAACGCCTCGGTCGCGCCGTAGCGCTCCTTCGCGCCCTCGACGCCGGTGCGCTTCCCGTTCCAGATCTCCTTCTCCTTGTCGCGCGGCCGCACGAACAGGACCAGCTTTCGCTCGCCGCCGCGCGCGACGAGCACCGCGCACCCGGACGGCTCGTCGAGCCCGATCCCCCAGGCGTAGTCGGAGTCCTGGCGGAAGACGTATTCGTTGTCGGCGTTGCGGGGCCGCTCCTCGGCCGCCGGCAGGACCATCGCGCCGCCGCCGCGCCGCTCCATCTCCTCGAAGACGCGGGCGCGGCGACGGGCGTACACGTTCGGATCGAAGGCCATCTCGTCTCCTTTAACGACTCAGCGGCCGCCGGGCCAGCGCCCGGCCGACCAGGCCTCGAACGCGGAGCGCTGCGCCGGGCTCGGCTCGGCGAGCGGCTCGAGCCAGATCGTGTCCTCGGGAGGCTCGCCCAGGACCACCTCCACCGGGAGGAGCTCGTCCCGGCGAAACACGGTGAGCCGCAGCGCCCCGCTCGGACCGCGCTCGCAGAGCCGATCCCAGAGCGCGCCGCGCTCCAGGCGGAACCCGTCCTCCGCGACGAGCTCGTCGCCGGCGTAGAGCCCCGCGCGGTGCGCCGGGCCCCCCTCGCGCACCGACGCGACGAGGAGCTTCGGGCCGGGCGGCAGCTCCGCACCGAGCCAGCCGGCGCGGGGGGCGCCCTCCTCCGCCTTCACGGGCGTCCCGCCCTTGTCGTCGAGCCCCTCGGCGGCCCGTGTCCGGAGCCGGAGCCCGAGCACGTCCAGGTCGAGCTCGAGCGGCTCGGTCCCGCGCACGAACCGGTCGAAGAACCGCCGCGCCTCGGCCTCGCCGAGGAGCCCCGCCGCGATCCGCTCGACGCCGTCCTCCGGCACGCCGCCGTCCTCGTACCGCGCCTCGAGCGCTCGCAGGAGCTCGTCGAGCGAGCGGCCCGCGCGGCGCAGCGCGAGGTCGAGGGCGAACGCGACGAGCTCGCCCTTGAGATAGTACGAGACGGCGCTGTTCGGCGTGTTCTCGTCCGGCCGGTAGTGCTTCACCCACGCGAGGAGGCTCGCCTCCTCGAGGCTCATCTTCGCCGCGCCGGGCGTGCGCGCGAGCGCGGTGAGCCCCTGCCCGAGCGCCTCGAGCCAGCGCCCCGGCGCGAGGATCCCGGCGCGGGCGAGCGCGACCTGCTCGTAGTAGCTCGTCGCGCCCTCGAACCACCAGAGGAGCCGCGTGTACTGCTCGCGCGCGTAGTCGAACGGGACGAACGCGGCCGGGCGGAGCCGCTTCACGTTCCAGACGTGGAAGAACTCGTGCGCGAGGAGCCCGAGCGTCTCCTCGTAGGCCTTCCGCGGGAAGAACCCGTGCCGCGCGACGTGCAGCGTCGTGGACGCGGCGTGCTCGAGCCCGCCGCGGCGGCGGTCCGCGAGGTGCACGATGAAGAGGTACCGCTCGTACGGGAGCCCGCCCATGAGCCCCCCGAGGGTCTCGACCACGCGCCGGGCGTCCGCGACGAGGGGGCCGTCGTCGACGTTCCCCCGCCCCCACAGCGCGAGCTCGTGCGGCTTCCCGAGCGCGTCGAAGCGGAGGAGCCGGTGCGTGCCGATCTCGACGGGCGAGTCCGCGAGCGCGTCGTAGTCGCGCGCCGTGAACTCCGTCGGTCCGCCCGGGAGCGCCGTCGCGACGCGCCAGCCCACCGGCGGGACGACCTCGAGGACGTGGGGCTCGGCCTCGCGCCCGCGGACGTACGGCAGCACCGCCGCGGGGTTCAGGAACCCGTGCGTTCCGTCGAGGTGCGCGGTGCGCACCGTGAGCTCGTTCGCGTAGACGCGGAAGCGGAGCACGGCCTGCGCCACGCCCATGGCGCGGACGAGGAAGCGGTGCTTGTCCACCCGCTCGAGCGGCAGCGCCCGGCCGGCGCCGTCGTCGGCGGTCGCGCCCTCGACCTGTCGCGCGAACTCGCGGACGAGGTAGCTTCCGGGCGTCCAGACCGGGAAGACGACCTCGAGCTCCTCCCCCGGGCGGTCCACCACCAGCTCCGCGTGGAAGAGGTGCGAGTGGGGCTCGGGCATCGAGAGCCGGTAGCGCATGCCCGCTCAATGTAGCCCGGACCGACCGACGATCGCCGACTTCTGCTGGGCGCCGCGCCAGGGAGGCGCCGGTGCCTGCGCGGCCCCGGAGCGGCGGTCCCTGACGAGGTGCGCGCGCTGTCGGCCCTCGTGACGGTCGACCAAGATGGCTAGCATCAGGGGGCGAATGGACCCATACGGACTGCGCCGCGTCGTCTCGCCGGAGGGCGCGCTCCCGCAGCGCGCCGACGCGCTCGACCCGTCGCTTCCGCGCGGGGAGGACGAGCTCGAGCTCGACGTCGAGGCGCTCGCGGTGGACGCCGCCTCGTTCCGGCAGCTCGAGGCGGCCGCCGGCGGCGACCCGGCCCGGATCGGCGCGGAGATCCTCCGGATCGTCCGCGCGCGCGGAAAGCTCCACAACCCGGTCACCGGCTCCGGGGGAATGCTCCTCGGGCGCGTCCGGAGCGTCGGCCCGCTCCACCCCGCCGCGCGTTCGCTCCGGCCCGGCGATCGGATCGCGACGCTCGTGTCGCTCACGCTCACGCCACTCCGGCTCGAGCGGATCCGGGAGGTCCGGCCCGCGCTCGAGCGGGTGGACTGCGAGGGCACCGCGTTCCTGTTCGCGTCCGGCGCGTGGGCGAGGCTCCCCGAGGACCTGCCGGAGGAGATCGCGCTCGCGGTGCTCGACGTCTGCGGGGCGCCCGCGCTCGCGTCACGCCACCTCCGCGCCGGGCAGCGGTTGCTCGTCCTCGGCGCCGGCAAGGCGGGGGCGCTCGTGCTCGCCCGGGCGCGCGAGGTCGTGGGCGCAGGCGGCCTCCTCGCGGCGGCGGACCGGTCCCGCGAGGCGCTCGAGGAGGTCCGCGCGGCGGGCCTGTGCGACGCGGCGCTCGAGGTGGACGCGACCGACGCGGTCGGCGTGCTCCGCGCGATCGAGCAGGCGGGCGGGCCGTTCGACCTCGTCGTGAGCTGCACGACGGTGCCGGGCGCGGAGATGGCTGCGCTGCTCGCGGTGCGGGACGGCGGCACCGTCCTCTTCTTCTCGATGGCGACCTCGTTCACCGCCGCCGCGCTCGGCGCCGAGGGGATCGCGCGCGACGCGACCCTCCTCCTCGGGAACGGCTACGTCCCCGGTCACGCGGAGCTGGCGCTCGACCTCGTGCGGCGGACGCCCGCGCTGCGCGCGCTGCTCGAGCGGCGTTCCGCACGGGGCTGACGCACGGCCGCTCGACGCCCCGTTGACTTCGCGGTCGCGTGAGGCATCCTGCGAGCGTGAGCTTCGCGCCTCCGCCCCGCACCACGTTACCTGCCGCGCAGCGCGCGCGCTGAGCGTCGCGGGGCCGTGGCGGAACTGGCAGACGCAGGGGACTTAACTTCGGACTCGTAGTGAACGCGCCTGACTGCTCCATGCGTCAGGCGCGTTCTCTT
>DASWCJ010000301.1:0-3246 GCA_036390155.1 Anaeromyxobacter sp.
GCCGCGGTTCGCGATGTTGAACTCGCCGTCGAAGTTGAAGGCGCGCGGATCGGAGTCGGAGCCGTACTCGGCGATCTTCCGGTAGTTGATGTCGCCGGTGAGCTCGGTCGAGTCCTGGTTCTTCTCGTCCTTGGGCTGGAACGTGCCGATGCCGATACGGTCCTTCTCGGAGAGGATGAGCCGGCGCACGCGGACGTGGGAGAGCACCTTCTCCCAGTCGCCCTTGTACTCGGTCATCAGCTCCTTGTAGACGAAGCGGCACGCCGGGCAGAGGTCGCCCATCACGGGGATCGCGTAGCCGGAGTCACCGGAGAGCTCCGCGCACACCTTCGCGCGCCACTCCGGCGGGACGAGGTGGAGCGGCTCCTCGTTCATCGGGCAGGGCATCGTCTCCCGTCGGCGCACCCCTTCGAGGTTCGTCCGCTCCACGTCCCACGCGAAGGTGTAGAGCGCACCCTCGGCGGTCCTCGAGTACGCCTCGAGCCCCTTCTTGAGGAGCCGGGCAATGGTCGACTTGGAGGAGCCGACCGGCCCATGCAGGAGGATGACGCGCTTCTCGGTCCCGTAGCCTTGCGCCGCGCTCTTGAAGACGTTCACGAGCTTCATGAGCGGGATGTCGAGCCCGAAGATCGCGTCCTTCCCGTCGAAGTCCGTGTCCGCGAAGAAGTTGTAGCGGACGAGCTTCTTCTTGTTGTCGATGTACTCGGTCTTCCCGTGCGACAGGATCATGTCGTAGACGCGCTGGAACGCGGTCCGGGTGACCTTCGGGTTCTGGCGGACGATCCCGAGGTAGTCCTCGAGGGACCCCTCCCAGTGCTGCTCCGAGTAGCCCTCCCGGTCCTGGTAGGACGCGATCCGGGTGACCCAGCTCATCTGCGATGCGTCACGCATGCGATCCCTCGACCCGGCGCACGCGGCGCGCCGACGCCAGGGAGCATAAGGTCCGGGGGCTCGCGATGCAGGGCGGCAGCCCGCCCGCGGGGCTTGCGGCGCGTGACGCCCCGCCGGGGCCGCGAGGGGGGGCGCAGCCCGGCTCAGCGGCCGCGCTTGAAGTACTCGACCTGCCAGTGCTGGACCGCCGCGTTGTGGCAGCCGAGGTCGGGGCAGAAGACGTGGGTGCCGTCGTTGCGCGACACGAAGAAGAGGTCCTTGCACGACGCCGGCGCGAGCGCCGCCCGGAGGGCTGCCGCCCCCGCGCTGGCGATCGGCCCGGGGGGCAGGCCCGCGGTGGAGTACGTGTTGTACGGGTGGGGCGCGAGGAGGTCGGCGCGCGTGATGTTCTTCGACCACCGCCCGGTGCGCAGGAGCGACGCGTACATCACGGTCGGATCGGTCTGGAGGCGCATGCCGAGCCGCAGCCGGTTGTGGAACACGCAGGAGATGCGGGGCCGCTCCTCGGTCTGGCCGGTCTCCTTCTCGACGATGGAGGCGAAGGTCGCCGCCTCGCCCATCGTGAAGGCGACGCCCGGCCCTCGCAGCGCGTCGGCCTTCGCGTACTCCTCCTTGAAGCGCTCGACCATCGCGGTCGCGATGGCGCGCGCGTTGACGCCGAGCGGGAAGGAGTAGGTGTCGGGGAAGAGGAAGCCCTCGAGGCCGGGGTAGGGGAGGCCGAGCGAGCGCGCGAGCGCCGGGTCGCGCGCCGCGGCGAGGAAGTCGGCCTCCGGCGCGAGGCCGCTCCGCCCGACGACCGTGGCGATCTCGTCGGCGCGGAGCCCCTCCGGGATCGTCACGCGGTGGAGGCGGACCTCACCGTGCACGATCCGGTTCAGCACCTCGTCCGGCCGGAGCGGGCCGGTGAAGGCGTACTCGCCCGCCCGGAAGTGGGCGGCGTCGCGGCGGAAGACCCGGACGAACCACCATGCGGTGCGCTCGTCGGACAGGGCGCGACCGCGCGCGAGGGCCCGGACGACGGCCCGGGCGGGCACGCCGGGCGGGACGACGATCACCTTCTCCTCGAGCGAGCCGAAGGGCGTGTCGCGGAAGAGCGCGAGCTGGCGCCAGGCGAGCGCGCCGGCCGCGCCCGCGGCGAGCACGACGAGGGCGAGGACGACGGAGATCGCCCGCCTCACGCCCCGCTCCCCCCGAGCCAGTCCTGCAGGATCACCGCCGCAGCCTCCGCGTCCACGCGCGCGCGCGCATCCTTCCCCGAGATCCCGCGCTCGCGCAAGCGGCTCTCGGCCTCGAACGTGGAGAGCCGCTCGTCCTGGAGCGCCGCGGGCACGCCGAGCGCGGCGGAGAGCTTCGCGGCGAAGGCGCGGGCGTGGCGCGCCGCCGGTCCCTCCGTGCCATCCATGTTGAGCGGGAGCCCGACGACGAGCTGGGTGACCTCGTACTCCCGCGCCGTGTCGCCGATGTCGGCGAGCGTCGCGGCCTCGTCGCGGCGCGCGACGGTCCGGAGCGGGCGCGCGGTGCGGAGGACGTCGTCCGCGAGGGCGAGGCCGATCCGCACCTTCCCGACGTCCACTCCGAGGAAGCGCATGGTCGCAATGTAGCGCGAGCGCCCGGGGCCGCGGAACGGGCCGGCGGGCGGACGGGAGGTCCCCCAGCGGACGGGGCGTCCTCGCCAACCCCGCGAGATCCGGGACCTGGCCTCCGGCACGGAACGCGCTCTCCGCCCCGCTCGTAGTCCCCTCGACGGTCACGAAAGGACCCCCATGGTCTCGAACGTCACGACCTGCCATGCCGCCGCGCCGGAGCCCCCGGTCCCGGCGGCCCTCGCGCAGCGGTACGCGCTTGCGGTCTCCGCGAGCGCCGCCGACACCCTCCTCGCGAGCCACCCCTACGGCGCCGCCGTCGTGCTCGCGGCGGGCGCCACCTCGGCGAAGAAGGCCGCGAGCCCGAAGAAGCCGTCGAGCACCGGGATCGGCTACGCGGGCGGCGCGGCGTCGGCCACGTCGAAGACGACGCCCGCGAAGACCTCCACGCCGGCCGCGCTCGCGTTCCTCGACGACAAGAACCTCTCGGTCGAGGACAAGCTCCTGAAGCTCCTCGCGTACCTCGACAAGAAGTGGGAGAGCGACATCGACAAGAAGATGAAGGAGGTCGCGGACATCACGAAGTCGAGCGGCAGCGGCTCGAGCAGCTCGTCGGGCGGCGGGGCTTCGGGCCTTCTCGGCTCGGTGGTCGGGATGGCAAAGAGCTTCGCCGGTCCGGCGCTCGCGGCGGGGGTGACGGCGCTCGGCATGCCCGCGCTCGCGCCGGTCGCGCTGCAGCTCGGGCCGGCGATCGTGGACGCGGGGAGCCGGG